>CAZOCO010000078.1:0-10546 GCA_964578325.1 uncultured Muribaculum sp.
TTGTATTTCTTGTAGTCCATAATAAGTATATAGTGCGATATATTTTTATTCTGTTACGTATTTTTGAGCAATTCGGAGAATGTTGTCAGCTTCGGCTTTGTGTTTGCTTTCGGGCCAGTTGTTGGTAAACGAGTAGTATTCGTCTATAACATCGCGGAAACGGTCGGCCTTACGCTCGTCGACGGAGTTGATTGCTTCCTGATATGTTGATTTTAGTATGACGAGTTCGAGGTCTTCCTTGTATTTTGAGTAGGGATAGTTTTTAATCGCGTTTTTAGCGACGACTATTGCTGACCGATAGTTGTTGCCGAGATATGTGCCGAGGTTGTAGTAAAGCTGCGCGTTCTGCAACTCTTTTAGTGTGAGCTTGTCTTGGAGCTCGAATATTGCGTTTTGCGCTGCGGGAACTTTGTCGCTGCGCGGATAGTAGTCGAGAAACGACTGTAACTCTTCAATGGCTTTTATTGTCGACGACTGGTCGAGCTGTGGCTCGGGAGAATCAAGGTATAGGCCATAGCCTGCGTAGTAGCGGGCCATTTCGGAGTAGATCCCTTTAGGATATCGGTTATAGTATGTGCGGAAATAAGCTGTAGAGTTGTCGTATTCGCGGTTTTCATAGTGGCTCATGGCCAGTAGATACAGCGATTCTTCGGCTTTAGCCGTACCCTTGAACAGTGTGATGATGTCGGTGAGTACGGTAGCGGCCTGAGTGTATTTTTTCTCCTCGAACGCGCGCTTTGCGTATTCGAGCTTTGCGTCGGGGTCAGAGCTTTTGAGTATGCGTTGATATTCGCCACATCCTGACAATGAGATTGTTAGGGTGAGTAAGAGCGATAAAGTGATGATTTTGCGCATGTTGTCATTTTTATCAAGATACAAAGTTAAGGATTTTCTGTCAAACGTGATGGTGTTGCCGCTATATTTTTGCTAAAAAAATATCAATGATCCTGAATTTTATGCGGAAAAATGCGTGGCGGCTACCATGTCGGTAACCGTCACGTGTATGCGGGAAAGAATGTATCAGTCGAATGTCAACTGTAATGTCGCCATGCCGTAGGGCGACAGCTGCAGAGTGTTGTCGACCGATATCGGGTCGCTTTGCTCTGTGGCGAAGAGCTGTACGGTCGCAGGTTTGTGGTTAGGGAATGATAGAGATACGGTCTCTGTGCGTGGTGATACGGAACGTAGCCTCACGGTGACAGTGCCGGCATCGGCATGCGGCTTGACGATGGTAGCGTAGACGGCGTCGTTGTCGAGCGTGAATATCGGTTTTATGGCAGGATCGGTGTCGGTGGTGACATGTAGCATGGGCTGCGACTGCTCAAGACCAAAGCGGTTGGCTGCCGGAATATTGTCTCCCTGATGAGGCATGATGGCATAGGCAAATCTCACCGGGCCATCCTGTGTAAGCGGGAAGTTGGTATGCCAATGGTTGTTCATCACCCATGAATATAACCGGGCCGACGGTGTGTAGGCGGTGTTCCATGGGCCTTGTCCGCCCCATCCGTATGAGATGTTGGCCGTACGTGCGCCATATTCAAACAGAGGGGCATCGAGTGAACACCATGTGACACCCCGGTTTCCGTCGGTGATGTCGACCCAGTGCTGCATCGCAGTCCAGTTTCGGCATGCCTGTGGCCACTGGTCTTTTTCCATTTGCATTACTCCCCAGGGAATGTCGACACGGCATACCGGGTCTGCTATATTGAATGGGAAACCGAAATGTATGCCGTCTTTGGCTTCGAGGGGAAGTTTATCGACTTCGTTGTTGATGTAAATCCAAGGCAGTGAGTCTGCTATAGTCACTGTGCGTGTTACCGACCGGCATCCTGTCATGGCAGATGTTATGCGCACGGTTGTGAGCAACGGGCCGTTTTCGGCCAATTCTATTGAGATGACAGAATCAGTACGTGGCTCGTCGACGTTGGCCGGCAGCCACGCGCAGTTGTTGGCTCCGTGGTCGGCATCGGAGGTGTCTATGTAGTTGTATGTATCGCCGTTTAGGACGAGTGAGGTAATATTTCCTGTGGTAGGATCAATGTCGGCCGAAATGAGGCTGTTGGCGATATGGGAAGACTCACGGTTGGTCATAGATCCTCCGGAGGCCGAACCTTGTACGTTGCGGTAGTGTACGGTCGACAACGGGGCTACAGTGTCGGTCAGGAATACCAGAGATCCGTCGGAGAGACGTTGTGAGGGAAGAATGCGTCCGTCGGCGGAGACTATTCTGTCGCCGAGCTGGCTCTCTTTTGGTGAAAGTGTTATCAATGAGCGTGATGGCCAAGAATGGGTATTGATGACGGCTATACCGCCGTTGGCAGGTCCGGCTTTAGGGCCGAGAGCGCCGTTGGACTTACTGGCTGCCAGTCCGAGCGCCTCGTCAAGCAGAAGTTGTGAAGAAGCTTCTGCACAATTGAAGTATGCTTCCTTTGACTTAAACAGAGCTTCGTGGAAATATGGTTCGTAGGGGTTTTCAAAGTCCCATGTGTGTTCAGACCCCATCATGATGTCGTGCCATGAGCGATCCATTTCGTCGCGCGGAGCTTCGTCGATACCACTCAATATGCTCCAGGCTGTTTCGGCTTGTGTAAGCCGATTCTTGCTGCGGCGGTTCATGGCTGTCAGCCGGGCTGCTGATCCGAGACCATCAGTCCAGTATTCTGTGTAGTCACCGCTTACGGATGGAAGGGTGTCGCCGTAGCGGCGTTCGATATCAGACATGATTTCGTGTCCACCGGCAATAATGATTTTTGGGTATGCATGGGTGGCGTTCCACCTGTCTACGGCATACGGGACGTCGGCATCGAGTGGGCAGTTGTCCCACAGTGTCCACGATAGAACCAGAATGTCGTAGGGGTATCCGGATGCTTCCAGTTCGGAAAGACGCGATGTGAAGTCAACATTGGCGTCGCCTATGGAAATGCGTGCCGGAACTTTGCGATGATCGCGTTGACCGAACCAAGGGCGACCGGTCGTAGCGCCTTTTGCCATACTGCCACTGTTGGCGTATGTACCCGGTTGCAGGAAGAGAACTTTTGATTTTCCGTCAGGACCTATCCACCAGAACGGGAATCCATCGATGCCGTTGGAATGAGCAACGCCGCCACGGTCGGTATTCGGCCAGGAAATGATGTATTTTATGCCACGATGGGCCATTACCGGCACCAGACCCCATGACATACCGGGAATATCGAACTGCTGGAATACATCGCTTGGCACGCCCGCCAGCTCCTGCATCTTGCGTGAGAAATCGAATGCATGAAACATCTCTTCGTCAGAGAGAATGCTGGTGTTTAGATTGACGTATGACGCATCGATGGCGAGGTGTCCCTTGCGTATGGCTTCGATAATTTCGTGGCGCGAGTCGGGATCGGACGACCACAGGCGCTCTACAGGCCATGTGACTTCCGGATTCCACACATAGCGGGCTCCGGGTCGGAGTGATGATGTCTCCTTGGCGAGGCGCATGCCTTCGCGCACGTTGGATACATGCAGGTGTTCTACGTTTTTGTGGGTGTTGGTGTAGCCGATATCTACGTGAGAGTGGTTGTAAAGATACACCGTCCAATGTCGCATCGGTGGTACCGATATGTCGGTATAAGCCTGTCCTAACGAAAGCCGAATGTCGGCAGAAGAACCTGCCGGAATCTGCGGCGGCAGAAGAATCTCGCCACAGAAAAGTGTATCGCCCGACAGCGTGACCGGTATCCGGAAAGATTGTCCGTTGTAACTGATGCCAATATTTGTTTTACCGTTCAGATTGCGCCCGCGGACGGTGATGTCGGCTGCACGACACGGTTCGCCTTTGTCGGAGTAGCGGTAGAATGGGAGGGGAGAGCATGCGATTTCGTCGACTACAATGGCCGGGCGAGCTGCTGTAGCCGGAAACGCGATTAGAAGTGCGGTAACAAAAGATGAGATGAGCGATGATTTCATAGAAAAGATGTGATATCGGTTATGTGCAAGCTTATGGTATATGCAAAGTTAGTCCAATCGGCCACAGTTGTGGTCGACATATGATTCAAAAAAAAACGTTTTTAATTCAACCGGACTATTGGTCGGCCGATGTAATGTCGCTGATGATAAGTCCGGCTAAAGTGAATCCGTAGATGGCGGTGATATGTACGAGCGAACCGTTTGTGGCAGTTTTGGTATATGTAGCACTGCCGTCATCGATCGGTTTGCCGAGATTGGGGCGTAGTTCGGGGGAGAACACGCACTTGAACTTGCGCCGAGGAAATGTCTTGTCGCGCTTGAACCGCCGCCGCAGTGCTGCTGCGAGCGGGCATCCTTGTACCTGCCAGAATTCGGCTACGGATATGCGAGTGGGGTCGATTTTTAATGCGGCGCCCATCGACGAGTATAGACGGCTGTGGGGTAGCGAGGTGGCGTGAAGTATTAGGGCGGCTTTGTCGCGCAATGAGTCGATAGCGTCGACGATGTAGTCGTAGTTGCTGAGATTGAAAGCGGCGGCGTTGTCGGGCGTATATATGTCGTGTATGGCAGTGATGTCGGCATCGGGATTGATTTCGAGCAAACGCTGTCGCAGGGCTTCGACTTTCGGCTGTCCGACGGTGAGTGTTGTCGCCATCATCTGGCGGTTGATGTTGGTCGGGCAGACGCTGTCGGCATCTACTATTGTAAGATGTGACAGGCCGGTGCGTACGAGCGACTCTGCACACCAGCTCCCTACACCCCCTACGCCGAATATGATGACACGAGTATCGGCGAGGCGCTGCATGACGGCCGTGCCGAGCAACAGCTCGGAGCGGTTGAATACATCAGTCGTCATAGCTTGACAATGAGGAATATCTCGGTTGGGAAGTGGTCGGAATAGCCGTTAAGATAGTTCTGTCCGGCAAAAGTGCGGTGGGGATAGTTTTTGTATTTGCCTCTGGCTGTGCGTAGCATTGGCAGGTTGTGTACGGTGGCTTTCCAATATGTGAGGCTGTCGTCGACAGAATCTTTTACTGTGTTTCCCGATACTATTATCTGGTCGAACAGATTCCAGTTTCCGTCGTAGCACAGTGTGCCTACACCATTGTCGAGTATCCACGCAAACGGATTGTACAAGCCATCGGGGGTGGATTTTTCACGTTCGGCGACAGCACCGAGTCCGTTGATGACAGACTTGTCGCGAGGATCATCGTTGAGGTCGCCCATCACGACAACTGCCGCGTCCGGGTCGGCCGAGCGCAGAGAGTCGACTATCTGGCGGGTGAGCTGTCCGGCGGCGATACGTCGGTATTCACTTTCCTGTTGTCCGCCCAGACGCGACGGCCAGTGATTTATTACTACGGAGATAGGTAGTCCGAGCATCCGGCCGCTTACAACCATCTGGTCGCGGGTACGGAATGTAGGCTCGTCGGGGAGTGTGAACTTGTGGTTGTTGACATTGCTTACTTCAAAGTAGGCCGGATTGTATAGCATGGCGACGTCGATTCCGCGCGGGTCGGGAGAGTCGTGGTGGATATATTGCAATCCCCATGGATTTCGGCCTTGAGCGATGAGTGTGGCATCGATGCGTGCTGCGAGATCGCGTACTACCGATTCGTTTTCAACTTCAGAAAGTCCGATTATGCCCGGGCCGTCGGGAGTCTCCGGTGTCACCATCGCGGTAGTGATAGCGGCGGCGAGATTGTCGAGCTTGTTGTTGTAGCGTATGGAGTCCCACATACGGCGACCTTCGGGAGTATAATCAAGATCGAAACGTCCGTTCTGATTTATGGTGTCGAAGAGATTCTCTACGTTGTAAAACGCTACGCCGGCAACATAGTATTGAGGCGCATCGTCAGCGGCTGGACGGGCGTAGCATAACGACAATGTGCTACATAGTATGATAGTTAGTATCGCAAATTTTCGCATGATGTAATGTTTTTTAGTGAGTCTTCATGAAAATTATGGAATAGTGATAAATAATTGGATACTATCACTCCATGTTTTAGTGGAAATTTTCACTCCATTCGGGAAGTGATACATTGAGCGATGACATGTTTCATCATATCCATCGAATATGCCACCGGCTTTTTCAATAGCAGTGGTGAATTTTTTAAAGTCGGATTCCAGCTCTTCTAAAGAAGAGTAACGAGGAGAGTACCATTCCAATGACATTTTTACATGACAGCCTTTATCATAAACAAAACCATTACTCTCATGAATTCTTACTTCAAAATTCTGTCCAAAAATTTTAGTTACCGGATTGGAAACTTGAATGAATTTCAAACTATCATATTCCTTGCCAGTATATGAATATCCGTTATTATCGCAATAAGTCTTAATTTCGGCTAATTCAGAGTTACGGAAGTCAAATGGCAGACCAATAAGATTGGAATACATTAATGGAAAGTCTTCAAAGCTCTCCACATGCTTAATAACAACGGGCTTGACTTTTTTTACTATAGGTGACGACGATGAGCGCTGCGATATATTCGATTTTGGTGTGCTTGCAGATGATGGAGTGTCCGAAGGTGTCTCGCTCTTTGAACCACGCCGGATATATTTGGTGCCATTGAGTCTTATGGTGTTGTTGTCGATAATCAAAATGGTTTCACGAAATACTTTGTCGTTCGGGTACATAGTAACCAATGTTTTATCATCCAATAAACTCCACGTGAAATCGTTTATCGACTCGTCATAAAAAAAGAATATAGGCATCATTAAGGAACCCGTTCCGTCAGAATTATATTTAACCCATCCCGGCTGACTGGTGCCTTCCTGATACCATTCGCCGCATAGAATCTGTTTTACGTCTCCAGCCGTACGTGAAAACGCGGTAACACTAATTATAGTTATTACTATAGTAGTCAATGCTCTTTTCATAAATTATTGTGTAAAATTAGAGAGAATCTATAGGGATTTATAATGGGTTTATAATCATATAAATAAACGTACAATTTTTTTGTGTAAGATTAAATATTTTTTGAGACGGGAGAAATTATTTTTTTATGCGGTCGGGATTGCGGGCAATGAATTCTTTCCACGATGAAGGGCCTTTGGCTATGGCCGGTTTTTGCGACTCGTAAAAGTGGCATAGTGCTACAGCGAGGGCATCGGTGGAGTCGAGTTCAGGAATCATTGACTCGTCGGGAATAGACAGTATGCGCCGAAGGAGTTCGCGCACCTGTTCTTTTGAAGCGCCGCCGTTACCGGTAATAGAGAGTTTTATTTTGCGCGGTTCATACTCTGTGACAACTATTTCGCGGGCAATTGCGGCCGCCATCGCCACTCCTTGAGCTCTACCGAGTTTCAGCATCGACTGTACATTTTTACCGAAGAAAGGAGCCTCAAGAGCCATTTCGTCGGGCAAATATTGCTCGATGATGCCCTGGACGCGAGAGTAGATGTGTCCAAGTCTCATGTAGTGGTCGGGAAGTTTACCGAGTCTGACTACTCCCATTGCGATCATGTGGGGCTTGGACTTTTTTACACCGAGTATGCCGTAGCCGAGTATGTTGGTTCCCGGATCGATACCGATGATTATGCGGTCCCACTCGTTGAGGGCAGGATCGCGCCGCACCGGCGTCATATCGAGACTTCCTCCATCAAGGTATTGAAGTATAGTGCTTTACTGCCCCAGCGCCCGGCCATGCGGTTGAGTAGATCGGGCTGAAGGATTGACAGCCACCGGTCAATGTCGTCGGCGGATTCGGCACGAAGTTGCAGCGCGTAGCTGTCGGCATCGCTTTCGCCGACCGTGTGGTCGGTTAGAATCCGCGTGAGTACTGGCGCCGATAGATTGCCGATAGTCAACGCTTCGGGAATATATGCCATACGCAGCCATGTGAGCCATTGCTCGGTGATGGGGCGGTCGATAGCAAAAGTGGTATTGATAATCATAGCGAAGAAAGTATCGACGGATATATGGCTGCATAGAGAATATATCCAATGATAGTCAGGGCAAGAGCTACCAGAGTCCAGATACGGGATTTATCGAAATCTTTATATGCGGCATCATATTCCCCGCGGTTCCACCGGCCGTTGGCCTGGGCTCCGTATATTATACCGATAATTGCAATCGGCGAGCAGCAGCATATTGTGACGGCGATGGCCAGCCACATCCAGTCGAATGGCTTTGGCGGGATGTCGGCTACGGGCTGATGTTCTACAGAGGAATAGGGCGGGGGAGTCGTATTGCTGTAGACGGTTGCCGGTGGTTCGGGAGGCGTGAGTGGCGGAGGTACCGGTTCAAAGAGGCCCTGTAGTTCGTCGACAGTGCGTGCGGGCTTCCAGTCGGTCATGCCGGCAGCCCAGACAAGAGTGTCGGGAGTGATTCCGCGGCTTACAAGTTCGTCGATTTCAAATGGCCCCACTGGAGTAGTGCCTTCGGCTATGTAATATTTCATGAGCGGGATTTTTTAGTATTTAATCTGTAGGAAATAAAGCGTGGTATGAACGAGAAATGGCGCATGATCGTGCCGGGCCATCCGAAGTAGTAACCCATGATGCGGAATCGTTCGGACAGCGACCGGTATCGGTGGCGTGTGGTTGTGCCTTCGGCAAGATAGTCGATAAGCGGAGTGTCGCCTGCGTAGATGTTGCGGCGGGATTTCTGCAGACATTTTATACACCATTCGTAGTCGGCCGAGAATTTCCAGTCGGTATTGTAGTGTGGGGCGATACGTCGCAGTGTGACAAATGCCTGGTGGCATACCGTCATGCCCTGTCGGAAAGAATCGAGGGTCAGCTCGGCAGGAGCGCGAAGATGGCGTGGTGCAATAAATTGTCGCGATGAGTCGACCAGATCGGTCTGTCCGTATATTATGCCGGGATAGTCGTTGGTCTTGATGATGTCGGCAATATGCGCGAGTGTATCGGCGGAGTGAAAAGAGTCGCCGGCGTTAAGAAATATCAGATATTCTCCCGATGCACGCTCCATTGCAGTGTTCATTGCGTCGTAAATACCATCGTCGGGACTTGAAAAGATATGAGACTGCGGTATTGCCGCTGCTATTGCGAGACGCAGAGTGCGGTCGGTCGACGCGCCGTCCATTATGATGTACTCAAAGTCGCGAAACGACTGCTCTGCAACGCTGCGTAGTGTTGCAGGCAGCGTGGATTCGGCATTGTATGTGACTGTGATGATGGAGAATAGAGGTTGCATCGTGGAGTGGTGATGTGGTGATTCACAAAATTAGTAAATTCCCCGTAATTTTACAACATGGATTAAACGGCAGATGTAACAGTATAGTGTGGACGCGAAGACATAATCACAGTAAATAATCTGTGATGGTGTCGTGGAAAAGCTGGTGTTTTGAGAAAAAAGGTATGTCAAAGTTCGCTTTGAGCCTGTTGTGGGGTGAAATTAAGTGTGAAGTCAGAGATGAGGGGTTAAGGCCTGGGTGGTATTAAAGACTCCAGGGGCAATCAGCTGTATATGACGGAGTTATTTGGAACAGCATGTATGCTGTCCCAATGCACAACCCCCGATGTTAATTCCGGACGCCATACATGGCTATCCTACCGTGCGTGGTGGTATAACACGTTGTGTTACAGAATAGTAGTGGTGTTTTCATGGAACATCCTCTGGTTTGTTGAGGGTAGGATGCACCATGGTAGCATTCCTACGGGTGGTGTTGGTATGTGACGTTGAGGTGCGGAATGTGTGGTGGTGTCATGATGGCGCAAAGGTAGCGCTATGGAGCGGACGTGAATCGCGGTTTTATCGCGAAGGTGGTTATTCAAAAAAAATAAAGCACGCGATTCAGTCGCGTGCTTTAATATAACTTACACTTTTGTGGTTAGTGCTATTATTTATTCCCACTCGATGGTGGCCGGTGGTTTTGACGAGATGTCGTAGGTGACGCGGTTTACGCCACGCACGTGGTTTATGATGTCGTTTGACACTTTTGCGAGGAATTCGTAGGGAAGATGTGCCCAGTCGGCGGTCATGGCGTCGGTAGATGTTACGGCACGGAGAGCTACGGCACGTTCGTATGTGCGTTCGTCGCCCATGACTCCTACGCTCTGCACGGGAAGCAGAATAGCTCCGGCCTGCCATACCTTGTTGTAGAGATCCCAGTCGCGGAGTCCGCGGATGAAGATGTCGTCGGCATCCTGAAGTATGCGTACTTTTTCGGGCGTGATGTCACCGAGAATACGAACCGCCAGGCCCGGCCCGGGGAAAGGATGACGGGTGATAAGGTGTTCGGGCATGCCGAGTTCGCGGCCAACGGCGCGTACTTCATCTTTGAAAAGGAGTCGCAGTGGTTCGCAAAGTTTCAGGTTCATCTTTTCCGGAAGTCCGCCTACGTTGTGGTGCGACTTGATGGTGGTGCCGGTTATCGACAGAGATTCTATGCAGTCGGGATAGATGGTGCCCTGTGCGAGCCACTTCACATCTTTTATCTTGTGGGCTTCTTCGTCGAACACGTCGATGAAGCCTTTGCCGATGATCTTGCGTTTGCGCTCCGGATCGGTTACCCCAGCGAGTTCGGAGAAGAATTTTGCCGATGCGTCTACGCCGATTACGTTCAGACCGAGGCATTCATAGTCGCGAAGTACGTCGCGGAACTCGTTTTTGCGCAGCATGCCGTGGTCGACAAAGATG
>CAZOCO010000079.1:0-10370 GCA_964578325.1 uncultured Muribaculum sp.
AAAGGTTGCCTGTGAAACTATGGTAACTACCGGGCAGGTTGTCATCGCCGGAGAGGTTAAATCTAAAGCCTACGTCGACCTTATGGAGACCGTGCGCAATACAATAAATGAAATAGGATATAATCGTTCGGAGCTCAAGTTTGATGCCGAATCGTGCGGAGTGCTGTCGGCTCTCCACGAACAGAGTGCCGACATCAATCGCGGTGTAGAACGTGAAGATCCGGAAAACCAAGGCGCCGGTGACCAAGGTATGATGTTCGGCTATGCTACCGACGAAACTCCGAACTATATGCCGCTGACTTTGTATTTGAGCCACCTGATACTCCGTGAACTGTCGCAAATCCGCCGTGACCGGCAGGAGATGACCTATCTTCGCCCCGATGCCAAAAGCCAGGTGACAGTAGAATACAATGCCGATGGACAGCCGGTACGTGTACACACTGTAGTCGTATCGACCCAGCACGACGATTTCATAAAACCGGTGGAAGGAACTCTGTCGCAAGACGAGGCCGACCGTCAGATGCTCGAACGCATACGTCTCGACGTCGAGTCTATTCTGTTGCCGCGCGTTATCGAGAAACTTCCCGAGAATCTGCGCTCACTTTTCGACGATAAGCTGATACTGCATGTCAATCCTACCGGCAAATTCGTAATCGGTGGCCCGCACGGTGATACGGGGCTGACCGGACGAAAAATCATCGTCGACACCTATGGCGGACGTGCAAGTCACGGCGGTGGTGCATTCTCGGGTAAAGATCCATCGAAAGTCGACCGCTCCGGAGCTTATGCCGCCCGCTGGATAGCAAAAAATCTGGTAGCTGCCGGTGTGGCGCGCGAGGCACTCGTACAGGTAGCCTATGCTATCGGAGTGGCACGCCCTGTCAGTTTGTATGTCAACACTAAAGGCACAGCCAAAGTCAATATGTCTGATGCAGAAATCTCCGCTAAAGTCAACGAGATTTTCGATCTGCGGCCACATCGCATCGAGCAGGATCTGAAACTTCGTATGCCAATATACAGGGAAACAGCCGCATACGGTCATGTCGGGCGAGAACCAATGACTGTCACCAAGACATTTACATCGCGCTACGAACCCACTAAAACTATCGAGGTAGAACTCTTCACCTGGGAAAAACTCGATCGCGTCGACGCTATCCGCGCTGCCTTCGGCCTCTGAAATAATTAATTTTGCAGAGACCCTGTTTTCTGTCAAGATAAAAGATCTGTATATACGCGTCGCGGCCAGACCGGCGCGTATATTTTTATTTGTGGCTCTGACGCTCGCGTTTGTGTCATTATATCGATGGGTGGTAGACGCACTATTACACATACGGCGCTGAACAGCCGTAATAGCGTCAGTGGATTACGATGTCTATGATAACTGTGTCGCCGATAGACTCGTTGAGCGAACGGACAAGTGATGCACGCATAAATGTGAGCTCCTGTTTCAGCGATGCCGAGGTCAGGAATACATGCAACACACCATCGTCGGTAACGTAGCGGCGGGCCGTATATCGGTTGATGCCCGGACCGACAATTTCGGGCCACATGGCGCACGCACGCTGACGCGCCACTGTCTTGTCAAGCCCGTCGGCACGCAGGTAGTCGGTGATTATATCGTTGATAAGTCGAGGTTCCTGACGTTTCATAGCGGGGAGAATTGACCGTCGGCTACGCTCCATAGCCGGTTGTCGCCAGGCGTACGGCGAAGTATCTCGTCGAGATGCGAGCGATTGGTGTCGGTAATAAATATCTGTCCGTAGGCCGGATTGGTCGTCACAGTTTCAACAATACGCTCTACGCGCGAGGCATCGAGTTTGTCGAAAATATCGTCGAGCAGCAGTAGCGGACGTAGTCCGGCTGGCGATGACTGACGCAGAAATTCGTATTGAGCGAGCCGCAAAGCAATAGCAAATGTCTTGATCTGTCCCTGCGAGCCGGCTCGTTTTAATGGCATGGAATCGACAGACATGCCTATATCGTCGCGATGTGGCCCGACTGTAGTATGACGTACGGCCTCATCGTGCTGACGCTCGGCATCAAACTGCTTTATCAGCGATGGTTCATCGTTGAGAGTCGAGATATATTCGAGCGATACGGTCTCGGCATCAGCTCCGGCTATGTCGTGATATGTGGCGTTGAAAATTTCGGTAAGCGCGGCTACCCATTTGGCGCGGCGTGAGTGGATGGCCTCGGCAGCAGTATCCATCACCATCTCTACGGCCTCATATAGATTGCTGTCGGCTATGCGGGCGCGCAGCAGTGAGTTACGCTGTTCGAGCGCACGCGAATATCGTATCAGGTGGTCAAGATATACTGGATCGCTCTGTGATATTACCATGTCCATCAACCGGCGGCGTTCTTCCGAAGTGCCCCGTATCAGATCGACATCCTGTGGTGCCGATATTACGACCGGAAATGCTCCGATATGTTCGGAAATGCGCTGATATTCTTTGCCCTGGCGCTTCAGAGTCTTACGACGTCCGCGGGTTATACCCATCGACAGCTCGTCGCGCACGCCATGACGCAAATAGCCGGCATTGATCATAGCGAAGGATTCATCGCGGCGTATGAGCATCTGGTCTGTCATTCCCGAAAAACTGCGGGTAAACGACATGAAGTATATTGCATCGAGCAGGTTTGATTTACCCATACCGTTGTTACCGACAAAAGCATTGATCTTGGGCGAAAATTCCAGATCGGCTTCGGCGATATTTTTGAAATTGCAGATTTTAAGGTGTTCAAGTATCATAGCTGCACAATTGATGGTTGAGACAGGGGTATGTGCGACGACAAAATACGCCACGATTGCGGATACAGATTATTGGCCCTGTTTCCTATATTCTTGACAAAACCGAGCGGACGCCCGGCATAGGTGAGCAATACGAAACCACGCGGAGTGCCGGACGGTAAAACTATAGTTTCACGCCGCAGATAAGCAATGGCATCGGCATATCCGATCTCGAGCTCGTAAAAGCTGCCTCGACGTAGCAACTTGTTTACAGCCAGAGCGTGCGATGGTATGTAGTCGCGGCCTTTCATTGCGGCAACCTCAACGCCGGCGTTCCATGGTAGGGTCAGTTCGCGTGCTAAAGTGTCGATTTCTGTTTTCCATCGATCGGGACAGGCATATACCCTGTCTCCGACGACTTGTAGAGTGTAGTTTTCATCGCTGATCCATTCAAGCAATTCACGATCAGGGCATACATTCTTTCTGACGTTTTTTTTCTCACTGCGGCGTATTATGTCGACATGAGTGTCTGACGCCTTATGTAAGAGAGCCACCGTAAGCCCCTCGCCACGTATATTTCCAGGAAGAAAATGCAGCACACCGTCGCGCCTGACGAGATTCCAGTCGTCAGATCCGGGTATTTCTACAATAGACGCTCCGGGAAGGTTGTTGACAATCCACTCCACATTATCCTCATTTTCCGCGCGGTTGAATGTACATGTAGAATATATCAAATATCCTCCAGGGGCCAGAGCGGGCCATAAATTCCCTATAATCTCGCGCTGGAGAGCGGCGCATTCATTCACCAGTCGCGGCGACCACTGCGTTATAGCATCCGCGTCTTTACGAAACATTCCTTCGCCTGAGCATGGCACATCGGCGGCGATGACGTCAAACATACCGCCCAGGCGTAGAAAACGTGAGGTGTCACCGCGCGACACCACTACATCCGGACTGCCCCATTTTACAATATTTTCATGAAGCACCTCTGCACGCGCCGGCACATATTCGTTTGCGACAATGAGCGAGCCGGGCATAAAGGCATCTATCAACGCGGTAGTCTTGCCCCCAGGTGCGGCACATGCATCGAGTACGGCCACCTCCCGACTATAAATCTTCGACAGATAACGGCCTATATGATGGTATATCATCGATGAAGCATCCTGAACATAGTAACAGCCCTGATGCAACGCCGGATCAAACGTAAAATCAGGACGTTGAGATAGATAACGTCCACTTTCACACCATGGCACCTGTTCGCCACCGACATCAGATACCGGCATCTTTGCGGAATTTAACCTAATGGCTACCGATGGGTCGGATGTCGCAAGTACCTCGGCCAGACCCGGAAAGTCGGGATTGAAATCGGAGGGGAGAGTCATAGCGTCTGTAGGTATTATGTTTATAGTTGTCCTTTTGACGAAGGCAATGTATAATGCATCGGATCGCGGTTGACAGCTTGACGCAACGCACGCGCGAAACCCTTGAAGATAGCCTCGATCTTATGGTGCTCGTTTTGCCCTTCGGCTCTTACAAACAGATTGACAGCGGCGTTGTCGCTCAACGATTTGAAGAAATGTAAAAACATTTCGGTCGGGGTGTCTCCTATTTTCTCGCGTGTAAAATCGGCATCCCATATCAACCACGGCCGACCACCGAAATCAATAGCAACTGTAGCCAGACAATCGTCCATCGGTAATACGAATCCGTATCGGCCGATACCCATTTTATCTCCCAACGCCTGACGCAATGCCTGACCGAGCACGATAGCTGTATCTTCGATGGTATGGTGCTCATCTACTTTCAGATCGCCATTGGCTTTGATAGTCAGGTCTATGGCCCCGTGTCGGCCGATCTGTTCGAGCATGTGGTCAAAAAATCCCAGCCCGGTTGATATATCCGTGCGCCCTGCTCCGTCAAGATTGACGGTGACAGTAATGTCGGTTTCGGCAGTGCGGCGCGATACTGAAGCGCAACGTGATCCGCCTTGCACCACCGGCACGATATCGTCCCATCGCGGAGAGACGAGGGCAATAGTATCGCCAAGATTCAACCGGTTTATTTCTTCAACGACGTCATCCGTAGGTTCGGCAAGCAATATAGCTTTGCACCCGAGATTTCGGGCAAGCATGACGTCGGTCATACGGTCACCTATGACGTAGCTGCTCGACATATCGTAGTCTCCGGTCATATAGTGACGCAACAAAGCTGTACCTGGCTTTCGGGTCGGAGCATTCTCTTCGGGAAAAGTGCGGTCAATGATTATTTCATCAAACTCCACACCCTCATTGGCAAATGTACGCAACATCTTGTTGTGTGCGGGCCAGAATGTGTCTTCAGGAAACGAATCTGTACCAAGACCATCCTGATTGGTTACCATCACAAGCCGGTAGTCAAGACGCGTCGCAATAAAGTGCATCGCGCGCAATGCACCTGGAACCAGTTCGAGCTTCTCAAGCGAGTCGACCTGAAAGTCGACAGGAGGTTCAACAATCAGGGTACCGTCGCGGTCGATAAATAGTACCGGTTGTAAATGTTTATCTGCGGGCATATTGTTTCAACTTTTCAATGAGAAGAGTATTTTCCGAATCTGTTCCTACTGTAATACGCAGACATCCACCACACAGAGTGACTTTTGACCGGTTACGTACCACAACACCGTTGTCGCACAGGTAGCGGTAAATATCGTCAGCGTCACAGACTCTTACCAGCAGGAAGTTGGCATCGCTCGGATATACGGTGCTTACTACCGGCAATTGCAGCAATGCCAGTGAAAGCCGCTGGCGGGCAGCGAGAATCGCGGCTACAGATTCAAGAACTTCGCCCTTTCGGTGAGTAAGCGCATCGAGAGCCTCACGCTGGGTGAGAATGTTGATGTTGTATGGATATTTAACCTTATTGAAATATCCGATTATCTTGGTATCAGCAAATGCCATGCCGAGGCGCATGGCAGCGCGGCCCCATGCCTTGGAAAATGTCTGCAGCACAATCATACGTGGCTGTCGCTGCAAAATACCGTGAAGCACAGTGCCTTTTGACGAAAAGTCGACATATGCCTCGTCGACTACCGTAATTCCGTGAAAGCGCGATGCGATTTCTTCGATCTGTTCAAGCGGAAATGCATTGGCGGTAGGATTATTGGGCGAACAGATCCACAGCACCTTGGTATTGTCATCAGTGGCTGCCAACAGGGCTTCCGTATCAATGGAGAAGTCGGGAAGTAAAGAGACTGTGCGATATTCCACATCATTGATGGCAGCGCATACCGAATACATACCGTAGGTCGGGTCGATAGCCACAACATTGTCGATTCCCGGACGGCAGAATACGCGGTAGCACAAATCGATACACTCATCCGAACCTACACCGAGAAATATATTTTCAGGATCGACACCACGCCAAACCGCTATTTCGGCTTTTACAGCCCGCTGTAGTGGATCGGGGTAACGGTTAAGACCGGGCAGAAGGGAATTTTCGTTGGCATCAAGCCACGCTTCGGCTTCTCCGGAAAATTCATCTCGCGCACAAGTATATGGCGCCAAAGCCCGTATATTGGGGCGTAGCAGATGTGATATGCTCATTGGTCTTCAAGTCGTTTTAATCGGAGGTTCATGGCCAGTTCGTGGGCATACAGATCTTCTGCCCTGGCCATTTCAGCCACAATTGGGCCTATAGATTTTACCCCTTCAGGTGTGATATGCTGGAATGTGATTTTCTTGATGAAGCTGTCGAGGTTTACCCCGCTGTAGGCGTGGGCATATCCCGACGTAGGGAGGGTATGATTGGTGCCGGAAGCATAGTCGCCGGCACTTTCGGGTGTCCACGGCCCGATAAATACCGAGCCTGCCGACCGGACTTTATGCGCCAACCCTACCGCGTTATGATGATTGATAATAAGATGTTCGGGCGCGTAGTGATTGGCGAAATCCATCATGTCTGTTTCAGAATCAAACTGAATAATCCGGCTATGAGTCAGTGATTTCGACATCATTTCGGCACGAGGCAACGTCGACATCAGCCGATTGATTACCTCCGGCAACCTATCAGCCAGATCGGCAGAATCGGTCAGCAATATCGATTGGGAATCGGGGCCATGCTCGGCTTGCGACAGAAAATCGGCTGCGACAAACTCCACATCGGCCGAGCTATCGGCGATTACCATCACTTCCGACGGACCGGCTGGCATATCGATGGCGACCCCAAGGCGTGTAGCCTGTTGCTTGGCCTCCATGACGTAGCGGTTGCCTGGACCAAATATTTTAAATACTTTCGGTATTGACGAAGTACCTATAGCCATAGCTGCTATAGCTTGTGCTCCTCCGGTCTTAAACACTTTCTGCA
The DNA here is from genome assembly GCA_964578325.1 of uncultured Muribaculum sp. Taxonomy (GTDB): domain Bacteria; phylum Bacteroidota; class Bacteroidia; order Bacteroidales; family Muribaculaceae; genus Muribaculum. The sequence continues at coordinate 7,073 of CAZOCO010000079.1, forward strand.
CTCCGGCCACTTTGGCGGCATAAAGTATAGCCGGATGTACTGAACCGTCGGGAGTCGGCGGTGTGCACATTACTATCTCTTCACATCCGGCTATACGGGCCGGAACCGCAAGCATGAGGACAGTAGAAAACAGAGGCGAATTGCCACCGGGGACATATAGTCCTACCCGTCCGATAGGAAGTGGATGCTGCTCACACACCACGCCTGGTGCGGTTTCAACGACAACGGGGGCGGTCATAGCCTGGGCACGGTGAAAAGCCTCGATATTGTCGGCGGCTGAACGTATAGCCTGTTTCAAACTGTAGGGCAATACGGTTTCTGCGGCAGTAAATTCAGGGACACTCACCTCCAGACTATCAAGTGTGGCTCCGGTAAATCTACGCTCATAATCGTATAGCGCACTGTCGCCACGACGTATTACATCGTCGATTATATCGGCAACTGTTGACGTTACTTCTGCCGCCTTGTCGGCCATGGCGCGTCGTGACAGATCGTCCCACCGGCTACGGTCGGGATTACGGAGCATCTCCATTACAGTATCATTTTTTCGATGTCGAGTACAAGAATACCTTCGGCACCGGCTGCTTTGAGGCGTGGAACAATATCCCACAGTTTCTTCTCGGCAACGACGGTGTGAACCGAACACCAGTCAGATGTGGCCAACGGCAATACGGTCGGACTCTTCATGCCGGGCAACACTTCAAGCACATTGTCAAGCGAAACACATGGTACATTCATCAGCAGATATTTATTCCCGTCGGCCGCCTTGACGGCTTCTATTCTGAATAAGAGCTCGTCGAGAATAGCCTGCTTTGCCGCTGACAGAGATCTTACAGACGACTTTATTAAGACAGCTTGTGATTCCATTACAGTTGCCACTTCTTCCAGATTATTGCTGACAAGGGTCGAACCTGACGATACGATATCAAAAATAGCATCGGCAAGTCCGATTCCGGGTGCAATCTCTACAGAGCCGCTTATGACGTGTATATCGGCCTTTATGCCGTTAGCGTCAAGAAACTTTTCAAGTATCACCGGATATGACGTAGCTATACGGCGACCGTTAAACCAGCTTAATCCTTTATAGTCGACATGCTGAGGGATGGCCAGCGAAAGGCGGCATTTGCTAAATCCGAGCTGACGGCTCACCTCAACATCTTTTTGCTTTTCCATCACCTCGTTGAGCCCGACAATGCCAATGTCTGCTGTACCGGCTGACACCGATTCGGGTATGTCGTCGTCGCGCAGAAATAGAAACTCTACAGGAAAGTTGCGCGAGGGCACAAGTAAGGTACGCTTGACCGGAACCATCTTCACTCCGGCCTCACCAAGCAACTGCATCGTCTCGTCGTAAAGTCGGCCTTTCGACTGGACTGCTATGCGTAGTATTTCTTCCATTTGTATTTTATATGTATATTTACATACAAAGGTACAACTTTTTTTGTATAACTCAAATCACTAAAACGACACACGGGACGACCATCTGGCCGCCCCGTATATTCAGTATGGATTCAATTGGATTGTCTTTGATGTCAGTCTTCTTCTATGGAGAATTCGTCGTCGGCAAATTCGTCAAGATCATCGAGTTCGTCGAGATCGTCGGTATCGGCGTCGGTGTCCGTGCTATCGGTTTGAGCAGCAGTCTTTGACTTGGCTTTAGACTTTTTGGGTGTGGCGGCTCCGTCGTTTAGGGCCTCCATTATCTTTGCTTCTATTTCGTCGGCAAGTTCGGGATTGTCGGCCAGTACACGTTTTGCCGCATCGCGACCCTGTGCGAGCTTTGAATCGCCATAGCTGAACCACGATCCGCTTTTCTTCACGATTCCGAGTTCTACAGCCAGGTCGAGCAACTCGCCTTCATGTGATATTCCCTCTCCATACATCAGATCAAACTCGGCAGTCTTGAATGGAGGCGCCACCTTGTTTTTCACAACTTTCACCTTGACATGTCGTCCCAGAGGTACATCTCCGTCCTTGACCTGGGCCAATGGACGTATGTCGAGACGTACCGAAGCGTAGTATTTCAGGGCATTACCGCCGGTAGTGGTTTCTGCCGGTCCAAAGCTCATGCCGCCGATTTTCGCACGCAACTGATTGATAAAGATGCATGTAGTGTTCGTGCGCGATATCACGCCGGTGAGCTTTCTCATAGCCTGCGACATAAGACGTGCCTGAAGACCTACATTCCGGTCGCCCATATCGCCTTCAAGTTCGGATTTGGGAGTAAGAGCTGCCACAGAGTCAACTACCAGTATATCGATTGCTGACGAACGTATGAGCTGCTCGGCGATTTCAAGAGCCTGTTCGCCATTGTCGGGCTGTGCAATGAGAAGATTGTCGACATCCACTCCGAGTTTGGCTGCGTAGAAACGGTCGAATGCATGTTCGGCATCGATCAGTGCTGCAATACCTCCATTTTTCTGCGCCTGCGAAATGGCATGAAGAGCCAGAGTTGTCTTTCCCGACGATTCTGGTCCGTAGATTTCTGTAATACGTCCGCGAGGAAATCCTCCCACACCAAGTGCATAGTTAAGTGCAATCGACCCCGACGGCACTACTTCGATATTCTCGATACATTCATCGCCAAGCTTCATTACGGCACCGCGGCCATAGGTCTTCTCGATTTTTTCCATCGCTGCAACCAGGGCCGCTCGTTTTGCCTTTTCAGGATCGGTGGCTTCAGTTTTTTTCTTTGATGCGGTCTTTTTTGTCTTTTCCATTGAGTTATATATGTTTATTATGATTATTTACGATTGTAGTGCGGTTGTCATATATCGACATTGCAAAGTTAGTGAATAACGTGGGCTGATTTATGGCCCAACCTGGTTAAAAATACGCAAAAATCAGAAACTCTACCATACCCTACGGTCGCCCTCGGAAAAACAGACCAAAAATTCGCGAAAACAGATTATTTTTAATCTTTTTATGAACCTTTATATCTAATATAGGTTTTATATATTTGCAGACACATGTTTCAACCTATGAACAAATACAGAATAGCAATAACCCTTATCGCCTCGGTAATGGCAGTCGGATCTGTTAATGCCGACGTTGTCACGCTTGATTCATGCCGTTCGATGGCTCTCAAGAACAATAAAGCACTGCGTATCGCAGAAGAAAACATCAAGGCTGCCCATTATACACGGTCGGCGGCTCGATCGGCATATCTGCCGGGACTCGACTTTACGGCCGGATACATGTACAACCAGAATCAGATTGAGCTGCTTGGTGCCGATGCTATGTTGCCAACGATGAGCTATAACGCCGCGTCAGGCAAGTATGAATATAATCTGTTGAC
>CAZOCO010000080.1:0-1085 GCA_964578325.1 uncultured Muribaculum sp.
CCTACAGCCTCCACTGGTTCTGGGGCGCATGGCTCACGATGGTAGCCGGGCTTACAGCATTCTATATGTTCCGTCTCTACTACCTCATCTTCTGGTGGAATAATCCCGACTACGGACACCACAAACCCCACGATGCTCCGGTGGTAATGTCAATTCCTCTGATTTTCCTCGCTGCCGTATCGTGTGTTGCAGGCTTCATTCCCTTCGGCAAATTCGTCACTTGGAATGGCGAACCTTACACCATCCACATCGATCCGGTAGTAGCCTCAATTTCTCTCGCAGTAGCCATTTGTGCCATTCTCCTCGCGACAAAAATGTATATCAAGGAAAATCCTATTCCCGACCGTCTGGCATCGCGTTTCCACTGGCTCTGGAATGCCGCTCTGCACCGTTTCTATTGGGACGAACTCTACATGTGGGTTACTCACAAGATCATCTTCAACCGAATCTGCAAGCCCATCGCATGGTTTGACAGACACATCATCGACGGTACAATGGACGCTTTTGCATCTGTCACACAGAGAGTTTCGATTCTTATCAATCCGATACAGAACGGGCAGGTACAGAGCTACGTATGGTACTATCTTGCCGGTGCGCTGCTTCTGTCGGCCGTAACATGGCTATGCCTGATGTAAACTATAATCCACACGAAAGCCAATCTGAATCAATATTTTCACTATGATATTCTCAAACATTCTGATATATTTCGTCATCATTCCCCTGGTGATGCTCGGATGTCTCTTCCTCTGCCGCAGCATGAAGCAGATCCGCACAGTGGCCGTTATCGGTTCGACTGCACTTCTGGCCCTGGCGATATATCTTATGATCGACTTCATCCATCTGCGCCAGGCCGGAGCGGATGCTATTATGCTCTATACCGGATCGTGGATGTGGTTTGCGCCAATGAACATCCATCTGGCCGTCGGTGTCGACGGTATTTCTGTAGCGATGCTGCTACTATCGGCAATTATAGTTTTTGCCGGAACATTTGCTTCATGGAAGATAGAACCACTGCCACGCGACTTTTTCTTATGGCTAATTTTGCTGTCGACCGGTGTTTTCGGATTCTTCATTTCCATCTACCT
>CAZOCO010000080.1:1095-10364 GCA_964578325.1 uncultured Muribaculum sp.
CCTTATGCTCGGCATTCTTGGTATATATTACCACTCCGCCCCGGAAGGCGCACCTCTCACGATGAATCTGCTGCAGATTTCAGCCAACGATTCTATTCCCCACGACTGGCAGCGCTTCCTCTTCCCGATGACCTTTGTCGGATTCGGCGTACTCGGAGCCATGTTCCCCTTCCACACCTGGTCGCCCGACGGTCATGCATCAGCTCCGACAGCAGTGTCAATGCTACATGCCGGCGTGCTGATGAAACTCGGTGGCTACGGTTGCTTCCGTATAGCAATATACCTGATGCCATATGCTGCCAACGAACTGGCCTGGATATTCCTGATACTGACAGGTATCTCGGTGGTTTACGGTGCCTTCAGCGCATGCGTGCAGACTGACCTTAAGTACATCAACGCTTATTCGTCGGTAAGCCACTGCGGACTCGTACTCTTCGCGATACTCATGCTCAACACCACCGCAATGACCGGTGCTGTGCTTCAGATGCTCTCACACGGTCTGATGACGGCTCTCTTCTTTGCCCTGATCGGTATGATATACGGACGCACCCACACCCGCGACATTCGCTTAATGGGAGGTCTGATGAAAATCATGCCGTTCCTCGCCGTGTGCTATGTAATTGCCGGTATGGCCTCACTCGGTCTGCCGGGTCTGTCGGGTTTTGTGGCCGAAATGACAATCTTTGTCGGATCGTTCCAGCACGCCGATATGTTCCACCGTGTATTCACGATCGTAGCCTGCTGTTCTATCGTTATCACAGCCGTCTACATTCTACGCGTTGTGGGCAAACTGCTGTTCGGCCCCGTACAAGACGAACATCACCTTTCGCTCACCGACGCCACATGGTGGGAACGCTTCTCTACTATCACACTCATCGTATGTGTTGCCGGTATAGGATGTTTCCCCAACTGGATCAACGAAATCATACGCTACTCATTCCAACCGATTATTGAAGTACTTGCAAAGTAAATAAGATATGGATTACTCACAATTTTTGATCATGCATCAAGAGATAGGACTACTTATCCTTGTCTTATTGATCTTCCTCGTAGACACATTTTCTTCACGTCAGGCACCCAGGGCTCTGTCATGGATTGCTGTTATCGGATTCGCTATCGTCACGGCAGCAGGCATGCTGTGTCCGCTGTCGGCTGATTCAGCTACCGCATTCGGTGGCATGTACGCCACATCGCCTGTCATGTCTGCAATCAAGAACATACTCAACATAGGAACACTCATCATACTGATACAGGCGATGACGTGGGCCGACAGCGAGTATATGTCGGTACGTCGCGGAGAGTTCTACGAACTGTTGCTCATTACACTCTTCGGTATGTATCTCATGATATCGGCCCGTCACTTCCTGCTCTTCGTGATTGGTCTTGAGACAGCATCGCTTCCTCTGGCAGCACTGGCAGCATTCGACAAAAACCGCTATGAAAGCCACGAAGCAGCAGTGAAGTATCTGCTCACTGCCGTATTCTCTTCAGCAATATTCATGATGGGTCTGTCGTTTGTCTACGGTCTGTCGGGAACACTTTATTTCGCCGACATAGCATCGGCTATCTACGAAGGCGAAACCATGCTCATCGTAGCTATAGCATTTGTGATTGCCGGTATCGGATTCAAACTGTCTCTCGTACCATTCCACTTCTGGACAGCCGACACATATCAGGGAGCACCCACAACCATCACTTCATACCTTTCGGTAATTTCAAAAGGAGCGGCAGCCTTCTCGTTCTTCGTCATCATGATGCAAGTATTCGGCCCGTTCTATACGAAAGTTTGGGAATGGATGCTTTACGCACTCATTATCCTTACCATTACCGTAGGTAACCTCTTCGCTCTGCGCCAGAAAAACCTGAAGCGTTTCCTCGCTTTCTCATCGATTTCGCAGGCTGGATATATTGTACTCGGTGTAGTTGCCGCCAACACCCAGGGACTCGGCGCTCTTATGTACTACATCCTCGTATACATATTCTCCAACCTCGCCGCTTTCGGAGTAATTCAGGCTATCGAGAACAAGACCGGACGCGTCGACATGGACTCATACAACAATCTCTACTCCACCAATCCCCGACTGGCTTTCACTATGATGCTTGCAATGTTCTCGCTTGCAGGTATCCCGCCATTCGCCGGATTCTTCTCGAAATTCTTCATATTCGCTGCCGCCGTACAGCCAGGTACAACAGCACTATACATCCTGGTGCTTATAGCTCTTATCAACACCATCGTGTCGCTGTTCTACTATCTGCTGGTTGTAAAAGCAATGTTTATAAAGAATCAGGAGCCTTGTGTCATCCCCACGTTCCGTTCTGCATGTTCCGAACGCCTTGGCATGACAATCTGCGTGGCAGGAATACTTCTGCTTGGTATCGTAAGCTGCTTCTACAGCGACTTACTCGTTACCGCACAAGACAACGCTCAATATATCATAGGAGCGTTCGCCAACAAATAATCCTCTACATTGCACTCTGCAATATTAGCCGGGGCACTGCAATTCGCACGTGTCCCGACTACTTTTTTCAGCCTAAAAGGGCGAAAATTACACGGAAGTCATTAACTTTGTGTTATTAAACAGATTTACGATGAAAAAACGCTTTCTCATATTGCTGCTTGCAGCCTGTGCATTCATAACCAATGCTTCTGCCGAATTCCGCTATGGCCCTACTGTAGAGATGGGTATGTCGACTCTCGGCTTCAAACAAGACCTTTTTAAAGTCGACGACGCCTTTGCCGCTACAGCCGGCGTTGCCACAGAACTAATGTTTCCGGGCATTGGATTCGGTATCAATTCAGGTGTAATGTACGAAATGCGCGGAGCTATGCTACACATGGGCCAGCGAGAATACTGGGCTTCGCAAGGCTACGGCGACGCACATGCATTCCTACACTATCTCTGCATTCCCGTCAATCTCCGCTTCAAGTGGCATCGCATGAGCGGTCTCGAAGACTATTGGATGCCTTACATATATGGAGGACCCGTATTCGATTTCGTACTTGGTCACAGCAAAATGCGCACTTACCAGTTTGCAGCCGGATGCATCGGCTTGCGCGCCGGTATAGGCTTCGAAATCAAGCGCCACTGGCAGGTACAGGGGTCTTACACATGGGGCGTGACATACTCTCTGAAAGATAAAATTCTCGAAAACTTCAGTGCACGCAACCGCGCCTGGCAGATAGGACTCGTATATCTGTTCTGATACAACGCACTACCACAATCCCACCAACCACGGAGCCAGACACGCCGTTATCACTCCGTTGAGTATCATAGCAATCGTAGAATAAACTCCGGCGGTGTCCGATTCGCCATAACACGCGGCCGTACCGATAGCGTGCGACGCTGCTCCTATGGCAAGACCGCGCGACGAAGCATCACTGAATCCCAAGCGCGACATAAGCATACCGCCAGTCAGAGCGCCCAGCAGGCCTGTAAAGATTACCACTATCGATGTCAAAGGCAGCACACCTCCAAGCGACTCGCTCACGGCAAGAGCGATAGGCATTGTCACCGACTTCGATACCATCGATACCACTGTCGTATCACTTCCCCCCATCAGTCGGGCCACCACAATCACAGACAATATACCTGTCACAGCGCCCACAATCTGCGAAAGCACTATCGGCAATGCTTCACGCCGTATTATATCCCAATATTCACACAGTGGCCACGCAAGCGCTACAATAGCCGGTTGCATCCACCACATTATCATATTTCCGGCATTCTCATACGATGAATACGGCAATCCCGACAGTATAAGTATACCAACGATAGCCACTATCGATATCAGAATCGGATTAAGCAGAAGGTTGCCACCCAATCGGCGCTGTAGTCTTACCGCACAATAATACACCCCCATCGTCAGTCCGACCATCATGTAGTCGTCAATTATTCCCACATCAGCCATCATACCTTTCTTCCTCCTTTCGTCAACCTGTGGGCAAAAGCCGTCACAACCATCACCATCACCGTACTGCACACCGTTGCCACAACAATAGCTGGCCACTCGGCCATTATCACGTCATACTTTACCATCAACGCTACTCCGGGCGGTATGAAGAAGAATCCCAGATTGTTTATAATCGCACGGCACGCGTCCTTTACACTATCGCCGGATATCCACCGGCGTTTCAGCATCACGGCAAGCAATATCATGCCGACGATCGACGCAGGCATCCGTAATCCTGTCAGCGAAACTATCATGTGGGCCACTCCGAGCACACACATTATGATACACAACTGCTTTATCATACTGCAAAATTAGCGCCTTTCCGCGTAATTTTCAAGCACCGGCGTGCTGTGTGTTCTATCGCCAGATACTCTTGATCGGCCATGCATTTATCAGGAACTCCGTATTCCCGTTGATCGAGAAACATTCTGCCGAATCCTGTCCCGGAGCTGCGTAGGTCAGCAACGTAAACACTCTCTTACCACCGTCAGCAAAAATCTCAATTGTAGTTTTATCCACAAAAACTTTCATTTCCAGCGGTGTATTACCTCCTTCCGTCACCTTGCACGATACCATACGGCTGAATTTCGGCAAAATCTCGGGAGTAGAGTTCAGACGGTTGATAATAAGATATCCCGATGCCGCATCGTAGATTACATCGACTTTGCGGCCCTCACCACAACACAGATTCAACCCGGATACATCGCCTTCCGACGGCACAATTCTTACATCAAGCTCATAGCAATTGTCCATTGCACTGACTTCAGGCAGCGGAGTGCATCCGCAGGTCACCTTGCCGGCAAACTGATGCATGTCGCCCCGAAGTGTAGTAAGAGCATCAACTGGAGCCTGACGTAGCTTCAAACCATCGGCAGTGCTATATAAGGTATATTTTCTTGGCAGCGACCACAATCCCTTGCCCCATCGCGATGGAGCCTGCTGGGCATAATCCCATGTATTGACCCATCCCAGTGTATATACGTCGCCATGGTCATCATCATAATCCTGAAACACTCGCGAAGCGTAATAATCCAACCCTTCGTCGACATACAACGGTTCGGAATATGGCTTGTCGGGAATAAACTGCACCCCGTCGAAATCTCCGACAAAATATTGCTCACGCGCCCAATTTACCGACACCAAAAGCACCCACTTACGCTCACCGGTCGCCTCTACTTCCAACTGAAACAAATCCGGACATTCCCAACTTTTTTCATTATCGCCCATCGGCCCGAAGTCAGACAGCCACGTCCACTGTTTCAGATCGGGCGACTCATAGAATGAAACTTTCTTCTCAAGCGCTTTCGCCACTGCCATTATCCATTTCTTTCCCTCTTTATACCATATTACCGTGGGATCTCTGAACTCCGTACTCGAAATATCAATCACCGGATTACCGTCGTAATACTGAAATGTATCGCCACCATCGCTACTGAAAGCCACGGCCTGCGCCTGTATTTTGCTATCGTGATCAAACGAGGTGAATACTGCCGCATACGTTCCGTAGCCTTCTCCGGCAGTATTATTCCGGTCAACTACCACACTACCCGTAAATGGTGCTATTACATCCGGGCGCCCCAATATCGCATCCTGATTTATTTCATGCCAATGCACCAGATCATCTGTGGCGGCAGCTCCCCAACTATACCCTCGATAACATCCGTCGGCTTTGATAAGTCCGCACGGGTCACCTATCCATCGGTGAGCCGGAGTAAAGTGATACGCAGGGCGATATGGCTCGCGATAGAGTGTGGTGTCACATTGAAAACGTCCGGCATCGTGTACCGATATCTGTGCGTCGGCTACCGTCACTACGGTAGTCGCCATCATAAGCATAGCGAAGAGTTTCATGTCGTCGTATATCATTTTTTATTTATGCTCAAAGTTACACATTACTCACCTGTCTGACTATCACAAATAATTCCGATTCTATCACAAATGTTGTCGACACGGCATATCACTTCCATTGTTTTTTTGCCCCGGATATATTATCTTTGCCTTATGATTGACAAGACTAAAAAATATGTCGGAGCACACGTCGGGGTAAAAGGCGGTGTAGCTTCTGCTCCTGTAGCTGCCAGAGAAATAGGCGCACAGGCTTTCGCGCTGTTCACCCGTAACCCGTCGCGATGGACGTCCAAACCGATTACCGCCGACGAAGCATCGAAATTCCGGACATTGTGTATCGACCTCGACTATCCCCCCGAACTGATTCTGCCTCACGACAGTTTCCTTATAAACCTCGGAGCTCCGGATGCCGAAAAACTCGAAAAATCGCGCGAAGCCTTTCTCGACGAGCTGCATCGTTGCGAACAGCTCGGGCTTAAAATGCTCAACTTCCATCCTGGCTCGCACCTAAACGAAATGCCGGCCGACGATTGCCTCGATCTTATAGCAGAGTCGATAAACATGTCACTTGCAGCCACTACCGGTATAAAAGCAGTAATAGAAAACACCGCCGGTCAAGGCTCAAATCTCGGATACTCATTCAAGCAACTGGCACGTATCATCGATCATGTTGACGACAAATCGCGCGTAGGCGTATGTATCGACACATGTCACGCATATGCTGCCGGCTACGATCTGGCTACACCCGACGGCTACGACCGTACGTGGCAAGAATTCAGCGATGTCGTAGGGTTCCAATATCTTTGTGGATTCCACCTCAACGACAGCAAGAAAGGTCTCGGAAGTCATGTCGACCGCCATGCGCCTCTCGGCGATGGGACTCTCGGCATACCATTTTTTGAACGACTCATGAACGACCCGCGCATGGGTGGTATTCCTCTCATTCTGGAAACTCCCGATCCCGAACGCTGGGCCAATGAGATTGCACTCCTATACTCTCTTGTTCGTTAAGACAGCAGTAATTCTTCGAGCGGACGTTTCGGCACATGCTGCACACCATCAGGCGTACGGTAATATCTGATATCGTCAGATATATTTCCACACGTAGTCTCCAGTTTCACACTTTCTGCCGGATAACCTAACGCAACCACATAGTTGGGCTGATACCTGTCGTCGATCGACAGCGCATCGCGTATACCCGCCATATTAAACGATTTTATTATACAACACCCTATACCTCTCGCAGTCGCACCAAGAGTAATTGCCTGCAACTGCAGTCCATCGTCACACAGGCAATTCCTTGTCAATGCTGTATCGATGCATTGGATCAGATAAGCCACCGGTCGCTCTCCCGATTCCGGCCCATCCCAATCGGCATAATATCCAGCCCATTTCAGTTGACCAAACACAGCCCGGCACTGCTCATCATCTACCACTATGCAGTAGCGCAGCGGCTGCAAATTTCTTCCGGAGGCACAATAGCGCGTCAGTTCCACCAGCTCGACAAGTGTATCGCGGGATATTTTCTCTTCTTCTCTGAAACGCCTTACCGTTCTGTCGGCGAGCAGCAATTGTTTTAGTGACTCAAATTCCATTTCCGTATTATTTCCGATTAAAGCGCCTGTAGATCAAGTATAGAGCGGAATATCTGCTCTGCTTCGGCTACAGTTGTCACACGATCTATCACAAGTGAGCGGCGACCATTGCGTTCGCGTATCTGACATCGACGAGGATTTGCCTGAAGATAATTGAGTATACGGCCAAACATAGGCGACTGATAGTATGCCTGATTCGTGTCGCCGACAAAGTACATAAATAGTTTCGACTGCTTAAGCAGCACCTTTTCTATCCCGAGTTTTCGGGCCAGACGCCGCAATACCGGCACTCTCAACAATTCATCGGCCGAAGGAGGTATCTTACCGAAACGATCCTCCAGTCGTAGCTTGAACTGCGCCAGATCAAGGTCGCGCTCTATCGAATCAAGTTCCTTATACAAGGCTATGCGTTCAGCCGACTGCGGCACATAATCTTCAGGAAACAACAGCTCCATATCCGACTCTATCGTACAGTCGGTGACAAATTCGTTAGCGTCAGACCCGGCCTGCTGTCCGGCATCGTCGAGAACTCCGGCAAACTCCTCGTTTTTTAGTTCTGTCACAGCCTCACGCAGCACACGCTGATAAGTCTCATAGCCCAGATCTGCAATGAAACCCGACTGCTCGGCTCCAAGCAGATTTCCGGCTCCACGTATATCCAGATCCTGCATAGCTATGTGTATGCCCGACCCGAGTTCCGAAAAGCTCTCTATAGCCTGCAGTCGTCGGCGCGCCACCGGAGTCAGCGGGATCTGTGGAGGAACCATCATATAGCAGAATGCCTTACGGTTTGATCGTCCCACACGTCCTCGCAACTGGTGCAGTTCGCTTAATCCGAAGTTCTGCGCATTGTTTATTATTATAGTATTTACGTTGGGCATATCGATTCCTGATTCTATGATGGTAGTGGCCAGCATCACGTCGTAGTCGTGATGCGTAAAATCAAGTATCGCTTTTTCAAGCTGTTCGGGAGGCAACTGACCGTGAGCCACAATAGTTCTCGCATCGGGGATTAGTCTGTGTACCATCGCCTCCATATCGTGCAGGCCCTCTATACGTGGATTTACTATAAAGACCTGGCCGTTGCGCGACATCTCGAAGTTTATAGCCTCTACCAGTATGTCGTCGGTCAGGGCATTTATTGAAGTTACTATCGGATAACGGTTGGCCGGAGGGGTCGTTATCGCCGACAGATCGCGAGCACCCATCAGCGAGAACTGCAGGGTTCGCGGTATAGGAGTCGCCGACATAGTGAGCGTGTCTACCGATACCTTCATCTGCTTAAGCTTTTCCTTCACCGAAACACCGAACTTCTGCTCTTCGTCGACCACCAGAAGTCCAAGATCGTGAAACGAAACACCCTTACCAATCAATTTATGCGTTCCGATTATAATGTCGATTTTCCCTTCGGCAAGATCTTTTAGCACTTGCTTGGTCTCCTTGGCCGTACGTGCCTGCGACAGATAGTCTACTCTGACCGGGAAGTTGGCCAGGCGCTCCGAAAATGTACGGAAGTGCTGATAGGCCAAAACGGTAGTCGGCACCAGCACTGCTGTCTGCTTGCCGTCGGTAGCAGCTTTGAATGCCGCCCTTATCGCGATTTCAGTCTTACCAAATCCAACGTCACCACAGATCAGGCGATCCATAGGTCGCGACGACTCCATATCGGCTTTAACGGCCTGCGTTGCCGTGAGCTGATCGGGAGTATCCTCATAGATAAACGAGGCTTCAAGCTCGTTTTGAAGATAACTGTCTGGCGAAAAGGCAAAACCTTTTTCATATTTGCGAGCAGCATATAGGTTTCTCAGGTCGCGGGCAATATCATTAAGTTTAGATTTCGTTCGCTCCTTCATCTTGCTACACGCTCCCGATCCA
>CAZOCO010000081.1:0-10338 GCA_964578325.1 uncultured Muribaculum sp.
TTCGGCACCGTTGATCGACTCTTCAAGTGGGGCGATGACCGAATTGAGCACGGCCTGTGCGTTGGCTCCGTTATATGTTGTTGATACGGAGATGGTAGGGGGTGCGATGTCCGGGAACTGGGTTATAGGGAGTGCAAACAATCCGATCAGACCCAGCAGGACAATGAAGATTGAGATAACCGTCGATAGTACCGGGCGGTTAATAAAGGTATCAAGTTTCATTTTCCGTAATTGCTATAAGGATGATGAAAGTAGTATAATGAGTGTTGAGGATTTATTGTGCGGCAGCGGGTTGCTGGGGCTGTGCATTGGGATCGACCGGAGTGATGACAAGTCCGTCGGAGAGTTTTGTTCCTACACCTTCTACTGCAATACGGTCGCCTGGGTTGAGGCCGCCTGTTACAATGAAGTTTTTGCCATCGTTGAGTGATCCGACACTAATAGGGGTCGATTTTACCTGATTTGAGTCGTTTACTACGTATACAAAGCGACGGTCTTGAAGTTCAAATGTCGCTTTTTGTGGAATGATAATTACGGAGTCTTCAACCGATGGGATAAGAATCTGTCCTGTAGAACCGGAACGAAGCATGCCGTTGTTGTTGTTAAACAGAGCACGTACGGAAGCTGCACCAGTAGTGTTGTCAATAACTCCAGACACGGTGGCAACTTTACCTTCGATGGGATATACTTCACCGTCAGATAGCTTGAGCTTTACTCTTGGCATAGCTGCAATGCTTTGTTCGAGAGTGGCGGCGCCGTTGTCTGTCATTTCAAGTAGGTCGCGTTCGGTGAGAGAGAAGTACGCATATACTTGAGAGTTATCGGATACAGTTGTGAGCGGTTGCACGGATGAGGGTGATGCAAGAGAGCCTTCGCGGTTGGGTATAGTGCCGACTACACCGTCGCTGGGAGATGTAACTTCAGTATACGCCAGATTTTTCTTGGCTGAAACTAATTGAGCTTGCGCTGCCGAAAGCTGTGCCTGCGCCTGACGGAGATTGTTGTCGGCCATCTGCCATTCGTATTCAGAAATGATGTTTTTGTCTAACAGCTTGCGTTTGTTTTCAGCGGTGAGTTTTGCTGTAGCAAGAGCTGTTTCGGCCTGATGTACGGCAGCCTGCGCTGATTCTACCGCGGCCTGGAATTGTACTTGGTCGAGAGTGAAAAGCAATTGGCCTTTGCGTACGCGCTGGCCTTCGTCTACATGTACTTTTGTAATAAAGCCGGTGACCTGTGGACGGATATCAATATCTGTGCGTCCCTTTATGGTTGCCGGGAATGTTTTTTCAAGTTCACTTGAGGAGTAATTTACGGTCATGGTCGCAATCTGCGGAGCTCCCATCTGCATTTGTTGCGCTTTTTTTGCACACGATGTCGTAGACATCACTACGCCGATCGACAGTATACATGCTGTCTGAAGGCTCATTGAAATCTTCATAGTGTCTAATTGTTTGTCTTTACGTATGTTATTGTTCTTTTGTGTCAAGTGAAAGGGTAGAGGTAAATAGTCTCAACGTATTTAACTGCAAATTTACGAAGAGGAAACCGAATGGTGAGTGATATTTATCACACTGAAAAGTTAATGTTGGTTAAAGTTAACCGTTTTTGCTGTAACTGCCAGACTTGATACGGGTAACCGTTTCACGAGACAGACCCAGAAATGAAGCTATTTGAGATATTGTGGCTGATTGGAAGAGTCGTGGATATGTATTGACTGCCCAGTTGTAACGGTCGGTTGCAGTAGAGTGTAGTAAATGATACAGACGTATTTCAAGGTTGCGTGTGACCTGCGCAATCATTGCGTTGACAAATTTCAATACTTTTACCTGACTCTCCGCTGATGCTCCTGACAGTATTTCGATAATTCTGGATTGCGGAATGTATACTACATCGGTATCTTCGATAAAAGATACTACAATATTGGTGGCAGGAAATTTATGAGTTATGTGTACCGGCAGATATCCGTCATCGAAAACAAATGTAATTGTGTGTTCTTGCCCTTTTTCTGTATAGTATACTCTTGCGCCACCCTTTTTTATGTATATACTTTGATGGAGTAACTGATTATTGACGTCTAAAACTGTACCGCAACTGAAATGTTTTTCTTCGAGTAGCGATCCTATCTCGTCGATGTCTGCGTTTGACAGGTCGGAATACAGATCGCGAAGCAGTTGCAGCGGATGGGCCATATCTTAAAATGCGTTTTCTTCACCCCTGAATGCGTTTACAAGGGTCATGACGATGATTTTTAAGTCAAGAATGAAATTCCAATGTTCGATATACCATATGTCGTACTGTACACGACGTTCCATCTGCCAGAGTTCTTCGGTTTGTCCTCTGAATCCGTTTATTTGTGCCCAACCGGTTATACCTGGTTTGATAAAGTGTCTAACCATGTACTTGTCAATAATAGAGCTGTAGTCGTCGGTGTGTTTGACCATATGGGGCCTTGGGCCTACTACCGACATATCGCCAAGCCACACATTAATAAACTGTGGTAATTCGTCGATACTTGTGTGTCTTAAAAAACGCCCTACGGCTGTGACTCTGGAGTCGTCGCGGGTAGCCTGACGGCTGTTTGCTTTGTCATTTACACGCATCGTGCGGAATTTCCAGCAGTTAAATTCCTGGCCGAGATATCCGGTACGTTTCTGCTTGAAAAATATTGGTCCGGGCGACGATATTTTTATGGCTACAGCCACCGGAACGAAAATAATCGGAGAGCAGATAAGAGCTACAGATGAAAACAATAAATCGAATGCTCGTTTGATATATCGGTTGGCAAGTTCCTGAAGTGGGTTAGACCGAATGTCGAGAATTGATATCTGACCTATATTGCGTAGCTTCGGGCGTCGGCCGACGTAAGGATTCTGACTCGGAACGAAATAGAATTGCAACACATGGCGGTCGGCTATTTGCATCACACGATGCATGGTGTCGACATCATCGCCTGGTAATGTATAGTAAATTTCTCTTACTTCATGGCTATTTACGAATGCTTCAATATCGTCTATTGTTCCGCGGTATTCGGTGATTTCGTTAGGTTGTGTTCCGGATGTTGCGGAAAAAAATCCCATGAATTTATAACCGTAACCGGGATCTGATAGCATTTCGTCGCGAAGTCGTATTGCAGTAGATGATGTGCCTACAATGATTGCAGCGCTGTAATTGTGTCCTCTGCGGCGATAGAATTTTACAGCCTGACGTGTCAGCATCCAACCAAGTGGCAGCAATGTGAACATCAGTCCGTAAAACCATATATAAAATGATATGTTATGTACCCACGATCCGAGAAATGCGAGGATCGTAAAAAATACTACGGCCTGAACAGCTACAGCTTTCAGAGACCATAATATCACCTGATCGGCATGTGCAGATCTTTGCAGCGGTGTGCGCTGCATAATCATGATTACCGGCATGTATGACAGATTGACTATCAGCCATGTCACTTTCCATCTGAATCCGACTATATTCTCATCGAAAATACTCGCGATTAAAAAAGCCAGATTCAGTAAAATCAGTCCTACACAGTTTTCTAATATCTGCAGGTACTTGCCATATTTTCCTTTAGAATTCACTCAATCGTGTTCTCCTGGAATTATTTGATCTTTTCGTCGATAAGTTTTAATTTTTCTTCAAGTTGGCGCTGGTCATCCTTAAGACGGTTGATCCTGTTTTCCATATCGCGCAAAAGAGAGTTGCCCGACTTTGAAGATATCGACAGGAATCCGATATTGTTTTCGTAGGTTTTGATTTCTGCCCGCTTCTGTTCGAGGAAACGCGCTATGCGTTCACGTTCACGATATAGCTTTGAAGAATCTGTCGATATGTTTTCAAGACTGGCTGTGAACGAAGCCATTTTGCTACGGGTTTCGTTTACATCCAATTTGTCGCGAAGTGTGTTGACAAGATTGCGGTATGACTCGTTGATTTTATCTTTATCGCGGAATGGTACATGTCCGGTCTCCTGCCATTGGGTCTGCAATGAGCGAAGTTCCTTGATGCTTTCTGTACGATCGGCTTCGTTGTCGTCGGCCATCTGTTGCAAACGGTCGAGGATTGCCTGTTTTGCTTTAAGGGCGGAATGCTCGGCTTTACGCTGGCCTGAAGCATTCTTTTTGCGACGCTCAAAGAAAGTGTCGCATGCCTTTTGGAAACGTTCCCATATAGCATCGCTGTATCTGCGTTCAACCGGACCAATACTCTTCCACTCTTTCTGGAGAGCAGTGATTTTGTCGGCTGTGGTTTTCCAGTCTGTGCTTTCCATGAGAGCTTCTGCTTTTTCACACAGAGCTGTTTTCAAGTTGAGCTTTTCTGTGTGAGAATCGCGCATTGATTTAAAGAAAGCAGCCTTTGCGGTGAAAAATTCATCGCAAGCTTTTCTGAATCTTACGAAAAGAGCGTTGTTAGTTTTGCGTGAGGCAAATCCTACTTTCTTCCAATCTTCTTGTGCTGCAAGAACTTCTTTTGTCAGTTTATCCCAAGCCGCTGCAGATTTAGCTGCTGCGATATCCAGGTTCTCAATACGCTGGCAAAGTTCGGTTTTTTGCGCTTCATTCTCTTGTTCACGGGCCTTACGCTCTTCAAAGAATGTCTGATATCGTTTATAAATTACCGATGTCGAGTCTTTGAACCGAGTCCATATTTCATCGCGTAACTCACGGGCTACAGGGCCGGTCTCTCTCCATTTGTCGTGAAGTTCTTGAAGACGTTGGTAAGCGGTAATGATATCTTCAAGTTCGTTTAGCTTTGTCGCTTCAGCGATTATTAATTCTTTCTGTTCAAGGTTCTTTTTGAAATCGTAGTCGCGGAGTTCGATATTTACTTTCAGCTGGTCGTAGAAATGTTCGACAGCGGCTTGAAAGTTTCTCCAGATTTGAGTCTGCTCGGATGGTGTAACCTCTCCGGTTTCTTTAAATTCCTGACTCAATTCTCTGAAACGAGGGTAGTGGCGGTTGATGTTGTCGGCATCATCAGCCATGGAAGTGAGCTGGTCGATTATTTCCTGCTTACGTGCAAGGTTGTTGCGTTGTTCCTGTTCAAGAGCGGCTACCTGACGAGCTTTCTTTTCTTTAATCATCTCTACAAGCGCCATGAATGGCGGCTCAAGTGTGTCGACCGGAGCTTCAAACGGAGTGTATTCATTGCCGGGTGTAGCTTCGTGTTCTTGCTGGAGTCTTGTCAATTCATTTCGACGTTCGTTGACAAACGCTTGCTTTAAACGACTCACTTCGTCGCGGCTTATAGGATCATCGGACGCAGATATTTCGGTGAGACGCTCAAGTATTTCCACACGAGTCATGTGTCGGTTATCTGTAGCTTCAGTGTTCTTTTCAGTTTCTGTCATGACTGAAACAGTGGCGTTCTGATCCGCGCTGGGGGTTAATTCAGCTGATGAGAGGTCGCTCATTTCCATGATTAAAGAGATGTGTTAAGTTTGGTATAGTGAGAGGTAAATCTCTGTTTTGAATTTCAAATATAGCTCAAATTATTTAATCTGCACAAATAAATGTCCGAAAAAGATTATTTTTTATGAATTTCGGGCGAAAACGATGTCAGCGAGGAGCGTAAATGAGTGTTGTGGAATTATTCTCGTCAAAGATCTTTTGTGCGGATTTTGCGATTGATTCGGGGGTGAGGTTGTGATACATTTCAAGTAGTCTGTCGAAATCCGTATCTACAGCTTCGTTCAACGCAAGTGATCGCGCCAGTGAATCGTAACTGAGGTTTTTAAACTTCAGTCTGGCTTCATACTGGTTGATAGCACGTTCAAGTTCCATAGATGTTGGAATCCTGTCAATGACCGAGTTGGCAATTTCGGTAAGTTTCTTTTCTGTTTCTGTCACAGATGCTCCTGGTCGTAGTGTAGCTGTAAGCAAGAAAAGTCCCGGATCGATCGTTCCAGATATCGAAGCATCGGCGCCAAGCATCAGATCTCCTTCCATTACTCCTTGTCGGATCAGTCGCGATGATTTGCCGTTGCCAAGTATGTCTGATAATATGTCGGCAGCAACGTACTCCTGACCGAATCCAGCCATATGATATGCCTTTACGAGAACGGTGTTAGGTACATCTCCATTTACTTCTATATGTCGGTGAGATCTCTGTTCGGGTTCCTGAAGATAGATCGCCGGAGCTGTTTTGCGCGGTTCGATAGGAGCAAACCACCGTGTGGCATATTCTATCGTTTTTTCAAAAGTAATATTTCCGGTGACACTCAACACTGCGTTTGAAGGTGAATAGTGGCTATAGAAAAAGTCGCGTACGGTGTCCATGTCGACGGCCATTATATCTTCAGGTTTTTCGCCAATAACAGGCACCCTATATGGGTGGACTTGATAAGCTGTGCGTTTTAGGTGGTGGTAAAGATCTCCGTATGGCTGATTAAGACAGACCTGCTTAAACTCTTCTACAACTACATTTCGTTGTGTCTCGAGTGATTTTGGCGTAAATGCCAACTGGTTCATGCGGTCGCTTTCAAGCCAAAACGCTGTTTCGGCATTGTGGGCTGGCAGTAGATTGTAGAAATATGTCACATCGTCGGATGTGAAAGCGTTTGAAACGCCTCCGGCGCGCTGTAAGGCTACATCGAAATCGGGTATGTTTTTTGAACCGCCAAACATCAGATGCTCGAATAGATGAGCTATACCACGGTGTTTGTCTGATTCATCTCTGGCTCCCACCTTATATAATATAGAAACAGCCACCATCGCGGTATTGGCATCGCGATGGTGCAGTATTTTTAGCCCGTTGGGCAGAGTATAAGTATTTACGGGGAGCATTACTCTATTGTGACTTTCACTATCTTAATGTCGTCGGTAGGCCGGTCCATTGAATTTGTTTGTACCGACTGGATTTTTTCAATTACATCCATTCCATCTACGACTTGCCCGAATACAGTGTATTGTCCGTCGAGATGAGGTGTTCCACCAACTTTTTCGTAAGCTTCGCGCTGTTGTCGAGTAAGACCGAATGGTTTCGATGCAAAAATACGTTCAGTCTCGTCGATGATTTGCTGTCGCAGAGCTGCGACTTCTTCATTTTTGGCTTGACGGCGCAGCTCAATAATTTTGCTGCGGTTTTCAGCCGATATTGAGTCGAAAATTTGTTGGCGAGCGCGTTGTTTAATCTGCAGGTCGAGCTGATTTAATTTGCCCTGCGGATATTTTTGTCCTGTCACAATATAAAATTGAGATCCTGATGAGCGGCGCTCTGGATTTACGTTGTCGCCGGTGCGTGCGGCTGCGAGTGCGCCATATCTGTGAAAATGTTTTGGATAAACAAATTCAGCCGGAATAGTATATCCCGGGTCGCCGCTACCGAGCATCTGGTCAGATGTGGCTGTCTTTGATTCCGGATCTCCGGTCTGAACCATGAAGTCGCGTATTACGCGGTGAAACAAAACACCGTCATAGTATCCCTCGCCGGCGAGTTTGAGGAAATTGTCACGGTGAAGAGGGGTGTCGCCATAGAGCTGTACTCTTATGTTGCCCATTGTTGTCTCAATATTTACAAATGCGTCGCCGGGTGCTACGCTATCGGTGATAATCTCGGTGTTCATAACTGTGGAGATAGAATCGTTATCGTTAATTTGAGTTTCTGCTGATGATCTGGTGCAGCCGGTAAATATGATCGCTGCAACTATCAGTAGTGTGGATAGCTTGATATTCATCTTGTCAGATAGTTGATGATGGTTTGACACGTTTATATATACGGCGAAAATTATTGTCGGTAGCAGACAGCTCTGTTGCCCGTTCTTCGTAATTTACGCCCCACAATGCCGGTAGTAGGTCTGGAATATAACGACGCTCACGATCGCGGTCGATAGCTGAATCAATCAGTCGTTTTATAGAATTAGTGTGCGTTTCGGCATCGATGGCATGAAGATACCTGGCAGCGCTGACGAGCAACTGTCCGGTTAGATCGACATTGAGAAGGTGGTTTATGACAGTGTCTTCAAAATCAGCTATAGACTCGATGTGATTGGCCATATATTCATAGGCCAGCAGTCCGTCGGTATCACGTTTTAGAGTCTGTTCCAAATCGTTGTTCATTGTTCTGGAAATAATGGTTAGCACGCAAAGGTAATAATTATTTTTGTATTTTTATCGTTGTAGCTTGCTTTAGTCTGCGTGTAAAGCATTATATTTGCATCACGACAATGTTTTTATAAACTCTAAATCAGCGAATACTATGGATGGAAACCGTCCGGTAATTACGATTGGTCGTCAGTTTGGTAGTGGTGGCCGCGAATTGGGCCGTATGCTTGCCGAACGTCTCGGCTACGATTTCTATGATAAGGAACTATTGTTTGAGGCTGCCCGACAGTCGGGAATGAATCCGGAACTTTTCAAGCAGTCGGATGAGCGTTTCCCCAGATTTCTTGGCGGAATTACATTTGCCATGGGATTAAATCCTTATTCACTGTTCAGTGGCCCGTCGACAGTTGGAGATGATAGCGTGAATCGCGCGATAGCTGATTGTATCACAGCTCTCGGTAAGCGTGGAGGTTGCGTCATTGTCGGTCGTACCGCCGATTATGTTTTACGCGACAATCCTCACTGTTTCAATATTTTTGTACACGCACCTATTGAGAAGCGTATTGAACGTATACTCCAGCGGGGTGATGCAAAAAACGTTGCAGACGCCAAAGTTTTGGCCGAACGTACCAACAAGTTGCGCGCCAATTATTATAATTTTTATACCGATAAGACATGGGGCGACGCGTCGACCTACCATTTGTCGATCGACTCGTCGGTTGCCCCAATGGAGCGTCTTGTCGATATGATTATATCTGTGTTAGGGTTAAAACCCGCATCCGCTTCTGCTACGGATGTGTAACCCCTGCGTTGTGCTTATTGATTGAGTGCGTTTGTGTTGTTATGGCGCAACGTCCGACGTGCAGAGTAATTGTTGACACTCATAAATATACCGTTAGCTCCTACGCATGTCAGGGCGATTCCCGCGATTAATGTAAATAGAGATTCTGTATAGTTTGTCGGTGATGTGAACAGGAAAATACCGGCTGCTATCGTGAGAACGGGAAGAATGTATAGCCACCACGGCATCAGGCCCGGAATGCGGCTTGTAGCCAAAGCTATTATTTCCCAAAGTCCGGATGCGACCATTACTCCGGCAAGCACATATATGAAAATGCCGGCAAGTGTCTGTGGCCAGATTACAAATATCAGTCCGACAATGAGCGATACGGCATACGAAAATGTATTTAGAGTAGTGTGTGACGGAGTGCTGCCTGTATTCTTTCGTCCGGACAGTGCCGTAACGATCAGACCTATGACTCCGGGAATGATAAAAAGCCATCCTATAATGACTACGATCCACGATAATAAGCGTCCGTCGGAGTGGGTAGCGATTAGAGCGATACCGGCTGCAAGGGTAAACAGCGATATCCAGAAGTTTGATTTCGTTTTCATAAGCTGCATAAAAAATAGTTGGTTACTCTTGTATAACGATATTCATATTACTATGGTTTACACTTGGTAGAAATTGAGCATAAAAAATCTCTAATAATTGTCGAATTATCGAAAATTTTCCGTAATTTTGTCGTTAAGATTATTGACACGAAAACAATATTGAAACTTTAATATAAACTACACATAATCAGATTAAAATGCAGACAATCGACAACTACAACTTCGCCGGAAAGAAAGCGATAGTACGTGTGGACTTCAATGTGCCCCTGGACGAAAATGGCAATATTACCGACGATACCCGTATTCGCGGTGCCCTCCCCACATTGAAAAAAATACTTGAAGATGGCGGCAGCCTTATCATCATGTCGCATATGGGTAAACCCAAAGGAAAAGTAAATCTGAAACTTTCGCTTGAACAGATCAAGGACGCTGTAGCCAAAGCTCTTGGTCGCGACGTGAAGTTCGCCCCCGATTGTGCCGATGCTTCTGAAGCAGCTGCCAATCTGAAACCCGGAGAAGTGCTGTTGCTTGAAAACCTGCGCTTCTATCCTGAAGAAGAAGGCAAGCCCGTAGGTATTGACAAAGCCGATCCTGCCTACGACGAAGCTAAAAAGGAAATGAAAGCCCGTCAGAAAGATTTCGCAAAGAAACTCGCTTCATATGCTGATGTATACGTAAACGACGCTTTCGGTACAGCTCACCGCAAGCATGCTTCTACAGCTGTTATCGCTGATTATTTTGATGCTGATTCCAAGATGCTTGGCTATCTGATGGAAAAAGAAGTTAAGGCTGTTGACAATATCCTTAAGGATATCAAACGTCCGTTTACCGCAATCATGGGTGGATCTAAAGTATCTACCAAAATCGGTATTATTGAAAACATCATGCACAAGGTTGACAATCT
>CAZOCO010000082.1:0-10123 GCA_964578325.1 uncultured Muribaculum sp.
GAGCCCCGGCCAAAGTGCAGTCATCACTACTCGAAGCCATGCAAGAGCGTCAGGTCACCATAGGCGATACCACATTCCCGATGGACAACCCGTTTCTTGTAATGGCCACGCAGAACCCCATAGAGCAAGAAGGTACATATCCGCTTCCCGAAGCACAGGTCGACCGTTTCCTGCTTAAGGTCGTCATAGGCTATCCGACCAAAGAGGAAGAAAAGGTTATCATACGCCAGAACATCACAAATGCCAGCCATGAGGTACGTGCGTTGCTGAAGCCTCAAGAGATACTTGATGCACAGAAAGTGTGCGAGAAAATCTATATCGACGAAAAAATCGAACGATATATCGTGGATATAGTATTTGCCACACGTTTCCCGGCAGATTACGGACTAAACGACCTTGTATCGATAATATCATTCGGAGCATCGCCACGTGCGTCCATATCGCTTGCACGCGCAGCACGCTCTTACGCATTTCTGCGTGGCCGAGGATTCGTAGTGCCCGAAGATGTAATCGCCGTGGCACACGACGTATTGCGTCATCGTATCGGACTCACTTACGAAGCCGAGGCAAACAATATCACTACCGACGATATCGTATCTGAAATTCTCGACAAGGTTCAGGTACCTTGACAAGTGCAGATTCCCGGCTTAACAGTCGGGAATCAAAATACCGGAAACAATGGATGCCAACGAACTCTTAAAGAAAATACGCAAAATTGAGATCAAGACCCGCGGTCTGTCTCAAAACATCTTTGCCGGCGAATACCATTCGGCGTTCAAGGGACGCGGTATGACATTCAGCGAAGTACGCGAATATCAATATGGCGACGATATACGCGACATCGACTGGAATGTCACAGCGCGTCACAACCATCCGTATGTCAAAGTCTACGAAGAAGAGCGCGAACTGACTGTGATGCTGTTAGTCGACATGTCTGGCTCACGCCGCTTCGGTGCCGTCGGCGAAGAAAAGCGCCAGATGTTTGCCGAAGTCGGAGCGACGCTGGCTTTTTCGGCAGCACAAAACAACGATAAAGTAGGTGCCATTTTTTTCTCTGACAAAGTAGAAAAATTCATTCCACCTAAAAAAGGGCGTGCACACGTACTGCTCATAATCAGAGAACTGCTTGATTTTACTCCGTCAGACACCCTTACCGACATAGGTGAAGCACTGCGATATATGACCGATGCTCTGAAAAAACGCTGCACAACATTCCTTATATCCGACTTTATAGATGCCGCAGACTATTACAAGCCTCTGTCGATAGCCAACAACAAACACGACCTGACCGCAATACAGATCTACGACAAGCGTGATGCTCAAATGCCCGATGTCGGATTCATAAGATTCTCCGACCTTGAAACGGGCGCTGAACGCTGGATCGACACATCATCGTCGCGCGTACGCAAAGCCTACAACAAGTGGTGGTACGACCGCCAACAGACCATGACCGACCGTTTTAACCGTTGTGGTGTCGACTATGCATCAATGGCGACTGACGAAGATTTTGTGAAGGCCCTGATGGGACTTTTTCAGAAACGCGGAGCATCACGATAGGTATACTATCTGCGATAAATCAACATTGTATATGAAGATATTCCGACACATAAAACAAATACTGTTACTATCTGCCACAGCCATAGCAGTGATGCTGCCGTCGATCGCATCGGCCGGCAACATCACAGTAAAGACATCGCTCGACTCGGCATATATAATCATGGGGCGTACCACTCCGCTCCACATAGAAATTGTACAAGACAAAGGCACAGAGGGTCGCTTTATTAATATCGGCGACACACTCAACCGCTATGTCGAAGTCAACCGGGTAGGACGTCCTGACACCCAGAATATCGGTTCAGATCGTCAGGAGATACGTCAGCAACTACTGATACAGTCGTTCGATTCAGGCCTATACAAACTACCGCCATTGGTATACGTAGCCGGTAACGACACATTCCGGTCGGAAGAACTTGCGCTAAAGGTAATACCTGTACCGGTCGATACTATGCAGACAGTACACGACTATGCCGGAGTTACAGTTCCACATACCAAGCTATGGGACTATTTACCCGATGTTATAGCTGACTACTGGTGGCTATATTTTGTACTGGCATTAGTAGCCCTTGCTGTGGCCGGATGGATTATATGGCGAAAACGCCGGAAAACGGCAATCGAGGCCAAATCGTCAGAGCCAGTTTTGCCACCCTACGAGCTTGCTGTCAAACAACTCAATGAACTAAAATCGGAAAAACTCTGCGAAAACTCGCGAGAGAAAGAATATTATACACGTCTCACCGATATTCTACGCATTTACCTTGAAACTCGTTTCGGAATCAATGCAATGGAGATGACGTCGACCCAAATTATGCGCAGTGTAAGAAGCCACGATACTACCAAGCCGTCGGCCGCACTGATGAAGCAGATACTCGAAATAGCCGATTTCGTAAAATTTGCCAAAGTACGTCCTCTCCCCGACGATAATGTAAAATCGTTTAATCAGGCACTTCAGTTTGTCGAAGCCACTCGTCCCGAACCCGAACCGGACGAATCTACAGACAATACTGATGCCGACAATCAAAAAAATGTCAAACCGTAAAGTAATATGCAACTGGCCCATCCTCACTATCTGTGGTTATTTCTGATCTTCATACCCATGGTCGGGTGGTATGTGTGGCGCAGACGCAATGCGTTTCCGTCACTGGCAATCTCTTCGCTGACACCATTCAACACTATAGGACGATCATATAAGGAATATCTGCTCCACTTCGTATTTATACTGAAAATGGCTGCGATAGGATGTCTGATAATAGTGCTTGCCCGCCCGCAGACATCAGATTCATGGCATACGTCAACCACCGAGGGTACTGACATCATCATCGCACTCGACATATCATCGTCAATGCTTGCACGCGATTTTCAGCCCGACCGCCTGGAAGCTGCCAAAACAATGGCATCTAAATTTGTCGCCGGACGTGAAAACGACAACATCGGGCTTGTAATATATGCCGGAGAGAGCTTTACTTCTCTGCCGATGACTACCGACCGCTCAATGGTCACCAACTATATCCACGACATACGCATGGGTATGATAAACGACGGAACTGCTATTGGCGATGGCCTCGCCACGTCGATCAACCGCATAAAAGATGGCAAGGCGAAATCTAAATCCATCATACTCATCACCGACGGTGTAAACAATACAGGTGTTGTCGCACCGCTCACTGCCGCAGAAATCGCAAAAAAATACGGTATAAAGGTATACACCATAGGTGTCGGTAAAAATGGCACTGCTCCTACCCCTCAACAAAACATGTTTGGCGGTATAGACTACGTACCAATGCCGGTAATTATCGATGAAAATCTGCTTCAGTCAATTTCGTCGATGACAGGAGGCAAATATTTCCGCGCCACATCCAACAATGTGCTCCGCGATATTTTCAATGAAATCGACCAACTCGAAAAGACAGCCATGGACGTGCAGAATTTCTCTCATACCGAAGACAACTATGCCCTGTGGGCATGGCTGGCGTTCGGATGCTACATGACCGCCATTCTGCTGCGCCGCACACTACTCCGTACACTTCCTTAAGATTATTACGATATGTTTAGTTTCGCTAATCCATACTTATTATATCTGTTATTGCTACTGCCTGCGGTGGTGCTGCTTTACTGGATGGCATCGCGCAATCGGCGCCACCGCATGCGCCTGTTCGGTCGTATCCCGGTGCTCACTCCGCTCATGCCTGATGTGTCGCGCTACACCCATGGCGTGAAACTCATGCTTCAGCTATTAGCAATTGCCGCTCTCGTATTTCTTCTGGCCCGTCCGCGTGCCGGTGCAAAAGAAGAAGTCGCCGAGGTCAACGGAATAGAAGTTATGATATGCCTCGATGTCTCTAACTCAATGCTTGCATCGGCATCCGACGATCCTCGTGGAGTTTCAAGGCTTCAGCGAGCCAAACTATTGCTCGAAAAACTAATTTCACGACTACACAACGACAAAGTCGGTCTGATAGTATTTGCCGGGGATGCCTACACACAGCTTCCGCTTACGGCCGACTTTTCTGCCGCAAAGATGTTTCTGAACTCTATTTCGACCGAAATGGTACCGACACAAGGTACAGCCATCGGTGCCGCAGTGGAAATGGCTATGACATCGTTTTCTCAAAACGAAGACATGCAAAAAGCCATTATTGTAATCACCGACGGTGAGAACTTTGAAGACGACGCGGTCGAAGCGACAAAACTTGCTGCGGAAAACGGTATTCAGGTCGATGTAATAGGTCTGGGATCGGCAAAAGGAGCCCTTATTCCCACCGGCCGCGACGGGCAGTTCATGCGCGACGAGACTGGAAATCCTGTCACGACCCGACTCAACGAAGAAATGGCACGTGAAATAGCCGCGGCCGGAAATGGCATATATGTACAAGGCTCATCATCGTCGGCACTGTCCGACCTCGACAGCCAACTCGAAAAGCTTGCCAAAGGTCAGATACAGAAAGTCACATATGCCGCCAGTGCCGAACAATTTCCGGTGTTTGCATGGCTTGCCCTGCTTTTTATCATTGCCGATATTCTTGTTCCTGAACATAAAATAGGATGGCTGAAACGATATACATTCTTCGGCGACAAGACTTCACAACAAAAAAACGGAAAACAACAATGAAACGCATCATAATAAATACGCTCATATATCTGTCGGTAGCCGGTATGGCATTTGCCGCCACACCCGAACAGCGTCCGGCAGATACATCTACCCGAAAAGAGCGCAATTTTGTACGCGACGGCAATGCCCTGTATAAGTCAAAGCACTATCCCGAAGCAGAAGTCGCATATAAGAAAGCTCTTGAGGAAAACCCCAACTCAGAAGCAGCGCTCTACAACCTTGCACTCGTGTACATACGTACATCAGGACCGAATGCCACAGGTGAAGGAGAAAACGACCCGCTCAAAGAGGCTCAATCGATTCTTACAAATCTCGCCCGATCATCACAGGATCCCGACATATCTGAACGCGCCCACTATAACCTCGGCAACATGGCGTTTAACGCAGAAAATTATGCCCAGGCTATCGATATGTATAAGGGTGCGTTGAGACGTAATCCCGACAACGATCTTACACGCGAGAATCTGCGTCTGGCCCAACTAAAACTGAAAGAGCAGCAGGATCAGCAGCAAAATCAGGATCAAAACCAGGAGCAGAATCAAGATCAGCAGCAACAACAGCAGCAACAACAAAATCAAGATCAGCAGCAAGATCAAGACAAGAATCAGGATCAGCAACCGCAACAGCCCAAACAAGACGAGCAACAGCAACAGCAGCAACAAGGTGGAATCTCTGACTCCAATGCAGAAAAGATACTCAAGACTATGGAGAATGAAGAAAATGCCACCCGCCGTCGCGTTCAGGAAATGGAGCGTAAAGAAGGGCAGTCACGTCAACGTACTACAGGCCCGCAGTGGTAAACAGAAACATCGCACATTCAACTATTTAATCCGAAATTTTCAAGCCGACAATACATACAATGAGAAAAAAAGTCATATTAACACTGATGATGTTAGTGTCTGCCATAGCGGTGACGGTAGCACAATCAACATCGTTTACAGTTGTTCCTCCGCGCAATGTTATTGCCGGCAACAAATTTTCCGTAACATTCCGTCTTAAAAACGGAGAAGGCAGTGGCCTTAAAGCGCCACAAATAGACGGATGTACATTTGTCTACGGTCCATCGACTTCCACGATGTCAAACTATTCATGGACTAATGGCCGTGAGGAACGGTCGACAACCGTTGACTACACATTCACATATCGGGCCGACCAACCAGGCGAATACACCATCGGTGAAGCATCTATCAACGTCGGCAACAAAACCTATACATCAAAACCGGCAACATTTACAGTCCTCCCGGCCGACAAGGCTCAACAGCAAGGAGGTGGACAAAACAGCCATTCGGCCGATCTCGCAACTTCATCCGCTCAAGTAAATGCCAACGACGTCCTGGTACGTATTATTCTGAATAAAACACATGTATACGAACAGGAAGCCATTGTATGCACCATCAAGCTATATACCAAACACTCTATATCATCATTCTTACCTACTACCCAACCGGCTTTTGACGGCTTCCTGATAGAAGAGATACCTGTATCTCCTACGCTTAATGAGGTAGAACACTACAACGGTCAGAACTATATGACCGCAATACTGAAGCAATGCGTACTCTTCCCGCAGAAATCGGGAAAACTGACTATTAACTCGGGCAAATACGATGTAACAGTAGTTCAATACGAACGTGTCGGTGGATTCTGGGGTGGTAACCGCCGCGTAGATCGCGAACTAAAGACATCGTCTAACTCGGTTTCGGTAGATGTGATTCCGTTGCCACAGCCACAGCCTGCCGGATTTACAGGGGCTGTAGGTAATTTTGACATTTCATCACGTCTGTCGACTTCGGTATTCAAGACCAACGACGCGGCATCGCTGACATATAAAATCACCGGAACCGGTAATATCAAATATGTAAAAGAGCCGGTAATCGACTTCCCGTCAGAGTTCGAGCAATATCAACCGGTTTCCGACATATCTACCCGCGTCAGCGGACACAACGTCACCGGCACCATGACGGTAGACTACACCTTCGTACCTCAAAGCGTAGGCGACTTTACTATCGGAGCTGATAAATTTGTATATTTCGATCCGGCACGCAAAGAGTATATAACGCTCAATACACAATCATACGACATCCATGTCACACAGGGCTCGGCACCATCATCATCAGAACCCGGTGTAGCACGCCAAGGCATTGCCTCTAAAAATACAGATATACTGCACATTCGTATGGGCAAACTCGGGTTGAGCCAAAATCATATATTTATATATCGCACATGGTGGTATTGGCCGCTTTACATTTTGCTTGCGCTTTTGCTTGCAGCCATACTATTGTATCGCAGCAAACAGATCAAGCTTAACGCCGACATATCCGGACGACGCCTTGCTAATTCAGGCAAAGTAGCACGAAAACGCCTGCGTCAGGCCTCGATTTATCTCAAGAACCACGATAACGACCATTTTTACGAAGAACTGTTGCGGGCCATATGGGGATACCTCGGAGATAAACTGCAACTACCGGCATCACAACTTACACGCAATAATATCGCAAGCGAACTTACCTCCTATGGCATACCTGCTACCGACATCGAAGATCTGCTTGCAATTATAGATGACTGTGAAATGGCACGATACTCACCGGCAGACTCGGAAGATCAGGCCGACCGTCTGTACGACCGTGCCTCAAATCTTATCTCAAACATGGAAAATATCCGTCGCGCAAAAAAGTAAAAACCGCTACATCAACCACTTCAAGTCAACGCTATGAATCTACTACATAAAGTCGTCCTGACAACAGTCGCCATACTGATGTCGCTAATGACATTACACGCTGAAACAGCCGAAACACTCACACAACAGGCCGACTCGGCATATATGCGCGACGACTTCGGGAGCGCCCTGTCGCTCTATCTTGATATCGCCAACAATCACGGCACATCGGCTCCACTCTACTATAATATCGCCAACTGCTACTACCGCCTCGGTCAGCCAGGCAAAGCAATCGTATATTATGAGCGTGCACTCCGTCTTGACCCGTCTGATCGTGACACACGCGACAACCTTGACTTCGTAAACTCACGTATCACAGATGAACCGGGCGACCGTGGCATGTTTATCACTAAAACCGTCAATGCGATAGCCACACGTATCGGTGCCAACACATGGGCAACAATCGCCATAGTATCATTTGTCCTGATGCTGATATGTGTCGCTCTCTACGTTTTGCCTTCGGCGGTCGTCATACGCAAAATCGGATTTTTCGGAGCATTTGGCATGATTTTCATTTGTGTCGTTGCAAACATACTGGCCTCAATCGCCACCTCATACTCAACCGATCATGACGAAGCGATAGTTGTCGTTCCGGCGTCAATGCTGTCGACATCGCCACGTACACCTAAAGATCGCAGCGAAGAAGCATTATTGCTTCACGAAGGTACAAAAGTACAAATTCTTGATTCGGTAACCACCCGCAACGATTCCGTTGCCGTAAAATGGTTTGATGTACGTGTCGACAACGAACACCGTGCATGGGCCAAAGGATCAGACATCGAGCGTATCTAACGGTCAATCACCCGGTTACACAGACTCTGCGAATTTTTATGTTTTAAAACATATTTTATATTTCCCAAAATTTTTGTTTTTGTCAATAAAAAATAATAATTTAGAGCCTAAACAAATTACCACAACTAAATTATTAATCTCAAAATTCATATCACCATGACGAAGACAATTTCATTCAACGATCTACGCCGTATTAAAGATAGCCTTCCCGACGGATCAATGCGCCAGATAGCCGACAAGCTCAACTGCACTGTGCAGACTGTACGTAACTATTTCGGTGGATCAAACTATGAATTCGGCCAAAACTGTGGCGTTCATATCGAACCGGGTCCCGATGGAGGAATAGTCGTACTCGATGATACCACTATCTACGACATGGCAATTGCTATTCTCGAAGAACAGACAGCTAAAAAAGACTAATCCTCCTCTCATCCGCTAATACATTCAGAGCATGACAACACCATTGAGTTGTCATGCTCTTTAACTGACAACAATATTTCACCGGTCATACTCCGTCAGACATGTCCGACAGACTTATCACAATAGCAATCCATACTTACGACTATGCCGTAAAACTACGCAATATGCTTGAAAGCGAAGGCATAGCGGTGTCATTGCAGAATCTGCATCCAGAACATCCCGTCGTAGCATCAGGACTACGCGTACGTATAAATGAAGACGACCTGCCGCTGGCTCTGCGTATCATCGAAAATTCTGAAATATTCATAAATCAGTCAACACCCGAAAAGAGTCACACGGGCAACTTATGCTACCTCGTGCCGGTAGATTTTACGCCACATTCGCTGAAAGCCTGCGACCTGGCATTTGCATTAGCACAACGCCATGGCGCCACGTTGAATCTGCTTAACGCAATTATCGATCCATCGGTGGCCGACAGTTCTCCATTGTCCGACACTCTAGACTACGCAGTAGCCGATACCGAATTGCGTAAAACTCTTTTCAACGAGGCTTATAGCAGACTGAAAAAGCTCTCCGCACAATTGCGTTCGCGCATAAAGTCAGGAGAACTGCCGCCTGTCAAATATTCCGCCCAAGTAATAGAAGGCATTCCAGAGGAAGTCATCATACAATATGCCAGAGAAAACCGTCCCGACATGATTATCATGGGTACCCGCGGCAAGGCTACACGTGAGCGCGAATCAATAGGGTCTGTAACCGCAGAAGTACTCGATTCTTGCCGTATTCCGGTAATAACTCTACCAGAAGATACTCCCACCGAGCATATTACCAACTTGTCGCATGCCGTAATGTTTTGCGACATGAATCAGTCGGATCTGCTCGCCATAGATGTTCTTTACAGGACTTTTGACAACCAACCTCTCACGGTAGAAATGATTTCCGTTCCAGACAGCCGACGCCCATGGCGACGAACGAAAAAAGACCCGGCTGAAATGCTACTCGCCTACTGCCGGGAACACTATCCTCGGTTTACATTTAAATTCCGATCGTCCGACCAATCAACTATTGACGAAGACATAGCTTCGCTCATGTCGGAAATACCTATCGGGCTTATAGTCGCTCCGAATCATCGACGGTCGCCACTTACCCGTCTCTTCAATCCGTCGATAGCCCACCGGCTGTTATTCCATACAGATATTCCGATGTTAGTAATTCCGGTGTAAAATCTTTGTCAGAAACATTTGATATTCACTGAAGTTTTTGTAACTTTGCAGTCGCTATGCGCAATCGCTGGCAAGACATGAGGCGCTTGTTATGTTGCGTAATTACTAACATTTTAATTGTCAACAAACTAAAATGGACTTAATTAAAGTAGTCGACGAAGCGTTTGCAGTCGGCAAGCAGTTGCCTGAATTCGGTGCCGGTGACACAATCACAGTAGCATACCGTATCAAGGAGGGTAACAAAGAGCGTATCCAGCAGTATCGTGGTGTAGTAATCCGTATTTCGGGTGAAGGCAACAAAAAGCGTTT
>CAZOCO010000083.1:0-9848 GCA_964578325.1 uncultured Muribaculum sp.
GCAGATCGGCAACAAGCTTGGCGGCAATAGACACGCGTGGTTTATCCTTGCGGTCTTGACGGGCCCAGCCGAAGTAAGGAATGACAGCGTTGATTGTAGCAGCAGAAGCACGCTTGGCAGCATCAATCATCAGCAACAGTTCCATAAGATTGTCGCTGTTGGGGAATGTAGACTGAACGAGGTATACCTCACAGCCACGAATAGATTCCTCATACGACACTTCAAACTCGCCGTCGGCAAAGTGTAAAATGTTCATCTGACCCAGACTTACGCCCAAGTCCTTACAGATTTCTTTGGCCATGTATTCTGAATTGGTACCGGCAAAGATTTTAAAAGGAGGTAACATATAAAAATGTAATATAGTTTGGTTTTTTGGGAATATCTGTTTTCGATAATGCAAAGTTAGGCTTTTATCGGCGGAAGGCAATCATATCAGACCGATTTTTCTCATTTTTCCTCATTTTTTCGGGGTAACTATCTTCCATGCTACAGCGCCATGTCCATCAACCTTCGTCGACAGAGGAACGTCGGATGTAACAACGAGCGATGAACTGGAACCCGTCAAAAGCTCTTCAGCATCATATACTCCGGCAGGGATCGACAATACCTCAAATGCATGAGATGGAATGTTCACACTGACATCAGCAGCCTTATCTCCGAAATTCACGACAACTATAATTGTCTCTTCTGCAACTGACCGCATGAATGCAAACATCGTGTGTGGATTGAAGCCCGGATTGTCGTAGTTTACATACATAAGGTCGAAGAAAGAGCCTTCACGCAAAGCAGCCTCATCGTTGGCAAGATTCAGCACACGGGCATACATCGCACGCAATCTGCGCTCATCAGGCGTCATTCGTCTTAAATCAGGGACTCCGCCACCGAGCCAACGACGCAACACCGGCACACTCCAGTAATCAAAAATTGTTGTACGGCCATCAAGACCGGAAAATCCTTCAGCATCAGCTCCCTGTTCGCCAAATTCTTGCCCCATATATATCATTATCGGGCCATTGGAGATAAAGGCAGACACAATAAGCGACGGTAAAACCAAAGATGCATCGCCAGCATATTGCACGGAAGCAAAACGCTGCTCATCGTGATTTTCAAGAAAATTCAGCATTCGCGACGAGATTCCATCGACAGTCTGCCAGCAGTTAGTGATACGAGCTGCCGACACATGTCCACATTCGATAGCTCGCAGCGTATCGTATAGATTGACTTTATCGTAGAGATAATCAAACCCACCGCGGTAGATATAATCACGATAGAGGCCAACATCATATATTTCAGCGATGAAAATGACATCTGGATACTGATTTTTAATTTTGGCTATAGCCCACTGCCAGAACTCTACAGGAACCATGTGAGCCATATCACAACGGAAACCGTCGACTCCTTTTCCACACCAGTACAACAGAATATCAAGCATCATATTCCATGTAGGCGGACATGGGTCAAAATGCGCCGACCAATCTCCATAATCGCGGCCATAATTAAGTTTTACGGTTTCATACCAGTCGTTGACCGATGGAAAAGCTGAAAAACAATCATTTCCCGACGCTTTGGCCGGGAACTCCACATATGCGTCGTCACCATCTCCCAACGGAATTGAAGGAGCGAACATCTGATTGGGGATATAATAAAAATTGTTTGTCGGCGAAAAAAAACGGGTAGTATCATCTCCTGCGCCAAAATCAGACACGCCCTCGGGCTTGGCGTCGGAATGGTACTGACGCGACACATGATTGGGCACGAAATCTATAATAACTTTCATCCCAGCAGCATGCGTACGCTCTACCAAAGCCTCAAATTCAGACATACGGGCCGGAACATCGACAGCAAGATCAGGGTCGACATCGTAGTAATCCTTAATTGCATATGGAGAACCAGCCTCGCCTTTCACTACATGAGGATTGTCCGGACGAATGCCGAAGCGACTGTATTCTGTTTTCTGCGAATGTTCGATAACACCTGTATACCATACATGCGTCACACCCAGCGATTGCAGCGATTTAAGTACTTTAGTGGAAATATCATTGAATTTTCCACAACCATTCTGCTCAATTGTCCCGTTGGGGACACATACTTGAGTGGTATTGCCAAACAGACGCGGAAGCATCTGGTAAATGACGGGCTTTATCCTATTCATCAGACAATTTATTTTGGTAAAAATCCAACAGCGGAGAATTTTTCAACACATCACGTGCTGCTCGATATCCACTTTTAAACGCTTTTTCTTTGTCGCTCAACTGAAATACCTTTATATCGGCAATACTGTCGGTAGAAATTATCGTATCGCACATAGCCAAATCGGATTGTACATTACTACGGGCGATCAAATGATATGAGCGTGCGGCAATATCAATAAGCGAACGGCTGGATACTTTTGATTCAAGAAGCGGAGATACATTCACTCCGATCAGACGATCACATTCATTACGAATAGCCCACGACGGCATATTGTGGACGACTCCACCATCGACATACGACACTCCATCTACTTTTATAGGAGTGAATACAATCGGTATGGCGCATGATGCCATTACACGCTCGGCCATATGACCTTTGCGCCATTGCACGGGCTGCCCGGCATCGATATCGGTAGCACATATTACCATCGGTATACGACAATCTTCAATATGCGAGCAACCCAGGGTATCTTCAAGGAAATTTCTGAAACCGTCCATGTTGAAAAAACCATTGCGGGGCACTTTTATTTCACAAAAATCGGTAAACTTGACTTTCATGAAAGCTTTCATAATATCAAGCGGAGACAAACCTGAAGCATACATGGCTCCAGCTAATGCCCCGGCACTTACTCCGGCAATAATGTCGGGCTTAATGCCCAACTCATCCATTGCATACAATGCTCCAAGATGAGCAAATCCGCGCACTCCGCCTCCACTCAAGGCGACACCAAGTCGATAAGGACGCTTGGATTCTGATTGGTCGACAGGTATTTCCATAAAGCAAAATTACAAAAATCCACAAGTATCTGCAAATATCGAGTATGTATTCAGTAACAATGTTCACTGTAAAATGTCAGCGACGGTCTCGTGTTCAGTAAGACCGCCGCTAATATAGTAGAATTTTATCCGCCAAAGTTGTCGTACATAAGATTTTCCGGAGGAACACCGAGATCATAAAGCATTTTTTCAACAGCCTTGCTCATCGGACCCGGGCCACACATATAATATTCTATATCCTCTGGTTCCGGATGATTTTTAAGATATGTATCATATATCACCTGATGTACAAAACCGGGAGTATAAGCAACGCCTGCGGCATCGGCTGCCGGATCCGGACGGTCGAGTGCAAGATGGAACTTGAAGTTGGGGAAATCTTTTTCAAGCTGCAGGAAATCGTTCAGATAGAATACTTCATTGAGTGCGCGCGCGCCATAAAAATAGTTCATGACACGGTCGGTAGTCTGAAGAGTCTTTGTCATATACATTATTTGCGAACGCAATGGAGCCATTCCTGCACCACCACCGATCCACATCATTTCAGCTTTGGAATCAAGACGCACATGGAAGTCTCCATATGGGCCTGACATACGCACTTTGTCGCCTGGTTTCAATGTATAAATATATGACGAAGCGATACCAGGCATCACATCTTGAAACCCGACTTCCGGCTTCGGGCGGAATGGAGGTGTCGCAATACGCACTGTCAGCATAATACGGTCTCCTTCGTCAGGGTAATTGGCCATGGAATATGCACGAACGGTCTCCTGTGTATTATGGCACTTAAGAGAGAACAATCCGAACTTTTCCCACGATGGAAGGTATTCCGGGCCGATAAGATCGCGATCAATATCTTTTGCATAGTCTATTGAAAAAGCAGGAATTTTAATCTGCGCATACGAACCCGGCTGAAAATCCATGTGTTCGCCTGGAGGAAGAGCCACAATAAACTCTTTCATAAATGTAGCCACATTCCTGTTTGAAATGACTTCGCACTCCCACTCTTTAACAGAAAGCACTGACGGCGGCACACCGATTGACATGTCTTCCTTAACTTTTACCTGACACCCCAGACGCCAATGGTCTTTAATTTCCTTTCTGGTGAAGTGTACGGTCTCCGTAGGAAGTATATCTCCCCCACCCGACAAGACACGAACCTTACACTGTCCACACGAGCCTTTACCACCGCATGCCGACGGCAAGAAGATATTTTCATTGGCAAGCGATGACAAAAGACTGGCACCTGAAGGCACCATGACATCTTTGTCGTTGTTGATACGCACGGTTACTTCACCCGAATGCACGAGAAAATGCTTGGCCACAAGAAGCAGAATCACAAGGGCCACAGATATTATGAGAAATATGACAACCGCCGATACTATTGTAAGCGACATCGTATTCAGTATTAAAGTAGTCATAATTTTAGAGTTTAATGCCCAGGAAGCTCATGAAAGCTATACCCATAAGGCCGGTAATAATAAATGTGATTCCTACGCCACGAAGAGGTTTCGGAATATTACTGTATTCCTGCAGACGCTCGCGTATGGCAGCAATAGCTACAATAGCAAGCAACCATCCGAGTCCCCAACCGGCACCGGCACATGTAGCAGTCCATACATCAGGGAAATCGCGTTGCTGCATAAACAGCGAACCACCGAGAATCGCACAGTTTACAGCAATGAGTGGTAGAAATATGCCCAGCGACGAATAGAGCGACGGGCTAAACTTCTCCACAGCCATTTCTACTATCTGTGTCAGCGACGCAATGACGGCAATAAACATAATCAGCGACAAAAAGCTTAAATCGACATCCGCGTAATCAGGGCCAAGCCACACAAGCGCACCCTGACGCAAGACATAATTTTCGAGCAGATAGTTTATCGGCAGTGATATGACGAGCATAAATGTCACTGCAGCCCCAAGACCGAGTGCCGTTTTGACGTTTTTAGACACTGCAAGAAACGAACACATGCCAAGAAAGTAGGCAAATATCATATTGTCGACAAAAATCGACCGGATAAATATGTTGAAATTTTCCATATTTTCAAATCACTTTAGCGGTTTATTATTCCTGAAGATTTTTGTTGACCGACCGATGTACCCATATTATACATGCAGTAACGATAAGAGCCATCGGAGGCAATATCATGAGGCCGTTGTTGGCATATCCGGCTTCATACCACGATGATGGTATAACACTATAACCCCACAGCGTACCGGATCCGAGCAGTTCGCGGAAAAATGCTACGATTATCAGTATCACAGCATATCCGAGACCATTACCTATCCCATCGAGAAACGAAGGCCACGGGCGGTTGCTCATGGCAAATGCCTCAAGACGACCCATAAGAATACAGTTGGTGACAATCAGGCCGATAAATACCGACAGCTGTTTTGACACATCGTATTGATAGGCCATAAGCAACTGGTTGACAATCACTACAAGTCCAGCTACCACTACAAGCTGTACGATAATGCGCACGTTAGTTGGAATAGTAGTGCGTATAAGCGAAATTATAACATTAGCAAGAGCCAAAACCGCGATTACCGACAGTCCCATCACACACGCCGGCTCAAGTTTGGCCGTAACAGCCAGACATGAGCATATACCGAGTATCTGGACTATTACCGGATTATCTTTTGAAATTGGGTTGAACAGTGTCAACAGATTTTTATTTGTCATCGCCATAGCTTAATGCTTTTTACTGTTGAGATTTTCAATATAGACTTTATATGCGCCAAGACAATTGGCAATCATAGACTCCACTCCCTTCGACGTAATAGTACCACCGGAAATAGCATCTACATAATCTTCACCATCAGCTGGAGACTGACCGGCTTTAAGCACGGAAATTGGTAAAAACCGGCCATCTTTAATTATTTGTTTTCCGTCAAACTGATCGGAGAATGCCGGCTTCTCAATTTCAGCGCCAAGTCCGGGGGTCTCACCCTGGTGGGCGAAATAGGCTCCATATATTGAAGTTCCGTCGGAATTCAAAGCCACATAACCCCAAATCGGCCCCCAGAGACCGGCGCCATACAACGGTATAATATACTTCTCCGACCCATCGGACATCGTGCATTCGTAAAGAGGCAACCGACGCTGGTCGGCAGGCAGTTTTATCTGACGGGAAAGATCGATAGAAAATGCATCGTCACCAACAACATTTCCGTCGGCATCAATCACAAGCTGTCGTGTGATATACTTATTAAAATCACTGATAACATCGCCGGGCGCCGGAGAAACATGCACCGATGCCAGAATCTGACGCATCTTGTCTGCATTTGCATTGTCTTCCTGAAGAGGCTTCAGACTTAACGCCGTAAATGCAAGAGCGGCTCCAACCACTACTACGAGTACCGTTATATAAATTATAGTATATATATTGCTCTGTTTATTCATAACCGGACTTGATTAAGAGTTTTTCAATTCAGCGGCATCGGCAGTTTTCAGTCGACGCTGACGGCGGTTGATATTGCGCTGCACCACACAATAATCTATAAGCGGAGCAAAAGCATTCATCAACAGTACGGCGAGCATAGCTCCTTCTGGATACCCATTATTATATGTACGGATTAAGATGGCCACTACTCCTACCATGAATCCATAAATCCACTTACCGGCGTTAGTGCGTGCTGCTGTGACAGGGTCTGTTGCCATAAAGACTGCGGCAAAAGCAAAGCCTCCGAGACATAGCTGTTCGGCCGGATTAAGCATTGAAACCGGATATGTCGGTGTCTGAAACATCCACGCAATCCACGACATAAATGCGCCACCTACAAATACCGACAGCATGATACGCCATGAAGCAATACCGGTCACTAATAATATAAATGCACCGATCAGTATACACAGAGTAGAAGTTTCACCTACCGAACCGGGTATAAGCCCCACAAACATATCGAGCAACGATAAGGCGTGACCATCGGCACCTGTTATCGAAATGGCGCCACCAGCCTCCGAAGCGACCTGCCCAAGTGGCGTAGCGCCGGTAAACCCATCAACTACCGAGCCTTCTCCTATACCCCATGCGGCATCCTTTGCCACGAAGACACCATCACCACTCATGTGCGACGGATAAGCGAAAAATAGGAATGCTCTTGTGACGAGTGCCACATTAAATATATTGTAACCTGTGCCACCAAAAACCTCTTTCACAAAAATTACAGAGAAGGCGGTAGCGACAGCCAACATCCACAGCGGTGTCTCTACAGGACATATCAGAGGTATCAGTATTCCGGAAACCAGAAAACCTTCCTGAATTTCTTCCTTACGCCACTGTGCCACGGCAAACTCAATGCCGAGACCCACGGCATAGGCAACAACTATGCGCCAGAACATTTTAGCGACACCGTAGCCGAATACCTCCCAAAACGGAAATGTATCGGCTCCTATCGCCAGCCAGTGCTGATAACCCACATTATATATACCGAACAACAGACACGGCATCAGCGACAGTACCACTATGATCATGATACGTTTTGAATCGAGCGAATCATGAATATTAACTCCGCTACGCGATGTCGACGACGGAGTAAAAAGGAACGTCTCAAACCCATCAAACACCGACTGAAATGCATGGAAGCGACCGCCGGGCTCAAATTGAGGCTTGATACGAGTCAAAAAACGTCGTAATGATTTCATTGTTTCAATTCAGGTTTGAGTATTAGTTCAATTCTTTATAAGCATAGTCAAGAGCTTCACGCAAAATACTCTGCAACTCAATTTTTGACGGATCGACATATTCACACAAAGCAATATCTTCAGGCACAACTTCGTAAATACCAAGTTGCTCCATCCGCTCTATATTCTTTGCAAGACATGCCTTGATGAGGTATTCCACCATTATATCCATTGGCAACACTTTGTCGTAGACTCCCGACATAATCATGGCACGGCGACCACCCAACAAACGTGCGTCGGCACAAAAAAGCTTTTTGCGCAACAATATTCCAG
Organism: uncultured Muribaculum sp.; assembly: GCA_964578325.1. Taxonomy (GTDB): domain Bacteria; phylum Bacteroidota; class Bacteroidia; order Bacteroidales; family Muribaculaceae; genus Muribaculum. The sequence continues at coordinate 7,927 of CAZOCO010000083.1, forward strand.
GGAAAGAGCGGTTCACACTCATCTTTTCGGGAGATAGAGAAGCCCAGCCCATGAATTCATTAACGTCATCACCTTCCGGAATCACTGTAACCTGTGTATAAGGAAAGCGCAAATAGCCAGACTCACTTTCGGCAATGCCTGTAAGCACATTTCCTGCAATAATACGATGATGCACGCCATCGTTCACCTGCCGATCATTTAGCAATGTAGCAAGATTCGCACCGACCACAGTATTTATATATCCCGGAGATTTAATTTCACAGCCGGTAACGGCAACTTCTGTAGTGAAATCAAGTATCCCACGTGATACATATTTTCCAATACGCACAGCTGTAGGCAGATCGATAGTCCAAACGATGTCACCTTTATTGACCGGTTTTATATTAGCGAGCTGTACTCCCGGATTGCCAGCCGGATGTGGGCCATTGACAATATAGCTGTCACATCCCTCAACTTTTTCAAGACTCGACCCGGAACGCATAGTCAGGAATACACTACCGGAGGTTAGTTTTTTCAAAAGAGCTACCGCTACGTTAAGCTCTTTTATATTGAGTGCAGCAAGAGGTTCGTAATCGGGAGCAAGAGGAGCCGAGTCAAAACCGGATATAATAATGTCGCGAGGACGGACACCCGGAACAGGCACAGTGCCATAGGGCCGTTGCCGCATATATGGCCACAGGCCCGCGTCAAGCAATATACGTTCAGCCAGCACCGCATCTGATGCAGCCTCGACTACACGTGAAGCAGTAGCACATTCCGACGATGGCGTTAATACCACACGCAGTATCTTGCGGCGTTCACCACGCACGATTGCAGACACAACACCGCCCACAGGCGATACGACTTTAATATCTGTATACACCTTGTCGTGAAAAACAACATCTCCGACGTTCACGGTGTCGCCTTCCTTGACATCTAAACGCGGAACAAGTCCCGGAAAATCGTCAGGAGTAATAGCCACCGTAGCCGGAGCCACTAATGTCATACCTGCACCATCTTCCCTGACCGGAGCTCCCTGCAACGGGATGTCAAGACCTTTTTTAAGAGTGATGACTTTTGCCATAAATCATGGATATTATATATAATTAATGTTCGCTATAAATTGTGTAATCCACTACGACAGCATATTCCAACGATATACAATGACATGAATACGCCTGCAATCGCAAAATACCAGCGGTCTACGAATCACCGATTACTATTGACTCAAATAAATTTCCAGACACAAAATTACGTTAAATTTTAGAATTACATCAACAAACCGGACAAAATATCGTAAAATCAACCGATAAAATTTGGTTTAAGCCGAAACAATTAATAAATTTGCACTGTCTACGCTCACACCATTCGTGTGTACATAGACAAAATAACCTATAAGACGCCGCCATACCACTCCCGGTCGGGTTCGTTTTTAATATTGTGACAATCATAGCAACCAAACAAACAATTTCATAATAATCATTTAACTTCTAACACATTTCATTTCTACATTATGGAAGCTCAAAAGCCAAATTCCGGAGCTGCTGCAGCTCAAGTTAAGAAGCAGAACGCCAAAGAGGGTTCTAACGTTCGCGGTATCAAGAACGCATTCTTCGTGATCCTCGCCTGCTTTGTTGTTGCCGTATTGCTCTTCATCTTCTGGTTCGGCCACGACATGCACTTCGACGAAGCCGGTCACCCGCAGGATCTCTGGGGTACAGTGTACAAAGGTGGTTTCATCGTACCTATTCTTCAGACACTCTTCCTCACTGTAATCGTACTTTCAGTTGAACGTTGGATCGCTCTTTCAAGCGCCAAAGGTAAAGGCAACATCTCAAAATTTGTAGGTGAGGTTAAGAAAGCCCTCAAAAACAATGACATCGCTGCTGCACAGGCTCTCTGCAAAAAGCAGGCTGGTAGCGTTGCTGCTGTTGTTTCTGCCG
>CAZOCO010000084.1:0-9816 GCA_964578325.1 uncultured Muribaculum sp.
GTGTCGAGCTTAACACCCTTTTCGGCTTTAACCTTATCCATGATCTCTTCAAACGGATCAATGTCGGCTTTTGATTTCGGTTTCATGCCGAGAACAACGTCACCGTACATCTGTACGAAACGACGATATGAATCCCATGCGAAACGAGGATTACCGCTCTTTTCAGCGAGAGAGGCCACAGTAGCGTCGTTCATACCAAGGTTGAGGACAGTGTCCATCATACCGGGCATAGATGCGCGTGCACCTGAGCGAACTGATACAAGAAGGGGATTTTTAGGATCGTTAAACTTTTTGCCAGTGAGATTCTCAACGTGAGCTACAGCAGCTTCTACGTCTTTCTGAATCATTTTAACTACGGCATCACGGCCTTCCTGTGTGTAGAGAGTACAAACCTCTGTAGTAATGGTGAATCCAGGAGGAACGGGCATTCCCAAAAGATTCATTTCAGCAAGGTTAGCACCTTTACCTCCGAGGAGGTTTCTCATGTCGGCCTTACCTTCGGCTTTTCCGTCGCCGAATGTATAAACTCTTTTCATGCTGTTGATAATTGTTGGTTAAACTATTAAGTTATTTAGAGTAATTTCTGTTTTAGGTTGTTTCAGGCTTTTTTCTCTTTCTTTTGCAAATTTAATCTTTTTAAACCAAAGTATAAAATTCTTTGCTCTAAAAAGATTCTTTAAGGGAATAATTTATGTCGGCGTTAAAATACATTTCGGAAATAATAAGAATACAGCCACGTAGAACATTCATGATATCTGCCTATAAATCAGCGGGCACAGAGGATTTTGCAATAACAGAATTGTAGTACGCCGGATTTCCTGTCACTTCTTCACCAATAAACGGTGGACACATAAAAACCACATTTGGATCTTCAAGTTCAACTTCTGCAACAATCAACCCATTGTCTGGTAACTGAAATTCATCTACCTCCCATGTAAACCCTTTATATGGAACAATATACCTGAGCTTTCGTATAATAGACTTACCGCACACACGGTCAAGCATTTCGCGTGCATCAGAAACAGGGATAGAATATTCCCACTCATCGCGAACAGTTCCAATTGAGATGCTTTTTACTGTCATAAAAGCCATATCTCCGAATAAGCGTACGCGCACAGTGGCTTCTGGATCTGAAGAAATATATCCCTGACAGATTTCAATAGTTTGTGTTGCCATTTCCCGATACGATGTATCGCATACAAGAAATTTCCGTTCAATCTCCTTGGCCATCGCGTAAACAAAGTTTTACAACATTTTCGACATGAGCTGTATGTGGAAACATATCTACCGGTTGTATCGCAATAACTTTATACAATGAATCAAGCATCGCTAAATCACGAGCCTGTGTTGCGGGATTACAACTTACGTATACAATTGTTTTCGGACGTGCATTAAGAATTACTTTTACTACATCTTCATGCATACCAGCACGTGGCGGGTCGACAATCATTACGTCAGGACGTCCATGACAGGCAATAAACTCATCTGTCAATACATTTTTCATATCTCCGGCAAAAAACTCCGTATTGTCAATGCCATTATAGGCCGAATTGACACGCGCATCTTCTATTGCTTCGGGAACATATTCAATACCAACGACATGACGACATGAGCGCGCGACAAAATTGGCAATAGTACCTGTACCTGTATACAAGTCGTATACTAATTCATTGCCGGTTAAACCGGCAAACTCGCGCACTACAGAATATAACCTGTAGGCCTGGCGTGAGTTCGTCTGATAAAAAGATTTTGGGCCAACCTGAAACTTCAATCCCTCCATCTCTTCTTCTATAAAAGGACGTCCGCTATATGCCACAATGTCAAGATCACTAATAGTATCATTAACCTTTGTGTTGACGACATACATAAGTGATGTAATTTCAGGGAACTCATTTTTAACGGCTTCCATCAAAGACTGTATTGCCGACTGATTATCCTCGCCAAACGACATAACTGCCATGACCTCACCGGTAGATGCAATACGAATCATCAACGTACGCAAAAAGCCCTGTTGCGCACGAATGTCATAAAACGACAGACCATGTTCCTTTCCGTAGTTCTTAATGAATAAGCGTATTCTATCTCCTAAATGATCCTGCAGATGACATTCATCTATATCAAGGACTTTATCGAATGCACCAGATATATGAAAACCAGCAGCATCCCGATCAGTGAATTCTTCACCCGACGCAAGTTGTTCAAATGTAAGCCACTTTTTATTGGAAAACGTATATTCCATTTTATTACGGTAAACCCATATGTTTTCAGAGCCTATAATGGGAGATATTTCAGGGGCTTCTACTTTAGCAATCCTCTCAATAACATCTTCTACTTGTTTCTGCTTAAACTTAAGCTGCATAGAGTAGGGAAGATGCTGCCATCGACACCCACCGCATACTGTAAAATGAGAACACAACGGTATTTCTCTATCGGGCGAAGGTGTGTTCAGACTTTCAATGACACCTTCTGCATAGTTTTTCTTTTTTTTGAGTAATTTCACATCGGCAATGTCGCCTGGAGCTGCAAACGGGACAAAAACGACCATACCGTCAACCTTGGCAAGAGCGTTACCTTCTGCCGCAATATCGGTGATTAGTACATCTTTTAATATCGGGAGTTCTTTGCGTTTACGTGACATAATTATATAAAATATGTGTGTGCGTTAATTCCTTATTAGTTTTAGTGCATCGGCCAAAGGTGCCACAGGAGACAATGCATTAATTTCCGATCGTACTCTTGCCAACCAGGTGAGTTGTTTTTTAGCGTACACTCGAGTATTCTTCTGAATACGCGCAACAGCGGTCGGCAAATCCATCTTACCATCAAAATATGCAAACATCTCTTTGTAACCTACCGTATTCAATGAATTAAGATGACGCAAGTGATATACACTTCGAGCTTCGTCAATCAATCCATTAGCCACCATGCGTTCTACACGACTATTTATACGGCTGAACAACACATCTCGTGGATGATCTATCACCATTTTTATCACATCGAAGGGCCGTGACTTTTTCTGACCCGTACGCAGAGATGAATATGCAACGCCAGCTTCGCGGCAGATCTCTACCGCATGGATGAGCCGACGGGCGTTTGACAAATCTGCATTTTTAAGATATACAGGGTCTGATTTACTAAGTTCCTCAATAATCGCCTGTAGTCCTCGGCGATTATATAGGTCAAGCACATCACGCCGAGTAGATTCTGAAATTGTAGGCAACATATCAATACCATTAACAACGGCATCGACATACATCATTGAGCCACCACACATTATAGTATACGGCGATTTTTCAAAGAGGCGTGGCAACAATGCCATTACGTCGTCTTCATAACACGCAGCACTGTAGTAATCATCAAGATTAAGATGTTCTACGAAATGATGACGTACAGCCGACAGTTGCTCACGTGCAGGAACTGCAGTACCGATAGGAATACCTTTGTATATCTGGCGCGAATCAGCCGAAATGATTTCACAATTCAGCTTAAGCGCCAAATCGACGGCAACATCAGACTTCCCAGACCCTGTCGGCCCGGTAAGGACTATCAGCGTGGGACGCAGACTCACTTTTTTATCGACTTTCTACTAAACGGGATATTTCGACTATTACGTCCATAGCCTTCAACATTGAGTTGATAGGAACAAATTCATATCGGCCATGAAAATTAAGTCCACCAGCAAATATATTAGGACAGGGCAGACCTTTAAACGAAAGTTGCGCACCATCTGTTCCACCACGTATGGGAACGACTTTAGGCGTTACATCAACGTTTTTCATAGCCTGAACTGCGATATCAATAATGTATTTTACCGGTTCTATTTTTTCCCGCATATTGTAGTACTGATCCTTGATCTCTAAAACTGCAGAATCAGGGAACTCATTGTTTACCTTACGAACAAGATGCTCAAATTCTTTTTTTCTGCGTTCGAAGCGATCGCGATCGTGATCGCGTATGATATACGTAACAATAGTCTGTTCAACAGTTCCTTCTACAGAAACAAGATGATAAAAACCTTCATAACCGTCGGTATGTTCGGGTGTCTCCCAACGCGGAAGCATAATCATGAACTGGTTGGCAATACGTAGGGAATTTATCATTTTATGTTTAGCATACCCGGGATGAACATTTCTACCTTTAAATGTGATTTTGGCTACAGCAGCATTGAAATTCTCATATTCCAATTCTCCGATTTCACCACCATCCATAGTGTATGCCCAGTCACATCCGAACTGTGATACATCGAATTTGTGAGCACCCTGACCGATTTCTTCATCGGGATTAAAAGCTATACGAATTTTACCGTGTTTGATTTCCGGATGATCTTTCAGATAAGCTACCGCAGATACAATTTCTGCAATACCGGCCTTATCATCGGCACCAAGCAATGTCGTACCATCAGTAACAATCAGATCCTGACCAATGTAGTGCTTTAATTCCGGAAATTCATCAGGAGACAGGACTATGTTCTGTTCGCGATTTAGCGTGATATTACCGCCATCGTAGTTCTGCACAATACGTGGCGAAACATTATGTCCTGACATATCGGGAGATGTGTCAAGATGCGCAATAAAACCAATAGTCGGGACATCCGTACGATCGGTATTCGCCGGCAGAGTCGCCATCAAATATCCGTTATCGTCTAACGTTATATCCTGAAGACCAAGATCACGAAGTTCAGTTTCGAGATACTGGGCAAAAATCATCTGCCCCGGGGTAGAGGGCCATAAATTGGTCAATTCGTCACTTTGAGTGTCAAACTTTACGTATTGAAGAAATCTGTCAACGAGGTTCATGATATGTAATGTATTTTATCTTGCAAAGATACAAAAAAGTATTCATTGACACACCGTTCAACTATAAGTAACATTTAAAATCTTCATTTTTATGAAGATTTCCGAGCGTCGACAAAATCTTCATGAATTCTGTTTGCTGATCGGATTGGAATTTTTGCGAGAAGTGAGGGCATTGGTAATATATACAGTAAAGACTGGAAATAGAATCAGTCCGGAAAGTGATAGTACTATTTCGAGTATGACGCCCGTATGGGTAATCGGTGTAATGTTTGAACCTACCGTATTGCAGCACATAAATGCCCACCACAGAGACGCCCAATAAGATGTCACACCAGGATTGATGAAATGCTCTTCAATATAAAACATAAGAGATGAGAAATAGATTACCGTCATCAGCAAAGCAAGATATGATACGAACAATCCGGAGATGCGATTGGACGTAAATGCACTCAATACAATTACAAGCACATAGGCAGTACGTATCATCGGGACTAACTGAACGAGATAAGCTACTTCAGCAGACAGATGTATATTATAATGATGAATGATAGCAGAATATGGAATTGATACTAACAGAAACAGGCCGTGACCGAGCAAATTATGCCATGTAGGTGGGTATAGAAACAACTCGACAATTACATCGAAGATGAAAAATATACAGATCCAAAACTCAATTATCCTGTATGTAGGACTCGAAACAAAAGATATATTGTTGAAAGCATCCCATGAAATCAACACAATAAGCAGGATTGACGCAAATAGCACCATCCAATGTAACATATCGCGCAAACGGCGCTTAAATGGGGTATCCCAATATGGCGTCTTTTGAGCAGACGAGGTCGGTAAATTAGACATAATAGCTGAAATATGTATATATATATGAAACACGGTATCGGATAAATAGTTCGAATGAACGTCAAAAAAACATGGGCCAGCATTACTGCCACCCATGCACTCAAATTATGTATATATCAAGTTTATTATACCTTTTTCATATATCTATTGCCAACGATATCCCAGTCAACAATATCCCACAGTTTATGGAGGGAATCAGCTCGTCGATTCTGATAATCGAGATAGTATGCATGCTCCCATACATCAAAAGTCAGGATCGGAACCAAGCCTTGTGTCAATGGATTGTCGGCATTCTGCCCCTGTGTGATGAATAAACGACCCTCCTTATCTTGAGAGAGCCAAACCCAGCCGGAACCAAACAACCCAGCACCGGCTTGTTCAAACAGCTTTTTAAACTCATCAAAAGATCCGAACTCGCGGTCGATAGCTTCAGCAAGATCACCAACAGGCTTTCCACCGCCATCTGGCGAGAATGCAAAAAAGTAGAAAATATGGTTCCACGCCTGAGCAGCGTTATTGTACAAAGGTCCGTGAGCCGTCTTTATTATTTCTTCAAGGGGCATATCTTCCCATTCAGTATCTTCGATAAGCTTATTAAGATTATCAATGTATGCTTTTTCGTGTTTTCCCCAGTGAAAACTTACGGTCTCTTCAGAAATGACCGGGGCCAAAGCGTCGTAGGCGTATGGCAACTTGGGTTGAGAATAAATCGAGGTTTTCATAACGAGCTATATTTATTAATTATATATCGTCATAACACCAAGACTCCAATTATAGTTCACATGAGGTTGGGGGAGTAGAGTAAATTCACTAAATTTGCGATAGAATTATGATATACCCAGACTCATACGAATATAAAATTGGTTTTGACCAAATACGCGGACTGGTAAGTAGCCGCTGCCTCACCCCTATGGGACGTAAGTTTGTTGATAACATGACTTTTATGTCGGATTATACTGCCATAAAGCGAGCATTGTTATCTACTGCTGAAATGGCGACAATCATGTCGGGCGAAACAGACCTACCTTTTACGGAACATCCAGACCTGACCAAACGCTTAAAAGAAGTGCAAATTGCCGGTACTTTCCTGTCAACTGATGAATTTATAGAACTACGCCGCACATTGGCAGCCATAACAGAGCTGTACGATTTTTTTGCAGGATGCCGCAACCCGGAAACACTGACAACACCATATCCATATCTCGACACTATTGCACAAGGTTTGTTTCCGTTTCGCGATCAATTACGGTCAATCGATGGTATAATTGACCGTTTTGGCAATATAAAGGACAACGCGTCGCCTGATTTGAGAGAAATCAGACACAAACTGTCGGCTATGTCCGGACAGATTAATGCCATAATGCGTAGAGTCATGTCAAGGGCTATATCCGACGGATACATCGATACCGAGACACAGCCATCTGTAAGAGACGGGCGACTTGTTTTACCTATAGCTGCGATGAACAAACGTCGTATACAAGGAATTGTACACGATGAATCGGCCACAGGCAAAACCGTGTATATCGAACCGGCTGAAGTAGTAGAAGCCAACAACACTCTGCGCGAACTACAACTTGAAGAACATCGTGAGGTGATAAGAATTCTTACAGATCTGACATCAACCCTCCGTCCACATATTAAAGACATAATCGAATGTAGCATAGTACTTGGTGAAATCGATTTTATCAGAGCTAAAGCACTGTTTGCCCATCAAATAGATGCCCACATGCCATCGTTGCATGAAGAACCCGGCATTGAATGGTACCATGCTATACATCCTATATTATTACTGACTCTACAGAAACAAGGGAAAGATGTAGTCCCTCTGGATATAACGTTGAATTCCCAAGGACGCATACTAATAATCTCGGGCCCTAATGCCGGTGGAAAATCGGTTTGCTTAAAAACTGTAGCAGTAATACAATATATGACACAATGCGGATTGTTGCCACCAGTATACGAGAATTCACACGTCGGCATATATGACAATATATTTGTTGATATAGGTGACGATCAGTCGATGGAAGACGATCTGTCGACCTATAGTTCACATCTGCGCAACATGAAGCTGTTTGTACAAAAGGGAGACAGCCAGACACTCATATTGATTGATGAATTCGGAGGCGGAACTGAACCACAGATAGGTGGAGCCATCGCGCAGGCGGTATTGCACCAGTTCAACGATAGAGGAGTGTGGGGGGTAGTGACTACCCATTTTCAAAATCTGAAACATTTCGCCGAAGAAACAGACGGTCTGATCAACGGCTCCATGCTATATGACAGACATCTCATGCAACCATTGTTCAAGTTATCAATCGGCAATCCAGGAAGCTCATTTGCAATCGAGATTGCGCAAAAAATCGGACTTCCAGAATCTATCATATCTGAAGCCAAAGAGATAGTGGGCAGCGACTATATAAATATGGATAAGTATCTGCTCGATATAGCACGCGACAAACGATACTGGGAGAATAAGCGCATGTCCATTCGCCAAAAAGAGAAAAAGATAGAAGAGAGATTGTCTCAATACGAAAACGACGCTGAACAACTGCGGCTACGAAGACGCGAAATAATCGAAGACGCAAAAGTCGAAGCTAAACGTATTCTTGAAACCAGTAACGCTACAATCGAACGGACTATCCATGAAATCAGGGAATCCCAAGCCGAACGCAATCGGACTCTCGAAGCCCGCCACAGATTGGAGAAAGAAAAAGAGCAGCTGCTCAACCGTAGAAATAAAGATCATGAACTGCTGAAAAAGGCTCCTAAAGGCAAGCAGAAACAACCGGTATCCAGCGATTCACTAAATTCCGAACCCATAAAAGCCGGTGATAATGTTAAACTGGATGGACAAGGTACGGTAGGAGAAGTTCTTGAAATTTGCGGGAAAGAAGCCATCGTAGCTTTCGGACAGCTTAAAACGACCGTAAAAGTGTCGCGATTGAAACGTACAGTTGCCAAGGCGCAATTTAAGCCGACATCTACAACCGCATCGGGTGGAGCGCTGTCTGACAGTCAGCGTCAACGGCAGCTTGAATTTTCACAAGAAATCGACCTGCGCGGTATGCGTGTCGACGAAGCAGTTCAGGCCCTTACATATTATATTGACGATGCTATACGGTTTAATGCCAAGCGTGTAAGGTTGCTGCACGGTACCGGCACGGGGGCACTACGGCAATACCTCAGGCAGTATCTCGACACTGTACCCGGGGTAAAGAGCTACCGCGATGAGCATGTGCAATTTGGCGGTGCCGGAATAACCGTAGTTGAACTTGATTAATGATTAATCAAGTAGCTGCATCACACGGGAACGCCACAATTATCATTTTCGCCAGTAAATCACAGGGTATTCAGGATGACGCTGAAACCAAGCGACAGCATAAGCACACTTAGCGACGATTTTATTCCCTTCTGACAGAATCTTGTCAGCTGCAAGTTTCACTAACTTTCCGGCCACACCTTGCCCTCTTAAAGAATTATCCACAAAGGTATGGTCGATTGTCGAAATACCATCATGAGTAGGGAATGTAACTTCTGCTATTACTTTACCAGATGGATCAGTAGCATAGATTCGGTTGGGTTCTGTCGTAAAATTCATTGTTGTAGATTTTAAGATTTGTATTGTATATAACAATTAACTCCGGTAGTTAGTAGATAACGCAATCATATTTTTTTGAATATCCGATATCATTACATAGTATTTCGTTGTATTATAATTTTTGTAAACTATTTTCGCGGTGAGTTGTTTATTAGGTATAAGTTAAAAAAACAACATGATTATGGACACAAAAACTACTACGGCGACTAAAAGCCTCGTCGGAACACAGACAGAAAAGAACATTCTCATAGCCTATTTAAGTGAGACACAAGCTTACGCACGCTATCGCTACTATGCACAGCAAGCCGGTAAAGAGAATTATTACCCGGTACAGTACGCATTTACTGCTGCTGCAAACAACGAACTACACCATGCCAAAGTATACTTTAAACTTCTGACATCAGCCACAGAATTAAGCGTTCCCATGACAACAAACGCCGGAACAATTGGCGGCACTGTAAACAACCTGCAAATCTCTATTACAGAAGTAAAAGAATCACAGGCAACATATCGTGATTTTGCCAAAACAGCCCGCAAAGAAGGATTTGATGAAATCGCCACTAAATT
>CAZOCO010000085.1:0-9784 GCA_964578325.1 uncultured Muribaculum sp.
TATTCAAAATGGTATCTCCGCTTACTTTTGGTAACCAATAAAGAGTAGATCGCAGATCAGGTGAGAGAACTGTAGCGTAGTCCTGATGGTAAAATTCTTTAGGAGGTTGAAATCCGAGTGGAGAAATTAGTTTTAGCTGATACGGTCGGTCTGCCACCATATCCGCAGGGCCTTTTGTCGTAAAATTTAAGACAGGGCGTGAGCTGCCAAATATAAGACTCATACCAGTTGGTATTAGATCAACTCGCTTCATGTCTTGTACCGGATATGCTTCTGCAAAAAGATTTAAAATAAAATCCTCTTTACCCAATTTTACTTGCTTCAGATTAAATGCAGTCGCAAGTTTCTGTTTTGTATTCATTACTCTTCCAGATTTGTTGTGGATCGTTGCCCCTGATCCAGATATTTTATGGTATGGAATTCCTAATGCAAGTCCACTTTGTGCCAACCCCGGATCAAATTTAACAATTCCATTAACCCAAAAATCAACAGGGTCGTTTCTGTATTTTACAATTCCGTCAGTATAACTAAGGTTAGGTATTCTTCGTAAAAGATCTTCATAATCCATGATACCACGTTCTTTTTCCATTTCAATTATGTCATACGATTTATTGGCCAAAATCTGGAAAACGTCACTTACGTCCTGTGGACGATATCCTTGCACAGTAACGTCGGAGAGGCGTACCTCGTAGTGGCCGTCGGCGTAGTGCATGCGTGCAGTATAGTCTTTCGGGACGCTGACGTCGTACCGGACTTCATCGCCACGCTGCGCCTGTACAGGCATCCATAGCTGACGCAGCGACGGATAAGCTACGGTGTCGACAGTGAAGTTCTGCTCGTAGCCCCCCTTGCGGTTGAGCGACTGGACTACGAAACGCGTCCCTTCGGGAAACTCCACATCGCTCACCGAGAAACGCCCCGCACTGTCGGTAATGGCGACGCGGGCCAGATTCAGAGTCGGGGCAAGCAGGTTGACTTGCGCTCCGGCGATGGGACGGTTGCGCCACAGCGTACGTACCGTGCCGCTGATCTCGCTCCCCTGCTCAAGCGGAAGCTGCGGATCCTCGGTCTCGCCCCGAAGTACCGACGGGATATCGTAACGCCGCCATCCCTGCGTGAGCATCAGAGCATCCATGGCGGACTCTTTCCTGCGGTCTCTGCCGCCGCGGAAGTACCACCCCGCATCCTCGATGTGGCCGCGGAGATCGCTCTGCAACAGAAGCGTCGACGCTATGGTGGTGGCAGTGTCGGTCTCCGCAAGAGCGCCGTCTATGACCGACACCGCGCAGTCAGACCCTTCGGGCAGGCGGATATGAAGATGCTTAAGTCCCTTGCCGCCGTCACTGACGCTGACATCGGGGCGCAATACCGACACACTGTCGGGCCACGCGAATACAAGGCGCTCCGACAGGGTGTTGCCGCTGCCGTCGAGAAGAAGTAGCGACACTACGCCATCGCCGATATCTCCGCGGGGAAACAGAAGCGGACTATCCGCATGTGGTGCGCTACCGACATATAGCAGACGGCCTCGGTTGTGGGCAACCATACTTGAGCCTTCCGGAACCATACCTCCGGTGCTGACGGCGATATAGCCGCGGCCATGAACCTCGGCCCTGACTACCGCGGCTTCTGCATTTACCTGCGGCAGAGCATACCTGTGCCCTCCGATCTCTGCCGTATAGCTCTCCCCGGCCTGCGGGATAAGCATCAGTGTGCCCATGCCGGAGTGTACGGTGGTGAAGGTCGCAACGGGGTTGTTGTGGCTGTCGTAGACAGTGCCGGTGGCATCAATTCCGCGGCCGTTGCTGTCAAGAAGCTTGACACCGACACGGTTGGCCTCCCCGGGGACAAGATAACCTCCTTCGGGATAGAAACCCACGGAAATACTGTCGCACACTGGCCCGGGAAGGCCGATATAGCGGGCGTAGTTGTCGAACCTGACCAGCGCCACGCCGCTGCGGAGTTCCTCGGGGCGTAGCGCTACGGTCTCGGCCTTTTTGGCCGGGCCGCGCATGATCTGACGACCTTCAGATGTGGTGAGGATCATCTCCTTGAAATAGACCGGGACGTCGGGGGCGGAATTGTCGGCGACATACAGTGTCAGGCGGTCGGAGCCCGGTTCTACGGAACTGCGGATGACGGCGCGCCCTGACAGAGGCGACATTACAGGAAGACGCTTGCGGAAGTAGTAGCCGCTCCCCTGGTTCTCCATGAAATCGGTATAGGCATGCATCGTGTAGTCGCCTTCGGGAAGCTCGTCCGATAGTGCAAGGTAGCCTGCGAAGACTCCGGCACTGTCGTGGCGGAGCTTGATGCGCGTCTCCGTGTCGCCCATCGGATTCTGCAGCTCGACGTAGACGTAGCGCGACAGCGTCAGGGGGCGGTGGCTTGCCGCGTCCACCACGAAAGCGCGCAGCCATACGGTGTCTCCGGCTACATAGCGCCCCTGGTCGGTGGTGACATGGATCTTCTCCTGCGGGTAGAGGTAGCGCTGCAGCTCCATACGGTAGGCGGCGCTATCGGCTGTCAGCACCGCAAAGGCCGGAATCAGAGCCACAGCCACCATTATCATTGTCATCAATATTCGTCGCATTGCTTTTAATGTTTCATGGTTATCGCCTTAAAGATATGTGCTTTTATTTTAATCCGCAAATATTTATTGATTTTTTTGTATTTGTAAAGACGAATCTTTACAGATATAAAGTTAATTGTGGCCGTGTTGTCTGATTCGCGGAAAAAGTCGACGTACACGCAATAGGATGGCCGGAATACTGTCTCCTCCGACTATGAGAGTTGTCGCGATGAGAATTAGTAATGCACCAGTCAGTTCTCGCGGTGTGAGGGTCTGGTGTAGGATAACAACACTTAAAATTACCGCTGTGACAGGTTCAAGAGCGCCGAGAATGGCTGTTGATGTTGATCCGATAATCTGAATGGCAGCAGTAGCGCAAACAAACGATACTATGGTCGGTAGTAGAGAGAGTGCCATGAGATTTAACCATTGCCCCGGTTCATAAGGCATTGTCAGCGGAGTTCTTACCAGATTCAATAAAAATACAGTGCTACCGAAGAGCAGACTATAGAATGTTAGCTTGAGAGTCGGTATACTTGCGGCCGTTTTATTTACATTTACAACAATGAGGTATACGGCATATGTAGCGGATGAAATCATCACCAGAATAAAGCCTTTGACATTTATCGAGAATCCGGATTCATCGTGCATTAGCAGCAACATGCCGGCAAGCATTACAATAAGGCTTACAGCGGTAATTATGCGGAATTTCTCGCCGAAAAAAATGATCATGGCTATAGCTACCATGACAGGATATACAAATAGTAATGTTGACGCTAGTCCGGAATTCATGTAAAGATAGCTTTCAAATAGGCCAAGCGATGACAATCCGATTGCGATACCAAGTATAAATAATATCACTACTTCGTTTCGGCGCAAAGCAAGTGAATGCCCGCGCAGTTTAAGCATGATGGCGAGTACGGGTAGCGCAAGCAAATAGCGAAACAGTAGCACTGTGTTGGTGTTTATACCGTCGTTGTATAGTGGAATTGCAAAGGCGGGATTTGTGCCGTAGGTTGCTGCTGAAATTATAGCTAACAGATATCCTTTAAGTTTTGTAGAATAGCTGTATCGATTTCGTATATCGGAGATATTATGTCTTGTCATTTTAGTTTAAGCCAGTATATCACGAAGAATAGAGTTTGATATGAGCCAATGACATTCCGGAATATGAAGTGTCGTTTTATCTGAAATACTTATCATTCCGTTGGCGATATAAGGGCTGACACGCTGAATTAGAGCCGTCGCTTCGTCGTGGCCAAACATTTTTTCTACAAATGAGAGATTCAGACCATATACAGTGCGAAGTGCAGTGATGATCAGATCGTTCAGTCGATCGGTAGGTGATTCGGATTCTTCTTCAAAAACCAAATGTTTCTTTGATAGTGAATCAACGTAATGGCGCGAATCAGTAGGGTTGTATCTTCTTGTCGCATAACCGTCGAATGAGTGGGCTCCAGGCCCAAGGCCGAGGTAGGAAGTGAGATTCCAATAGTTGGAATTGTGAATAGCTGTATGACCCGGATATGCGAAATTTGAAATCTCATAATGAGTCATTCCGGCTACCGAAGTTTTTTCAGTAAGTATATGGTACATATGTTGTTCGACGTTTTCGTCGACCGGAGTTATTTTCCCGGCATTAAGCATAGCGGTGAGGCGTGTGCCGGGTTCATACATAAGAGAATATGCTGACAGATGAGTGATGGGAGTTGCGAGTAAACTGTCAATGGAGTTTTCCCATGTAGATATGGTTTGTCCCGGGAGACCGTAGATCAGGTCTGCGGATATTTCTTTTATCCCACCTTCGGCAAGTAGATTAATGGCGCGGATAGCATCTGATGCATTGTGTCGGCGCCCGACTGACTTAAGTTCATTATCGTTGAGCGACTGGACGCCTATCGACACTCTGGTTATACCCGATTTTGCTATAGCCGAAATCCATTCTGGTGTGATGTCTTCTGGGTTGGCTTCAATGGTAAATTCGGTGACATTGTCGAGTGGCAGACTGTCGGTAAGACGATTCAATTCATCGGCTGATAGTATTGAAGGCGTACCCCCGCCTATATATATTGTCTGTACAGGTTCGGTAAGCTCGTGGTGACGCAGGGTGTACTCGGTAAGAATTGAATCTATATAACGATTTCTTATATATCTTCCGATTCCAGATGTTTCCGGAAATGAATGGAAATCGCAGTATGCACATTTTGAGTGGCACAACGGTATATGTATGTATAGTCCGGCCATTTAGAATTTACGTTCTTTTGCTACACCACACAAAATCTTGAAGTTGCAGAAATGGCAATGATTTTCGTCTGGCGACGGGGAAATGGGAGATTCCGGGTCGAATAGTGGCGATAGTTTTTCGCCAAGCATCTGTAACATCTGATCATTGTATGCTCTATAGTCTGTGAGGTTGTCAGCGCCTATTGTAATAGGTTTTAGGGTAGACTGCGTGGCTACTGATTTCAGATTGTAGATTACCGGTTGTATTGCTCCGAAGTATTTGTTTTCAATCGCGTATGCATTTGCATAGATAAAAAGTTGTCGTACGGCTTTGTTGGGCGACGATGACGAGGTGCTTTCAAATGCATCGGTTATAGATTTGAGTTCGGTGGAATCGTTTCCGGTCTTATAGTCAATCAGTCGGATTGTACCGTCGGGCAGTCTGTCTACACGATCAATATACCCAAGTAAATTAATCGTAAGGTCTGGTGTAACTGGTAGCCTGACTGAAAGTTTCATCTCTCCTTCAACGAATTCAAACGGAGTCATAGATTTCTCCAGTTGGAACATTTTTCGGAGTGTTTTGACAATCAGTCCGTGTATGATAAGCGATTCTCCCGACAACGGAGAAAGATTCATGTATGGCTCATCATTTTTGCCACTGGCATTTGGGTGTTGATTCTCAAGTTTATGCCAGTGGCGGTTGATCGCATTTGTAACTTCTGTCGGAATAAGGGTAGGGCTATTGAGTATGGAATCAAGAATTTCGGTTGTTACGTTTAATGATGATGCATTGCCTCGATACGTTTTATATATGGTTTCGGCCGCAGTGTGCAGGATATGGCCGTAGTCGCTATAGTCAATATAGTCAACTATTTCATCATGAACTTTCAGTTCCTGAATATTTGCAAAATAGAAGTGAAGCGGACACGACAGAAATGTGTTGATACTCGAAGCGGAAAGATATTTTGCGTCTCGTCCAGTGGAGCGGTAACGGTTGATGCGCTCCATTATTTCCGGAGTCTTTACAATATGGAAATCCGTAGATGTGCGTCCGGGGAAGATGGAGTATGCGTAGTTTTGACTTGTGATACGTCCGGGTTCAAGACTGAAAAGAAGTTGGTGGATATAGCGTGATGGATCCCCGGCTTCAGTGCGTGAGTCGTAAATAAGTGTTACTCTTTTTGCCGCAGATATCAGGCGGTAAAAGTAGTACGCCGACATCGATTCTTGAATTTCAGCAGTAGAAACGCCATAAGCCCGTCGCAGTGTTTCCGGAATAAAAGAGTTTGTCCAATGACGACGTGGATATATTCTGTCGTTCATTGACATGATAATCACATTGTCGAAGTCGAGTGTACGTGTTTCCAGTACACCCATAATCTGTAGCCCACACAGCGGCTCACCCTTAAACGATGCATTTTCAGATGATATCGCCCGCTCAATGAGAGAGAAAAATGTATTTTCTTTCATTGTGATGCCGTGGGCCGTAATTGTGTCGAGCAGGCTCTGAAGAGCCATACGGTAGCGAAGAAGGAAGCCGCGTTCAAGATTAGCAGTCTCAATGTCGCGCTGTGGTAGGGATTTCTCGATGAAATCGAGCAAACGTATTGAATAGTCAAATACGGGACGCGCCTCGCGCAGATCGTCTACACCGTAGAAAATATCTGCAAGTGCCGGAAATTTTTCAGCAATAAATTTGACCGGTACGGTGAACATGCGTTTTGTCTCAAGTTCATTGCGCAGAGAATTACAATCGTCAGGTAAGATAGTGTTGAGCATCGGATTGGCAAGAACATCGCAGATATCCTCATAGAAAAAATGCCAGTTGCCTCTGACGAGCGTCGCACGTTGATGCAGTCGGGTGACTGAACCAATCAGCATAGCTACCGGAGTCATGCGTAACGGCAATCCCATCGTAACGTTAACCCCACCGGCAAATTGCGGCGGTATAGAATGTAGCATATCGATAAAGAGATCTTCCGATGGTAGAATGATAGCGGTATCTATGGCGTTTTTCGGGTCTTTGATGACCGGGTCATCACCAGAAGACATTTTATCAAGAAGCGTAGCGATATATTTTGTCTGTCCTATGGAACTTGGTACGGATATAATCTCAATTTTGGGCATCGGGGCGTTTTCGCGGTCGATGTCAATAAGTGATGGGAATTTTTTGCGATACCGGCGGATAAAACGTAGCGCACCGGGATTAGCTTCGGCCAGTTCCTGCGGAAAATCAGTCTCCCAGTAAAAGTCTCCGACACCCATTGAGAGAAGACACTCGAAAATCTTGGTTTCGGCAATGGACAGAATGTTGAATCCGACCATCACTACGCGCCGAGAATGTATTACGGTGTCTCTGCAGTCAGGATTACGCAACGTTTCTACTACCTCGCGGTACTGATGGCCCTGATAAGTGAGGCCTCGGTTTTCGAGCGATTTATTGAAATTGCAGTAGAGAGGGTAGAGTATTTCCCATAAAGCAAGAAATTTGTCTCGCGTAGTCCTGTTTTCATCATCTCCGTGATGATTGATGTGCAGCCAGAAAGATTCTGGATCGGCCATTGGAAGCGATACATTCCAGTATTCTTCAATTACTGAACGTTGTTCCGGCGTAAGATAGTCGGTTGTGATTTCGCGTAGATTGCGTATGTTGGAGAAAAGTTCTTCTGGGTCGGCGAGATATTGGTCGACGTCGTTGAAATCTTTAAGCAGCATATCGCCCCAGAATACGAAGCGATCAAAATCTTCCACGTCGGGCGATAGTGCGCGATATTCGTCGTATAGAGTAGACAGTAATTCAAACCGACTGGCAACAGTGTATTGCGACAGTGAATCTATAAACTCGGCTATAGTAAGAGTTTCAGGTTCGAGAAAAAGCTTCCCGTCAGATACGTCGTGCAGGGCTTTGCTGAAGAATGCACCCGAGCGTTTGTTGGGAAACACAAATGCCGTGTCGGTAAGTATATCTGAAAAATTGGTATAGTATGCTTGTGCTAGCCTATAAAGAAAAGAGTTGCTCATAGTAATATGGGATGGCGACCAACTACGATTTCAGATAAAGTATCATTTGTACTGCAAAATCAAATAATACAATCTTCGCATTACCGTTGGCTTCAATGTCTCGCAGGGCCTCGTCAATTTCTTTTGAGATACGTAATACATTACGCTCATTAATGAATCTGGCAAAGTTTTTGCTGAAATTTGCTTCTTCACGATTCATATAGTTGAGCGATGGCACCTGAATGTTGTAGATGAAGTTTTCTCTTACGAGTCTTTGACAGTATTCAAGAAAGCGGAATATTTTTTCCCGACCGAAACCGGATACTTTTGCCGACCATTCTTTCAGTTCTGCCACATCGCGCTGATAGGCAAGACGCATCAGGCATATAAATAGGTCGAGAAACTCTTTCTGATCAGATGTAAGAGACATGGCGTTTACGGCTGCTGTCATATCGCCTTCTGCGATATGGGCTATAGCCATAGCGTCGTTGTGGTCTAATCCGTATAAGGGAGCGATATGGTTGGCGATAGTCTCGTCGGGTAAACGTTTCATCGCGATACGTTGAGTTCGCGAAAATATCGTAGGTAGTATTTCGTCAGGTTGTTCCGATACCAGAATGAATTTTATATCGTCGTGTGGCTCTTCAATCAGCTTGAGTAGTTTGTTGGCTGCAGATTCCTGCATTCGTTCAGGCAGCCATATCAATACAACTTTGTATTTGGCTCTGTGTGACGTAAAGTTAAGTTTATGTATCAGGTCGTCACTTTCCGACACATAGAATGTGGGTTGTGTATTACCGGCTTTTATTAGATGCATCCATGTCTGGAAGTCCATATATGGTGAATCACAGAGAAAACGTCGCCATTCGGGATAATAATCTTCCGATAGTGTGGTCTTGTCGCTGCTATTACGTTTTACTACAGGGAATGAATATATGGTATCGATATGGTTGAACGACTGATGTTGCAGACAAGATGGACAGCGGCCACAACTATCGCCATCGATATGGTTTTCGCAGTGGATGTATTGCGCCGCGGCACGTGCAAGCATGAATTTTCCGATTCCACGCGGGCCGTGGAGCAGCAACGCGTGGGGTATACGGTCTGCGTCAATCATTGCACGCAGATGTTGTTTGATTTGGTCGTGGTAAAGTATATCAGAAAATTTCATATTGCAAAGATAATGGTTTGCAGTCGAATGTCGAAGCGTAGAATCTTAAAATATAGCGGGCCGACACATTTTCTATGTCGGCCCGCATATCGGTTTTGATTGAAATCAGGAATTATACACCCTGAAGTTTGAAGGTGATGGGCACAGTGTACCATACGTTCACGGCCTGACCGTTCATCTTACCGGGGATGAAGTCGGGGAGTGACTTAACTACACGTACAGCTTCTTTGTCGAGGTCGGGATCCTTACTACGGGCAACCTTAACCTCGCCCACTTTACCTGTACGGGTAACTACGAACTGAATAACTACACGACCCTGTACGTTGTTTTCCATTGCTACAGGCGGGTATTTCAGGTTCTTCTGGATGTACTTGAGGAGTTCAGCATCACCGCCGGGGAACTGAGGCATCTGTTCTACAGTAGTGAACACATGGTTGTCTTCAACGGGCTTTTTCTCTTCAACGACGATTTCGTCTTTGTGTTCGCGAACTACATTGCGGTCGTCGGTACCTTTGGCAAAGTTGCTATGACCGAAAGCAGTTGTTACATCCTTAAGTTCGTCAGCACTCTTGATTTCGTCTTCGGCTTTTACTTTATCGTCATCTACGATGGCGATTTCAGTAACCTTAACGGTATTGAGCACCTCTTCGGGCAATACTTCTTCCTGCTCTTCTTCGTAGCGTTCCTGTTCGGGTTCTTCTTCAGGTTCGGCTTCGGCTTCAGAAAGGTTGGCCAGAGTCTGTTCAATTACATCTTCGGGCTTTTCTTCGGCTTTTGGAAGAACGGTATTGATCAACAACGGTATGATAAATAGA
>CAZOCO010000086.1:0-2211 GCA_964578325.1 uncultured Muribaculum sp.
CGCAATGCCCATCTCGGTAGAACGGACAACGCAGAGGCCTCGCGCAAATATGCAACAATCTCCGGCAGGATGCTCGCGCACCACTGCCAGACATAAATGTAAGCATATCCACAAAGGCGTTCCGTCGCTGCCACATTCTTGACCGAGATTGAAAGTTGCGAAGTTTCTAACTGTCAAGAAAGAGCGCTAAGTAACGCTTTTCATTATGTAAATCGCATCCCGCCCACAAAACCCAGGACCGGGCCTCTACAATGCGGTCTGCTTCGCAAAGTTAATTACAAAATTTTAGTCGGACAATATTTTATACATAAATTTAAGCGGTATTTAAAAGTATTGCATTTATTTTAACGTGAGTTTGACATAACGGCAGTAAAAAAGTTATGAGTGCCCGGGAGTATGTCAGACAGTCAATGCTTGCCGTGTAATGTGTTGTGTAGTAGGGTGGTAGACGCAAATCGCTGTGTGCCAGATGGTAGGGATGTTCCATGGAACATCCTATGTTTGTACGGGGGGAGGATGCACCGTGGTGCATCCCTACGGGTGGATGTGTCCGTAAAAGCAATTAATATTGTGTAATGTGTTGTGTAGTAGGGTGGTATTGGCACCATGTGTGGCGTCCGGTTAGAGCATCGGGGATTTGTGTGAGGCGGACGCCATGCATGGCGTCCCTACCGCTGGGTGGGCGTAACGCGCTGTGTAGTAGGGATGTTCCATGGAACATCCTTTGTTGGTGCGGGCGGGGGAGGATGCACCGTCATAGTATCCCTGCGGGTCAATAATTTATTCTACTAATTCCTTGAGGAGGCGGGTGAATGTTGTGTCCATGGGGTCGTGGCTTATGCCGGGGTGGGATGGCGATGTCTGGAGTATGGCGCTTTTGGCGGCTGTGAGCCATCGGTAGGTTTCTTCTACCGGCAGGTCGCGGCAAGGCACGTCGGTACGGCGGAACAGTGCTGCCTGCCGGCGAAGTAGGACGATGTCGGCGGTAGGGTAGAGCGACCGTATGCGGGGTTCGTCTATCAGTATCTCACACCGTAGCCAGCGCCGACGCTTGCACATCATTATCAGGCCTATGTTGATAAACTCTTCGCGTTCTACCCGCGGCACATATCTTATTACTGCATATTCATAGAGATTGGCGTCGGGGGCGCAGATGCCGGAGTTGGTGGTCGTGGATTCGCTCATAGTCAGAGTAGTTTTTGCTGCCGGATGGCTTCATTTACAAAGATCTGTGAGTTTTTCAGCCTGTCGTGAAGAAAGACCTCGTAGGCCCGTCGGCGTTCGTCGGGTGAAATGCCGGAGTTCTCTTCGTCGAGCCATTCTGTGGGTATTAGGCCGACTATTTTCGACAGTGTGCGTGGTGTGATGGCCTGACGCATCAGCCGATCGGCTTCATCCAGGCGGTCGGCATATGGCAAAAATACATGATTGCTGATGTAGGGGAACGGGTCGAGGGCAGCTTTTTTCGGATCGCGCCATGAATGGTGGAAGTAGAATGACGCACCGTTGTCGATCAGCCACAACTCGTTGTGCCATATCATCATGTTGGGATTGAGGCGGGTGCGGTCTACATTGGTCAGATATGCATCGAGCCACACGATTTTTGATGCCGTGAGACTGTCGACGCTGTTGACCGCAGGATCATACGTCGCTGCTCCAGGCAGATAGTGCAATCCTACGTTGAGTCCTTCGGAGTTGCGCATCAATTCCTGTACCTCCTGGTCTGGTTCGGTGATTCCGAATACGCCCGGCAGGTTGAGTAGTACTGTTTCAGGTACATTAAACTTGAATGCCCGGGCGATCATACTGCCTAAAAATTCGGCTATCAGAGCTTTTTTGCCATGTCCGGCACCGCGTAGTTTCACGACGTATTTGAATCCGTCGTCGGCCTCTCCCAGCACCGGCAGAGAGCCTCCTTCTCTCATCGGCAGTATATATCGGGTCAATTGCTGTGTTCTTAAGTCCATAGTCGGTGACACAAATTTTATGTGACAAATGCAAATATAGCCAAATATTCGTGAGTATACAAAGAGTGAACGTCATCCCTATGGTAGTTTGGGTGTCGAGGCGCTTCATCGTAGGCAACGGGCTTGCCTTTAACGGCATAAAGCTGTGTCCGGCGTTATAAAAAAGTGAGAGCCGCTGTTAAAAAATGCAAAAATGTCAAAAGTAGTAATTTAGTGGATTAATGCCTTATTATCAATTAGTTAT
>CAZOCO010000086.1:2221-9778 GCA_964578325.1 uncultured Muribaculum sp.
TTTACGGCTATTAGTTAACACTTGTCTATATATGCGATAATTTTGAATGAATTTTTTTATTACCTTTGCAAATTAAATCAATATACTTCATAAAAACATTTCTTTCGCAGTATATAAGGTTTTAATCGGAGTACCTGAACGACAGATCTGAAACATGAGACTTTTATTGTTCATAGTCACGGTAATGACTGCATTTACCTCATTCGGTTTTAATTGTGCCGACTCGGTGAATGTGTATTTCCGCGTTGGGCATCGTTATTTCGACCCATCGCTGGCCAATAACCGTGCGGTCATGAACGATTTTGTTGAAAAGGTGAGAGATGCTGCGGCTGCAGGTGACATAGATCGGATTGTAGTCTATGGTTATGCATCTCCCGAAGGTAAGCCCAGAGCCAATGAGCGCCTTGCGCGTAACCGCTGTGCCACCATAGCCGAATATATTGCCGCCAAAACCGGAGTGAACCGTGCGCTCATCGAGAAGCGACCTTCCGGTATAGGTTGGAATGAGCTGTTAAGTCTGGTCGAATCAGATTCCGCCGTACCTTGCCGCCGGGAAGTGATTGATATTCTCTCCAACACCCCTGTATGGGTATGTGATAGTCTGGGCCGTGTGGTCGATAGTCGCAAAAGACAATTGATGAATCTTGCCGGTGGACGTCCATGGCGCTGGATGTACAAACACTTCTTTCCGGAGTTGCGCAATTCAGTGGCGATATCGCTATATTGCCGCTCTACCACCGTGAAAGAAGATGATCATGGTGAGATAGCCCCTGAAGAGACTTCTCCCATCATCCTTAATGCTACTCTTGCACTCAACGACTCTACGGTTGCTGTCGATTCAATAGCTACTGTAGATCTGTCGGGCTTTGTGGAATTTAATGAAATATCTGAAACCGTTGTGCCGGATAATGATGCCGCCGGTGCCATCAGCTTTGCCGCTCCGGTTGATAATATTTCAGATAGTTATACACCGCGTCACCTCTTTGCACTTAAAACCAATCTGCTATATTATGGCCTCCTGTTGCCCAACCTTGAGCTGGAGTGGCTGATCAACGACCATTGGTCGGTAGCACTCGAAGGCAATATCGCATGGTGGGGCAGCTATAAAAACGATAAGAGTTACCGCATGGCTATCATCGATGCCGAGGCTCGCCGTTGGATCAAGCCCCGTGCCCCATGGCATGGTATGTATGTCGGCGTTATCGCTGGTGGCGGATGGTATGATTTAGAGCGTCATTCCCGCGGCAAATATGGCGAAGGCTTGATGACGGGTGTTTCTGCCGGATATATGTGGCCCATCGGTCGCCAGCTGTCGCTTGAGGCGGAGTTGGGTGTCGGATATATTTATACCCGATATAAGATTTACAAGCCGAGTGATGGCCACCATGTCTACCAGCGCACGAAGGATTTGAACTACTTCGGCCCGTTGAAGCTCAAGTTCTCCATCGTGTGGCGCTTCTTCGACGTCAATAAACCCAGACAAGCTAACAAGGCACTATGAAGAGACTCCGATATGACATATTAGCTGTCGTGCTCGTCATGTTGCCGATGTTGCTGACGTCGTGCCGTCAGGAGTTGTGTTATGACCACTATCCCATGATCGACATTAACTTCTCGTGGGAGCGGGAGTGGGAACGCGACTATGGACAGCATCATCTCAAGGGCTGGGACAAGGACTACTATGGGTGTGAATATGACGAGATACGCCCTGGTATACCCGAGTGGATCAACATAGTGAGCTATTACGCCGACGGGCGCCGCACCGACAGCTTTGTTTCGCCCGATGGCAAGAAGTTTGTAGTAGAGCCGGGCGAGAGCCGCTCGATACTGCTCTATAACGGTGATACCGAGTATATAATATTGTCAGACATCGCGTCGCTTGCAGATGCGCGCGCCACAGCTACGACACGTTCGCGAGGACGCGCGTCGCTCGCAGCCCTCTATGAGAAATTTATCGATGTACGCACTACCAATCCCCCCGATATTCTCTACTCGGCCTACCTCGACGGGGTGCCGGGAGTTCAAAACCACGAGATAAAAGCTCTGACTCCCAAAATGCAGCCGTTGGTCTACACCTACCTTATCAACTACGAGTTTGAGTGTGGTATAGAGTATGTGGCGCTTGCCCGCGGAGCCATCGGAGGCATGGCCGAGTCGGTCTACCTGCGCACGGGTGTCACATCCGAGAAAACGTCGATTGTGCTTTTTGACTGTAACGTTAAAGGAAGTGGCTGCATGGCCAGCGTGCGGTCATTCGGAGCTCCCGGATTCCCCGATATATATTATGGACGAACCGACAATCAGGACAAAGATCGCCCATACACCCTCAATCTTGAGGTAATGCTTAAAAACGGCAAGACGCTTGAATTCAATTTTGACGTTGCCGACCAGCTTAAGAATCAGCCCCGAGGCGGTGTCATAAAAGTCGGCGGCATCAGAATCGAGGAAGAACAGGGAACCGTTTCTTCCGGATTTGATGTTAACGTAGATGACTGGAATGACTATGATGAAGAAATCGACCTGCCAATCGGCAATCAGACCGGCTGAAAACGATAATCCATTCAATGAAACAATAAACAATTCAATAATAAATTAATCAAATTAATCATTTATTCATTTAACAAATTAATCACATGAAAAAGATTTTTAACTACTTTGCAGCGAGTGTACTGGCACTTTCGGCATGTACGTCTGAAAGCGTGATTGATGATGCCGTTAAAGACAGCAATGCAATCAATTTCAAGACTGTGGTCAACAAGCCTTCAAAAGCGGCCGACCTGACTACCGCGACTCTTGATCACTTCTCTGTATTCGGTTACTATACGTTGCCGGGCGATGAAGAAACTGCCTCGACTATTTTCTACGACGTGCCTGTGACTACGACAAACAGTGTCGACTGGACATATACCGGCGAGAAACGTTACTGGATTCCCGGTGCCAAGTATTACTTCTTTGCCTATAATTGCGGCAACGTTGCGAAACTCGACTCTTCTTTCGGATCATTTGATATGAACACCGACGACAAGATGTTGCCAAGCGACCGCATATTGAAAATAACGAACTACGTCTGCGACAACACCCACCAGCACGACCTGATCTTTGCATCAAACACCGGCGACAATTACGGAGGTATCGAAGGCAAAGAAGGCAACAACTCTACTGTGGCATTTACTTTCAAGCATCTGCTTTCAAAGGTTAAATTCAACTTGAAGAGCACGTTCCCTACCGAATACACAGTATTGGTTGAAAACGTAGCCATTCGTGACGTACGTAATACAGGTTGTTACTCACCCATCAGCACCGACCCAAAATGGTATCAGGTGACACGCGGTTTGCTGGACAACGAGCATCCTTACATTGAAATGGGGAAAACATCGACATCAATAGAAGAAGGCCAGCCCGTAACCGTTAACATACCCCTTCAGACAACCAATACCGGCACTGCAACCAACCCCGGCATTGACACTGACTACGCATACGTGCTTCCGTTTGACTACACTGCCAAAGCTGAAGATGTCTGGGTTTACTTCGACCTTACTGTATATAACAAGGGTCAGGAAGTATTTACCAAGAAGGGTATGAACGGAAAGTTCAGCCCCGTATGGAATCCGGGCTATGCTTATACCTACAACATTGACCTCAATGGTGAAGCCGCCAACCTCAATACAATCGAATTCACATTGACCACCATCGAACCTTGGGCTGACGAGGCTGCTGATGAAAATAATAATTCTAATCACGACGTTACAATTACAAAGTAACGAATCATACATATAAAACTCATAGCGACGGCACCGTCCGCCCTTCGGGCGGTGCCGTTATTAAAAAAACTCTATTTTCTCCTCAAAAATTAACACACACTACTGAAAAATGGCAGGGAAAATTCGACATACCATTCTACTGCTGACCCTTTGCTTCCTCATGGCATCCTGCAATTCGCAGGAGCCGGAAATCCACACCGAGCGCGGCGCGATGGAATTTGACATCGCGGGCATCTCCCGTGCGGTTTCCACAACTTCACACAATATAACAGAATCTTCGTTTGCCATTTACGGAGATATGACTTTTGTTAAAAATCAGAACACGACTGTGGTTTTCGACGGTGAAACGGCAACCTTTTCGCTCACTGACAATAAATGGCACTATTCCAATACGCAGTATTGGTTTCCAGATCATGA
Organism: uncultured Muribaculum sp.; assembly: GCA_964578325.1. GTDB lineage: Bacteria > Bacteroidota > Bacteroidia > Bacteroidales > Muribaculaceae > Muribaculum. The sequence continues at coordinate 6,400 of CAZOCO010000086.1, forward strand.
ACACTCCTTTGTGGCCCTCCATCCCGCAGGCTCACCGTGTGTTTCCGATATCCAATATTCCGACAGTCAGTTACAATTCACATATACCTATCCTTTCGACAATTATAGCGATGCCAAAGATGTGCTTGTCGCGACTCACCGACGCGACTACACCGAGGGCAACGCCGATGCCGTACGCTTCATATTCAGCCATACGCTCTCGAATATGAATGTACAGTTCATATACTACAACCCCAACCGTGGCGCTGTACCGCTCCGGCTAAACAGTATCACGTTTAAAAACATACCGGTGGCAGCTACATATGCCGTAGCTCCGGCAAAACTTGCCGGCGGCTCCATGACAAACGACTTTGCCGGCGACATGGCTGCGTTTGAGGGTGTGACCGTCACCGGCCGGGGCGATCTGAAAATAGACTTTGACGGTGATCGCGCCATAAGCATTCCACCCGACGGCCGGCCATACAACCTTTTTTCCGACAGCGATGTGCTGTTGCTGTTGCCTAATCCGGATACTTCATCGGAGATGGTTGTTTCTTATACGACTTGTGACGGTGGCGTATGGCAAGACAATACCGCGGAGTTCGACTTACCGATAAGCTGGCGTCCGGGATTCAACTACACTCTGTCGATATCAGATATCCAGGACCAGTTGAAATTCAGTATCGAGGTAACCCCGTGGAAAGATGGCGATACAACAAACTCTATAGTGCCAAGAAAATAAACCTACCCATATATATGAAATTCTCTCTAAAACCCACATACCTTATCATCGGGCTTGCCCTGGCGCTTTCGGCGTGCTCGCACGATGATATGCCCGATCTCACCGATGGTGACGATAACCGGATCGTGTTCCGTACATCGCTCCAGGAGATTATAAGCCGTGCCGAGGTCACAACTGAAAAAAATCTCCATTATTTCTATGTGACAGCATTCGATATGGACGACCACTCCAAGGTGCTGCCAAGCGGCTATATAAATACACTTTTTGCAAATCAGAAAGTCGAAACAGTCATAGGCCGGGAGATTTTCACCTCTCCTAATTGTGTATGGCCTGATCCGGGCAAAGAAATCGACCGGGTTTCATTCTTCGCCTTCTCTCCCGGATTGGAAAAATCCGAAGGAGCTACACTTATCAACCACTTCACACCCGAAGGCTTCGGCTATAAACTGACCGGCTTCCGCGTGGCCTCCGACATTGCCGATCAGGTAGATTTCGTCACCGCTTATACTACCGGTACGATGGCCGACAATCTATTTTCGGGCGTCATGCTCCCCTTTGCCCATCAGCTCAGTCGCATAGAAGTCAAGGCTTACGGTACCCACAAAAGCTGTGATATCGAGATCGCCGGAGTGCGCATAGGTGGTACGGGAGTAGAGAATACATTTAATTTCAAGACTATAGAGGGCGGCGGAGAGTGGGCCGAAAATCCGACGCGAGGCATCGTTGAATATATCTACCGCAAGGGCGATAAGATTGTCGTCTGCGGCAATAATCACCATATCGACAAAGAGTCGGCCGTTTCGATCATGGGGGCAAAGCACACCGACAGCAATGACCCCGACGGCTATGAAAACTGCGCAATGCTCATCCCCGGCAATTACACCGAATGGGATTATGCAAACGACCGCTGTAATGGCAGCAATCAGATGTATATCAGTGTACTGATCAGAGTTACAGATGCCACGCTCACAGCAGGCATAGACCCTGTGGAGAAACAGCGCTACCCCTATAAGGATCTCACGCAGGGAGCTGACTCTTATGATATTCCCAAAGAGTATTTCGCTGTTAATAAGACCAACGGCGTAGTCTCTGCCCATATTTACAAAAACGAAAACGGCTATTTCTCCGACTCCAAGTGTACAGATCCCTACAAGCTTGAGTCTTCTGACGAGATCAAAGAATTCGGGTGGGCGGCCCTCCCTATCACCGGAACCTGGGCTCCCGGAAAAATCTACACTTACACTCTTGATTACACGGTAGGTGTCGGTCTTCACGATCCTTCGGTCACCACCACAGCTCCCGCTGCCGGCGACGCCATCATCAGCGACAAAGTCGGCATCTCATACGACGTCACGGAGTGGAAAGCGGGCGGCGGAAGCAGTTTAGAAGTTCCCGGCTCATAAATAATTGATAATTCTATGAAACGCATTGATCACATAATAATATTGGCTTCAATTTTGGTGCTCGGGTCTTGCTCTCAGGAGGATTTTCCGGACAACGGACTTGTCGCAGACGGCGAGAAGATCTCCTTTGTACCCTCTCTGCCCGGAGTCACTTCCCGCTCAACCTATGATGTCATCAATAAGCTTTTCTATGATGGCTTTACTGTCTCGGCTATCTGCTCCGAAGACGCGCCCGATAGCTACGGCATTCTTCCTACTCATTTTGAGGATGCGGCGGTGGTTCGCGAAGTCGACGGAATTTTCCGTGGTGACAGCTGCAGATGGCACGATAATATAGGCGATAAAAAAGATGGACACCTGAAATTTTTTGCCTTCCACCCCTCCCTCACCGAGATGAAAACTCGCGCCGACGTAGGCAACGAATGTTTCATATATTCCAATTCTTCGACCAAAGACGCTTCGGGCGTCAACTACGACTACCGCCTTACCAAATTCCGCGTGGCTCCCGACATATCCAAGCAGGTTGACTTCGTGACTGCCATCGGCGAAGGCACCAAGAGCGCTAATATTTATTCAGGTATCAAGATCAATTTCGAGCATCAGCTCTGCGGAGTTCAGATAGGCGTATGGGGCGCAAATACACTCTACGATCTGGAGATAGCCGGTGTGCGTATCGGCGGCACTTATGTCGAAGCAGATTTCAGCCTCTCGACAGAGATCGCGAAGCCGGCAAATAACGAAAATACCATCGGCTCCTGGCTGATTGGAGACTCGTCGAAGCACGGCCATGTCGATTATGTCTTTACCCTTGGCGACAAAGTGGTCGGCATCAACGCTAACGAGCATAACACCAAAGAAAGTTGTGCATCGATCATGGGAAACGGTGGCAACGCTATGGCGATTCCTTACAAGCACGATAAGTGGGATTACGTCAACGACAAGGGAAATAACAACAACGGGATGTATTTCAGCGTGCTGATGCGCATGTGCGTGCGGGAAGGTGACCGCCATGTCGTATTCCCGTCCACCGACCCACAATCCCAACCCTACCTGGTTTTCCTTGTTGTACGCAAATCTGACGGCATGATCATGAAGCGTCTTTCTGCCAATGAATATAACAACTACACCGCTCCCGAGGGCCAGGAGAAGCGAGCATATGGCTGGGCGGCTGTGCCTGTCAACGTTGACTGGAAACCGGGTTACGTCTATTCCTACGTTCTTGACTATTCAAAGGCAGTGGGTTTGCATGATCCCA
>CAZOCO010000087.1:0-9760 GCA_964578325.1 uncultured Muribaculum sp.
CTCTTGCATTGTGAAGGGAATGTACTGGAAGAGTGCGCACGGAGGGACTCGAACCCTCACGACCGAAATCACCAGATCCTAAGTCTGGCGCGTCTACCAATTTCGCCACGCGCGCTGCATTGACAGTGCAAAGGTAGTAAAAAGATTGAAACTGTCAAAGCAAAAAGTTTCTCCGACGCGAGAAAGTGGTGGTTACTTCCGGGCGAGCAGTGTGTCGCGGCGGTCGAGAAAATCAGTAAATGTGGCGGTGAGGTCTGCCAGTGCTGTGGAGGCCCCGTCGCGCCGGTCTTTGTAGAGCGATGCCGACACATTGCCTGTAATGTCGCGACCGCGCAGTGCTCCGTCGACACCCGACGATTCCTGCAACAGCCGCAGGTGAGAGTCTATTATGCCTTCGATGCCGAGACTTCCCATCGAGGTAGATACCTGTTGGGGGCCGGGCAGTCCGGGTTTGGCTGTATAGACTACCACGCCATCGGTCGTTTTCCAGTTGGCCATTGCCGAGTCTATAGGCATCATGGGTGAGCATTGGTTGTCGGGAAATAGCAATACGCCCTTGGCTGCAGTGGCTATAAACCGGTCGTGGAGAGTGAGAAGGCGGTTGATGTGGCGCTGGTGGTCGATGATGTCTTCGACAAATGAGTGAATCTCGCCATCGATGACAGGATAAAAACACATTACAAACGGATGGCTCGGGGCTGTGTAATGGTCGATAAGATCGCCCGACGGCAGAAGGTAGCGGCAATGCCACAGTGGGTTGAGCTGCCAGCGTCCCGACGAACGGGGTGTCTCGCTACATTCGAGTGTCCACACTTCGTATACCCGCAGCCTACCGGGTCGGGGTGTGTCGAAATCGATATTGTCGTTGGCCGACAGTCCGATTGAATCGGGTGCGGCAGTATCGGATTGTGCCGGTGCATGCATGTCGAACAGCTGGCGCAGACGCTGGGCCTTGCGTCGGTCGCCATGGGAGAATTTCATGAGTATGCGGGTGAGCGTCATATCGTGTATCACTCCGAGCAGTTCGGCGCTGTCGCCCCGTGAGTCGGAAATGTCGCTGATGAAGAATCTCGCCGGCGACACCATATCGGCCCATGGGCCATCGCCATGAGGGCGTCGCTCGAACGACATACGCTGCACGGCACATCCGGATATCAGAAATTCTTCAAATGTACGCATATCGTTGTCGAGCAGTCGGCCGGCGCGTTGAGGAGCGATATCGCGCCGGTAGTGACCGATCACGGCGTTTACCAGCGGACGCAGCAGGTTGTAGGTAGTGGGGTTGTGCCCCAGCCGTCGCAGCAGTTGCAGCTCGGTCATGGTCTGGCCGTTGCTGGTGGTGATATTGTCGCCCCATTGTCGGCCATAGGTGTAGTTTTTGTGGCGCATACGGCGTGTGCGCAGATTGCGCGCCGACTCCCACGAGCGTCGGGCGCGGTCAATGATGTTTTTCATAGTATACAGATTAATGGTGGTTTATATCCAGGGCTTTATGTCGGCCAATGCTGCCGAGTCGATGTGATACATTCCGTCGCCGGTGTCGCAGATCATCATTGCCGACCGAAGTGGCAATCCCGGATAGACAGTGAGGATATCTCCGTCGACAAGAACCGTAGGTGTATCGTCGACAATGCGCCGTCGCGGATCATATAGTCTTGCAGCCGCGTCGGTAAGAATCCTTGCCGGCCTGTGGTCGCCTTGCAGAGCCATATGTACAAGGTGCTTGAATCCTGACGGTATCTGATAGCGGAGCGCGCCACAGGGAGTACTGCCGCATACTTCCATGCGGTCGGCCATGTCGACCGGCGCCAGCAGGTTGAGCGGAGCGTTGTTGAGAAGCTGTGAGTACCAGTCGTCCATACGGGCTTCGAGAAGAGCGTCAAGGTCAATACCGTCGATACGTGTGATTCCCACGGCAGCGTCGTTAACCGGTTCGGGAAAGGCGCGCAGCCGCCATTGTTCGAGCAACTGCGCGCGTGTAAGGTGTAGTTTTGTCATGGAGTTACGTTAATTAAGGTTTTATGCAAAGGTAAGCCTTATAATTATGCTTTAATTGTTTTTTCTTCGTGAAATATAAAAAGAGTCTGCAAAATTCTTGCAGACTCTAAATCGATGTAATTGTAAAATTTTACCAAATGTCTGGATCATCTTCAATAAGTCGGTATGCCCATATGAAATTTTCTGGCTTTGCAGGAACAATTTGGTTATACATTCTACCGGATATATCGCTTAAAATGTATAATATGCGAGATTGTCCATCTTCGGTAGTAGATGTCTTTTTTACAGTGGAAAATCCCACCAATCCCTCATCTCCAACATGAGCTCCAGGTGTCCATCCCATTGCATTTTTTGGTGCATTTTCAGAATTATAAGATGCTGGTTGTATTGAATAACCGGATGTCTTTTCGAGTGTTTTGTGAACAACAATAAATCTTGCTAAATAATAGTTGGATGTATTTACTCCTTGACTCTCCCAGAATGAACCGGTAAATTTCCATTTTTGCCAATCAGATTCAGGTTCTTGGCTATCGTAGCCATAGTCAAAAGAGGCATTTGTTGCGCGAGAAAAATCCGAAACAGCATATTCGAAATCGCAAACTTGTTGATCTACATTTAAGTAGTATGTAGTTGTATCCTTAAGTTCAATTGTTGTTCCATTGGATAGGTAGATTATACTGCTATTTGAGACTGTGGGGTTGATTAGTGGCTCTGTTGATTCTTCTGATGAACAAGAAATGCTTGTTGTGGCGAACAGGAATGCAATTGGAATTAGTCCCATCCATTTTCTACGATTGTAAAGTTCCATAATAGAGGTTTGGTTAAATTGGTTAATATGAGGTTTAAAGGTTCTCTGTCTGAATTATATCCGATAATTGGTATTCCTGTGAGTAAAACTGAAAAATCGTGGTTTATATGATAGAATTGAAAAGTGCGTTGTGTGGATTGTGGAATATAGCCCATATTGGTATCGGTGTATTTCCGAGGCATTATACTCAATCCATCAGGTGGTGTATTGACATATTTTGCATAAGTCTTTGTGGCAACATAATATGTTTTATTGGGTACTAGTCCAAATTCGGATATCCAATTGCCAAATCTGGCGAGTTTCCATGTGCCACAAAATGTGTCATCTACTCCTGTTATGCTTGTATGAACTCCTTCTAAATAATCAATATAGCTTATCTCGGACGGGTAGTAATTGCGAATGAATCCAAAGGAAATATCTTTTTCAAAATCTTCTTGTGTATAATATACTGTTATTTCGTTTGGGATATTTAATGTGTTCCCATCAGTCATGGTTACTGTTAATGTTGATGATTCACAGCAAGACGATGTTGATAGTAAAAGATGTATAATAAGTAAAAGTATTATATTTTTATATAAAGTCTTTGTCATAATTTGTTTTTGTTTGCAAACATATAAAATAATATCGTAACACGCAAATAAAACATGATTTTTGTTTGTTTTTATTACAGATCGTCAAAAATGATCGTCAAAAAAAGGCGCGCAGCCGCCATTGTTCGAGCAGCTGCGCGCGGGTAAGGTGTAGTTTTGTCATGCCTGCTTTGTGCGGGTGATACGCATGTGTGATTCGGGATAACGTAGTACCAGACATGAGGCTTCAGAAAGTACGAGAGCCTCGGTGTTGCGCTGTCCCGACGAACGCAGGTCGAGCGGAGTGGCGCGGAAAGGCTGGTGTACATACTTCTGCATGTATTCGGGGTCGATGATGATGCCGTCGTCGGCATGGCCGCAGAGGTCGAATACTTCCGACATCACTACGTAGAGTGTGCCGAAATTGGTGTGAATCTCGTGGAAGTCGATACCCCAGCGTGTGGTGGTCTGGCTACCGGCAAGAGCTTTTACGATAGGCACTTTAGAAATTGACTCGATAAGCCCGGAGCCTCCGATGAGCACTTTGCGCGACGATCCGGCGTTGCCGGTGAATGCCTTGCGCGACATCTCGATGAGCGTTTCGTTGGTGAAACCGTCGGTGCCGTAGGTGAAGTCGCGTCCGGCCTGCGACCACACTCCGCGGGTAAGAAATACCTCGCCGTGTGCCAGTCCTTTGTCAAAACGTGCCAGAGAGCCAAACAGATATGTCTTTTCGATACCGAGACGCATGTCCATAAGAGCCATTTCTTCCTGGTCGGAGAGTGTCATTCCGGTCTCTTTGGCCGACAGGCGCTGAAGAACGGATTGCTCGACCTGGGCTTTGAATATCTGGCAGTAATTTTGCGACTTGCGGGGCAGTACCTGGGCCTGTGGTGTCTGCACGTCGAGTTCGGCGGCGGCACGGCCCATGCGGATCACGCGGGCTTTTACTCCGATCTTAACCTTGTCGAGCGAGTCGACTTTAGAAATGATACGGGTGGTGATGGTGTTGCTTTCGACCTTGTCTGCATAGAATACCATAGGCTCGTTGTCGGCAGCGTTGACACCATCGATGATAAATGTGTCGGTTTCGGCCAGAACGCCGTCGTCGGCCACGGTGAGAGTGAATGTAGTGTCGGTTACCGATGATACTGCGCGGAATACGGTAGTCTCGGCAGGGAGAGAGTCGACACTGTAGTACTCTACTACCATCGAGGCGCATTTACGCGGGTCGGCGTGACGTGATATCTGGTCGACCGGAGTGGCCATTGGACGTACTTTGACCAGCCGGCTGTCGATGTCGGAGAGGAGATAGCCGGGTTGTTCGGCATCTGTCACGGCGATAGTGAGCGGCGCATTGACTACATGTCGGGGCCCGTTGGAGCCATTGGATAGGATTGTGTTGTCTGACATAGTGAATAGAAATTAAGGTGTATTGGTTAATAAAAAAATAGATGAGTTTCAGCGATCCCAGATAGAGGGTCGGCGCGACGACAGCAACGGTGATGCTTTCCAGCCTGCGGGCTGTTGGCCGAGAGCATCGGGTTCTTCGTACAAACCGGGCTGCACGGGTTCGGCCTCGGCTGGCGCGGAAGCTCTGCGATAGCCGCGTTCTTCGGCTTGTGTCAGCAGGCGCGACAGGTCGTCGGCCGACATAGTAAGCATTTCGGGTGGCGCGGCGGCGGTGGCATCTGTCGCATCGGAGTCTGTTGATGCCGGCTGTAGTGAGGTGCCGTCGGGATTGGCGGTCGCTTCGGTTGCCGCGATGTCGTCGGTGGCGACATCGGTCTTTGGTGGAGTGGAAAGTTTGTTTTTCATAGTATATAAAAAAGGTTTGAAAGATTACACCGCAAAGTTACGCCACCTCAGGGCGTGTCGCTCCACGCTTTTATCGCGAATGTAAAAATATTTCCACAACCAGTTGCAAATATATATATTAGCTTTATATTTGCGGAATACAATAATAAGGAGCTATGAAGAATGTTGCGAGATTTTTAGGCTGTATAGCGGTGTTTGCCGTGGTATATGGTGTGTCGAGATATTTATGGTCGCCATCGCATGTCTCGCCCGAATGGTGGCAGACTGTTATGACTCTTGTATATGCAGTTTCTCCGACGCTGGCGGTGATGTGTGCCGTGCCGACCGGTCTTAAGGGATTGTGGCGCGACTATCTGTCGCTGCGCTATGTGAAGTGGGTGCCGGCGGTCACGATGCTTGTCACTGCGGCTGTGTTGTGTCCGGTAATAGCGATAATGCTTGCCGATGTCGGCGACCGGTCAGGTACAGACTGCTTGGGGTCGCTTCTGAATGGCGGTAGCTATGATATGTTGTGGTTTACAGCTGATCTGTCAGCTGCGGGCGGTAGATGGAGTGTAGTGTTTTACAGTATGGCGCTGGGTCTGACTGTAGGAGTATTAGGTCTTGTAAATCATCTGTTTGGCGAGGTCGGCTGGCGAGGATTTCTTCAGCGGCGTTGGCCTGTGGACGATACGGTGAGGCCATTGTTGATAGGCGTAGTGTGGACTTTGTGGCTATTGCCGATGTATATAGGCGTCGGCGACGATGTGTGGTTGCGTATCGCGTTGCGGTTGGTCGGCAAAGTAGTGTTGTCGTATATGCTGGCCGTAGTGCTGAAACGCTCCGGCTCGGTGTGGGTTACAGCCGCTATGCTCGGAGTGGTAGAGACCGGTAGTTTCTTTGCTCCGGTCACGACAGGCCCCGTATATGCAGGCGGTATCGTTATGTCGGCTGCACTATGGGCTGTATTCAAGTATCTGTGGCGACCGGTATCAGATGCTGAACGCCAGGGTCGCGGTGAGTGATCGCGGTAGCGACGGGCCGTAGATATAGCTATTGCAGCAAGCAGAATAAGGGTTAGATGTCGTAAAATCATTGCAAAAGAAAATGTGGCGCAATCAATGCGCGGAATGAAAGGTTATGGAGCTACGTTAATGTACCGGGGTGTCGAGCGGTGTCAGTTTGCCAGTGACAGAGTCGATGATATACCCACGGATTACGACATCGGAGGGTATGAGCGGATGGTTGGCTACAAGGTCTACGGTTTCGAGTACGGCGTCGGCAGTGTCTTCAAATCCGTGGAGCCACGCTTTCAGGTCGATACCGCAGTGCTGCATCAGGCGGATGTGTTCGTCTGAAACTCCGCGCTCCCTCATGGCGTGGAGCATTTCATCGGCATCCATACCCTGTACTCCACAGCCCGTATGGCCGATAATCATGATTTCAGTCACTCCAAGTTCGTATATGGCTACAAGTAATGATCTTACGGTCGAATCAAAGGGGTTGGTGATAGTGCCTCCGGCATTTTTTATCATCTTGACATCGCCGTTGCGCAGGCCCAGAGCTGCCGGAAGCAACTCTACCAGCCGGGTATCCATGCAAGTGACGATAGCTATTTTTTTGTCGGGATATTTTGAGGTCTGAAATTTTTCGTATTGGCCCGAGCTGACAAACTGCTCGTTGTGCCGGAGTATTTCATCTATCATGATTCGTGAGGTTGGTCGGTGTTGAGTATTGATTGTAGTTCGGTATCTGTTGCCGTGAGGCGTGCCCGGCATTCGGCCAGTAAAGTAGTGGCACGTCGGGTATAGGCTGCCAGCAGATCTATATCGAGAGAGTCAGATTGCATCTGGCGCATTATCAGTTCCAGTTCGTTGATAGCCTGTGTGTAGGTGAGATTTTCTACGGGGGTGAATTGTGGTGTCTGTATAGCCATGTCGATTATTGTTTTTCAACTGTGGATATGATGGTTCCGTCGGCCAGGGTGGTGGTGATAACGTCTCCCGGCTTGACCAGCGAAGCGCTGGTTATAGCTCTTCCGCCGTGGCGGGTTATGGAATACCCTCGGCGCAATGTGGCTTCGGGTGACAGTGCATTCAGCAGCGACTGTAAGGCGTCGAGTTTCTGGCGGCGTGTGTCGATGGTATGACGGGTGAGAAGTGCCAGACGTTCGCCCATACGTGCGAGAGACTGAATGCGGGGAGCGATCTGTCGTGTCGATACCCCTTGCAGTGTAGCCGACAGGCGCTCTATCCGAGTGACTGCGTGTGCCAGGGTTGTAGATGCCAGCGATGGCAGAGCACCCGCCATTCGGGCCAGCTTTGACTCTGCGGTGTTGAGGCGGCGCGAGGCTTCGAGGGCGATGTCGCGACCGAGCGAGTCAAGTCGGGCCAGCGATTTTGATCCAAGCTCTATAAGCCACTCGGCGGCAGCTGTAGGGGTCTTCACTCGCTTGCATGCGACATAGTCGAGTATGGTGATGTCGCGCTCATGGCCTATGCCGACTATGACCGGCAGTGGAAACGAGGCAACAGCCGCTGCCAGATCGTAGTTTTCAAACGACATCAGATCTGAAGTCGACCCGCCACCGCGTATAATGACCACGCAGTCGAAATATTGTTGTGAGGCTTCGATTTTACGAAGGGCGTTGATAACGGTGGGAGGGGTGGAGTCGCCCTGAAGTGTGGCCGGGAACAGTGTTACCTTGAATTTCAATCGCAATGGATTGCCCGCCAATTGATTCATAAAGTCGCCGTAGCCTGCTGCCGTTTGCGACGAAACTACGGCTATCCGCAACGTCGGCTCGGGGAAACATAGCGACCGGTTGATGTCGGCTATGCCTTCAGACTGAAGACGTTGCAGCATCTCGCGGCGTCTGCGCAGCAGGTCTCCGGCCGTGTAGTCGGGATTGACGGCAGTGATGTTCATCGACATGCCGTAGAGCGGATGCATGTTGACACTTATGCGTACCATCAGCTTCATGCCGCTGGCGAAATCCTGGCCTGTGGTAGCGTAAAATTCAGCCCTGATGCCGGAAAATGCCGATGCCCATATGGTTGCGCGGGCTTTGGCCACGGTGACGCCGTTGTCGTCTTTCTGCAACAGCTCCATGTAGCAGTGACCGCTACGCACCGACACGTCCGATAACTCGGCCAGTACCCACACGTTCTGCAGGTCGCCGGCGCGCAGGTGTCCGGCGATACGGCGGTTGAGGTCAAGCAGTGATATGGATTGGTCGGTCATACGGTCGGGTGGAGGTAGTATGGATGCTGATTAAAGTTTTTTGAAGCGGAGCTTATTCCCATCCCAGCTGTATTGTATCTGCTGGCGCATGACATCGGCAACTTTTGTGCTGTCGTCGCGGGTATAGCGGCCGTCGAGCGACGGTTTTAGCGTCAGCAGGTTGTTGTCGATAGTTATGGTGGTCGTGACAAATGGTATGAGGTTTACAACATCGGGATCGGTGCCTTTGATGCCGGATTTCAGCCACTCGTCGAGACCCGGGAGAGTGAAGTCTTGCACTCCGGTTGCCGGTTGCCATGTAGTAGTGTACAGCTGCAGGTCGGAATCGGGTGTGGGTAGGTTTACAGTGCGCACAAGAGCAATGATAGTGTCGCCCCTGGCTGGTAGCAGAGTCATATGATAGGACGACGAGCCGCTCATGGCGATGTCAAGCGACACAGAGTCGGCGACCGTGATACGCGATTCGCCTCCGATCAGATTGCGCGACGGCGTTGATAGTCCGGAGTTGTAGTAGTCTACCATATCGAGGCGAGTGTTTCGGTCGAGCAGTGGAAACACCGTGCGCGGTGCGCGCGCAAACAGGTCGGTCAGCGTCGGAATGTGCACATAGTCTGTGACATCGGGTGTTGCCGCTTGCACGCACACAGCCGATACGATGGCCATTACTGTCGCTATTAATATATTCCGGGTTTTCATCGGCGTCTTGACGATTTCTTTTTAAACCTGTCGCGACTGTGGCGGCGCTCATCGGGGGCGGCTTCGCGCTTTTTGCGCGTGGATGCCCGTGAATAGTCTTTCTCCGGATCGGCTATTTCGGCATAAAGCTTCTGTCCGACAAAATCGTAGCCGGAAAGAGCTTTTACGACGCGGCGGGCATCAGCCTTTTTTACGTCAAAGAGCGAGTAGCCGGGCATCAGGTCGATGCGGCCTACGTCGACCCGATGTCCGTCGACAGTATGGTTGAGTATATCAATGAGATTTCCGGCATAGAAACCGTCCGATTTTCCGGCAGATACGTATATGCGTTCCATGCCGCGGTCGGCTGTACGACGGTCTTTTTCTTGAGGTGTACGTGGTTTCGACGTTTCTTTCTTCTCTTTTTTGTCGCGACGCTGATTTTCAGGAATATTCTCGATGTATGGCGCGTCTTTGTAATATTCGAGCAGTCGGTTGAATTCGAGCGATAAAAGTCGTTTCAGCAGATCTTCTTGCGACAGCCATTCGAGCTTACGCGATACACCGGCCATGTAGCGGCTGATCTGATTGTCGTCGACATCTACGCGTTCGAGTCGGTCGGCCAGATTGTAGAGCTGTTTCTCGATGATGTGTTCGGGGGTCGGGACTT
>CAZOCO010000088.1:0-9649 GCA_964578325.1 uncultured Muribaculum sp.
GTTCTTCTTGAATGACGGCTTTGACTTTGGCCGCCGTTCCTACCGGGACGGTCGACCTCTAATACCCATACAACTGTATGAGCTTCTTTAAAGTAATACATAGAAATATTCTGATCGGTCAGAGTCTTAGCAAAGGTTGGTGCTTCATCACCCAATTTAAATGAGTCTGAGTCGGCATCCTCGCCTGTTTCCTCATCTGGATCAGGCATTTCCAAAACGCATTTGCTATCCAGCAATTCATCCTTTATCCCTGCCACACCGGCAGATACAAAATCTACACCCGGATCCAGCTTATCGGTAATGACAACCTTGGATTCTGTTTCTTCATAATTATGCCATGTGATTTGATAATCGATCTCATCGCCTGTCATCACCTGCATTCCTTCTCCCGGATTCACTTCAGTCTTTTCCTCATGCGGGGTCGGATTTTCCATGATTTCTGTGTTCACAAAAGGATCATTGCCCACTTTTACTTTGGCCTGATTATCGATGACTCCGACTTCTGTAGCCCTTGTATTGACTTTCACGCGCAATTGTACATCACCCTCAGAACCAGCCTCCTGATCTGTCAGTTTCCAATTGACTGTATGAGTTTTGGAATCATATGTACCGTTATTGTCGGCACTTACAAAATCAACACCCTTATCCAATGGGTCACTGATGATGACATCCGCTTTTTCCTGATGGCCATTCTTCCAGTGGATCGTATACGTGATTTCATCTTCTACAAATACCAGCGGACCGGTATATGTGTTATCTGTTTCACTCTTCAAGGTAAGAGCCGGATCATCTTCTTCTGTTCCCGTCACATGAGATATTGCGGTCTCCTTCTTTTCAGGGATAGGATTTTCAATGATCTGAGTCTTCACAAAGGCATCATTGCCAACCTTAACACGAGCCTGATTCAATACTTCATAATCTTTTTCATCAGAAGACTCAAATCCGTCCGCATCTTTGTTGTATTTATAGTCGATCTTAGCCTTTTCATTGACCTTAACTGTCAATGTCACTGTTCCCTTTGCACCTTCCGGCTGTTTTTCCAACTGCCATACCACCGTGTGCGCCGGTATTTCGATCTCATTGGCATTCTCGTCGGTTAAAGTACCGCCATTCTTATAGTATTTACCTTTTTGATCTGCCGCTACAAAGTCTACACCCGGATCAAGCGTATCCATGATGATGACTTTTGCCGGCTGAGTCTTATAATTTGTCCAATTCACTGCATAGGTGATCGAACCACCTAGTTCTACCATCACCCCATCGCCCGGAGCAACTTCCGTTTTTTCCTGATGAGGAGTCGGATTTCTCAGGGTTTTTGTCTGCTGTACCTGATTTTTGACTTGAACATAAGCAGTATTATCCACATAGCCTGCCGGAACCGCTGATTCAAGCACTTCTACAACTAATGTCACTTTACCGGAAGCACCCGCCGGCATGTTGCCCAAATTCCAAACAACGGTGTGATCCTCTGCATCATAGGCAATGATATTCCGTTTTTCTGTACCGTCATCGCCGTATCCTTCAATCTCTTCTGTCGATACAACATCGCCATCATCGCTTGCAGCAACGATTTTCTGCTGTGTATTTGGATTTAAACCGGTTATGGTTTCTCCGTCATGATCCTTCACATCATCCGGATCGTATTCAGCACTGATAAAGCGTACATTCGGATCCAACGGATCACTGATGCTGATCACTGCCTCTTGATTCTCATAGTTGCGCCAGCTGATCTCATAGGTGATCTTATCTTGATCGAAGACCAACGGGCCTTTATATTTTCCATCCGCCGCGAGCAGCAGGTTCGCATTCGCTCCGACTTCCGTAACCACTTCATCTTCATAGTGACTGGCCGTTGAATTCTCACCACGCTCGATTGCTGTTTCTGTCTTCTCCGGTTCGCCTACAGGATTGAGCAGTGTGTTCGTATTCCAAACATTTTCTGCAACACGAATCGTAGCTCTGTTACGGACTAAGTAGTCATTTGATGTATTTCCATCCGCCGGTTCCTTTGCCACGCCGTCATTACTGTAGCTCCACCATTGAGATGCCTTTTCATTAACCTTAACACTCAAAGTTATTGTGCCTTTTGCACCGTCATTCTGATTATTCAGATCCCAAATCACCACATGGCCGTAATCCACTGTAAACTTCAAGCCTTGTGCTTTTAGATAAGCATTGGCTTCGGCCTGCGTCTTGAAATATCTTCCGCCATTGCCGGCACTTACAAAATCAACACCTTTATCCAATGGATCCGTTATGACCACTCTGGCACTCTTTCCGGTATTGTTGGCCCACTGGATCTCATAAGCGATCACATCCTCCTCCTGTACACCCGGCTTAAGAGCACTGCCGTTATTTGGAATATTCTGACCATTGATCTGCTTTTCTTTCTTATCATCGCTCCACATATTGATAAAGTGTGCAGCCTCTTCCTTGCTGCCGGTATCACCGCTGACATAATAGTCATATCCTGCATATTCTGAAGCCTGCTTGTTCACAGTACCACTTTGTGTTACCTGATTGACACGAACAAAACTATATCCTTTGGCAATCGTTTCATCCTTTAGTCGCTCAACCATGACATAGTCCACACCTGAATCGATAGAATTGAACAATAATCCCCAACCGCTTTCCAACTTGACTTCGGCGGTGTTCTCTTGTGGATTCTCATTATCATCATAGGCAGCATCAGAAGCAGGAACATAAAGATCCGACTGTGTCAGTCGATCTCCGCTGATCGTATCGCCTGCTGCAGTTGCACCATGCTTGTAACCGAAATACAGAGTCTGAGTCAAAAAGGTACTCTCGATACTGTATGGACTTTCCACATTCACTTCTGTATTCGCATTCTCATTTTTAGTCATCGGATTGATGGTTGCCAAATAGAATGGTTTGTCAAACACATTTCCGTTCAAAGAACCGATCTTTGTCGCATCTGTATTATCGTATACGCTCTTGGAAACAAGACTTACCATTCCGCTTGCAGCATAAAAGTCCATCTTACCGTTAAAGTTTTCCGGTGCTGCCTGGCTTTCAACTTTTGTTTCTTTATCCCCTACACCGGTATAATAATGAACTACTACATCCTCGCTTTTAACTGTACCATCACTCTCTTCACAATACAGATTATGATACAGACGGAAGGAAGTAGCAGATCCTCCTACATTCGATTGATCTGATTCGGCAATATGAACATAGAACAGATCTCCGGTATAGATCGTATTCACATCATCGGCATAAACATAGATAATTGACTCGGAGTTTCCCGGTATCTGAATCACCTGTTTGCCGTTTGCATCCACCATGACCTTTTGCCCGTCGTTAGTCTGAAGATATCGATTTCCATCCAGCTCCAGATCAACGGAGTGCAACTGCTGCTGCCAGGTCTTGGTAGTCTGATTGTAGCGAACACGAATCGCTTCGCGAACCCCCACAAAGTCTCTGATATATACCTGGAAATCAAATTCCGCTATAGAATCATCCGAAGGCAACTCGCCGCTCGGACCCGGTTCAACCAGCTTCGTCAGCAACAAGGTCGTATCCGGAACCCACAATCGACCATTATTTCCCAGATATACGTTGATAACGATATTTTCATTAACGATATTGGATGCCGTACTAACCGTAGGCAGATAGTAGTTATTTGCCGTACGGCTCACATTGTTCTCATAGTAGCCCCATGTCAGTTTCTGTACATCGGCATTCTGGAATCGTTCATTGATATAGTCATTCGAATAGCTCTTATATTGGCCGCCCTTGCCTCCGACACTTTGGGTCATATCACCTACACGCAAACCGCCCGGTCTCGCTGAAACAACCCATTCGCCGTCATTTCGGATCTTATCTGCCTGAGCCTTTTTCTCTGCGCCCAACTCGGCAATTGTTTTTAAAGTTGTGGTATTTCCATTTGCATCCACATTAAATATATCGGCATCATTATAGCCAATATAATTGTAACCACGGCTCGAATCGCCTGTATCTGTATAAGACAAGTAGCGATAATCAGGATACTTACCACTGACATCATGCCAACAGAGCATATCACCGTTGGTAATCCCTGCCGTCTGATAGGCAGATCCAAACTCACTACCTTTTCGAACAACAACATATTGTACTGTCTCGGCTTCTTCTCCATTCAGGTCAAAATACTCTAAAGGAAGATAATAGTAACCACTGGAAGCGAAAGGATCCGGATTCGCCGCATTGATCGTAGCCGGTCTGGTAACATCGGTCAATCGATCGTTTTTCAGAAGAACGATATCGCCATCCAGTATCTCTGTAACCCCCTTGGAATTCAAGGCAGATCTTATCTTAGCATCAGCATCGGCACTGCTTGTTACCGAGATATTCAGATCCTGGGCAATCAGCTTGCCTCCAAAGTTAGTCGGATCGATATCTGTTTCATTAAGAGATACCTGTTTCCATTGATTATCTTTATAAATAAAGGCTCTGCTATATAAAGGGAATGCCTTTTCAAAGACATAGTAACTGTTTTCGGTGTTCGGAGAAAAACTTACGACCGGAGCACCAAAGGTATAATCTCCGTTGTTGAGACGGGAATAGTCATAAGCCGCGTAACGAGCCTCCGGGTTATACCAGTTGGAGAAGAACTCCACAACACCCATATCCGTAGAAATGTTACGGGCATTTTCTTTTGCGGAAATATCGGTCGTCTTGTTGTTCTTGATATAATTCGGGCTGACTCCGGCTGCAATATTCAAAGAGCCATCCGATGTCAGTAAAGAACTCTCAATTCCTACCGTATAGAAAACTCGGATCGGGAACGTATCCGTCTGAGAAGTATATGTGACATTATCCTTTGACACACGATCAATAGTCACTGTACGCATCGGCAACATATTTACCGGAATATTGATATACAGCGCTTCATCAAAGTTGGCATCGCTTTGCAATGCTCCGTTTTCCACGTGTGAATCATTATAGTCACCGGTATTCTCTACCCAAATACGCATATCGGCAAAAGTATAGACACCCGGTGTCTGCAAGTGCGCTCCATTGATATTGTATCCCGGCATCTTTGACGTGATTTCCGTACCGTAAGCCGGATTCATTCTCAGTTTCTTGCGCTCTTCATCGCTTTTTGCGATCCTGTAGAAAGTATATTCGGTATTTTTCTGCTTCTCATCGATATCCGCTAAAGAAGAAACATCCTCCAGATTTGGTACGAATTGAGCGGCAGTTTTGAAACCGACTCGGTATATCCATCCCTTTTTCCATGCATCTTCAGCCGATGAGCATCCCGAAGGAAGCCCATTCAGCACAACTTTTACACCGCTATTATCGCCTTCGGTCGGATCCCCTTTATACCAACCCTCAGGAAGAGCGTCCTTTTCTTCATTATAATGACTGTTTTTCATGTACAGCGCATTCCACTCATAGCTGTAAACCGCTGTTTTTGTAATTCCAAATATCTCGCCGAAAAGTACCAGACTCTTTACATCCTTGACTTCCATGTATTTACCCATTGGGTCCATATAAGTGATGGAATCACTCATGCCCAAATCGTTCGATCCTCCGACAGGAACGAACATCTCACCCTCGATCTTGCTCAAAATCTGATTAAATACCTCCTCCAAGGTATTATCTGCAGATTTTCCCAAAACCGCTGCAAAGTATTCTGTATTGTAGGTAATGTTGCGGTCAATATCCGCTTTAGTAACTGTCTTGCCATTCAAGTCACTCTGCGTGATCGGGAAATTCAATGTAAGTGACCCCGTTGCATTGGCGTCATCAGAAATGATGCCGCTCTTTGTAACAGATACCGTATGACTTCCGCCTGCCGTATTGTTTTTCCAATTTGTATAACCTGTATACATTTTTTCAAGAGCCTGTGCAAAATCTTTCTTGGATGCATCTGTTTCGGCCTTTTTCAATTCCTCATCCACATGCTGTTTATTAAAGTATGATGCCGGATCAAGAACTTCTTTACAAACTCCCTGCGTATTCTCATCGTAATAGTTTAATCCAAAACCGATGGTATAAATATGCGCTTCTGTCCATTCTGCCTGATCCGCTTCATCATCCGGATAAGCAGGATTTTGATTGCTCTTTGTCGCATTATAATGCTGTTCTACCAAAGTCTTTCGGTAAGCCGTACTCATCAAAGTATTCAAAACTACTGCATAACGAAGATCGGCATCTGATTCAGAACCATACATATGGTCATAGCCTGCTCCGTAAACTGTCAATCCTGCTGAAGTCTTATCTTTGAAACCCTCTGTATTATTAAGCGTTTCATAGGTGCGTCCATCTTTAAGAACCAATCCATCATATTTATTAAACGGATTTTTATTCGCTGCTGTTGTCGTTTTTTCAACATTTGCAGTCCAATCCACATTGAAACTTTGTTTTCCGCTCGCCTCTGTTGTAACATTCGTCCCCAATCCTGTTGTCAGAGTAATATTTGCTGCTCCGTCAGTCATCAAAACCATGATCGGAGTACGTTCTGTCTGATCGCCATAAGCATCATCAGAATGGGCTAAGATATCCAGCCCGGCATTGAGGGCAATAACTGTTCCGGTATTACTCCAGGAAGTTACCGAAGCAGAATATACATTATTTTTCAAATTGACGCCAAACGGATCTCCTTTATATCCGCTTATCGGAACTGCTGTTACGCTCACTGTACTGGCCCATTGTCCGCTACTCCAACACTGCCAATGGTGCTTTTCAGCCGATAGATAATTTTGTGTTTCCCCATTTACGGTTGCCTTTTCATAATGGGCAAGAGGCATCAGTACAGTCGCAACAGAATCGTAAACAATAACACTGATACGGTTCTTTTTGTTTAATGACAAATACTGATCGATAAATCGATTCGCCGCATCGATAACATAATACATACGATTTGGGGCATTGCCTGCATTTTTTAACGGATTTTCCGGCACAGATACTGCGGCAGCTTTTACGGCATTATCCCAGTCTTCATTTGGCCAAGCCGCATTTCGAACAGTCGTATCCGTATTGTAGCTTCGCCAAGGATCGCTACCGCCGCCAAAAATTCCGTTCGCACTATTTTTATATGTTAGATAAGCTCCATAAATATTCGCGTAAGCTCCAGCCTGGGTATTTTCGGTTTTTGCCAGATATTGTGCCAGATAGCTATTTCCTGCCAAATCTCCCGATGCTCCAACGGCTGCTTGCAGCGTCGCCGTAATTCTCGTTGCCTCTTCCGCTGTAATCTGATTATCATCAGCAGCATGCTCTGCTTTTATCGCATCCACAAGTTTGTTACAGAATGCCAAGTATCGATTATAGCTGACGACCTGACTTGAAACCATCTGGCCCTGTACTACCGGAGAGCCATCGCTTCCCGTTCCCAACGTCTTGCCATTTTCCGGTAAGACGGATACAATTGCATCCGGGATGCCGTTCGTATCATTCTCATAGCCAGCATAACCTTCCTGCTGCACTGTCACAACACTGCCATTTGATGCGGCATCATAAGTGATCACATCGGCATTGCCGCGATAAAAGCCTAACCCTTGGGCAAAAGTAGCAGAGTCTTTCGGATTCACAGTATTTACCCAACCTTCGATTTCATTATCCAAAGGGGAGTTCATGGAACCGGAAATATCCAGCGCCAGCACCAAATCGGTCGGTGCCGGATCATTGATCTGCACACTGGAACCAAGCACACTATATACATGTAAAAAATCGGCATCAAGAGTGACCTTTCCGTTCACTCCATCATCATTTTTATTTAAGTTAAGGACATTGTTCTTCCAATCTTTATCGCCATTATCATAATCATAGGCATACACTGTCTTATCTGTCCAAAGACGTCCGGCATACCGAGTGTTCTCTGAAAAATTCAGAACATTCTGATAGGTATCCATCGTACTTGGATCAGCCTGACGAGTAGCACCACTTGTAGGACTGCCAGTTGAACTTTCGACCGCAAAGACCGGAACCGGTAACCCATCAAACATTGATACGACCATGCACAGATATAAAAATCCTGCCAAAGCTCTATGCCATCTATTACGTTTCATACTTTGCCCTCCTTTTAGTAAGCTTTATTATAGCATTTTTGCAAGCGCAATTAAAGAACCACTTGAGTTAATAAATGCCAATTTTGCACCTTTTTTAAGCAAAAATTCATAATAATTAGTTAGTAATGAAAAAATGACAACTTCCTGTTGAAAATTGTCATTTTTTATACCTATATCCTCAATTTCCTTATAGGATATATCCTTATGAAGATTTCATCCTTGTTTGATTCATTTTCCCGTTTTTAACGGATAAATCGTTTATTTTGCATTCTCTGCTGCATTTTGTCCGGCAATGCGTCCTGAAGTGATTGCGAATTGAACGCATGATCCGGAATATGGATAATCGTTATAGAAGAACTTAGCATTGGCACAGTCTCCGGCACCATACAAATTGGCAATCGGACTGCCATCAGTTCCCATAATTTGAGCTTCTTCATTGATATACAAACCACCGAATGTTCCAAGCACATAAGGCGCTACTTCAGCAGCATAATAAGGTCCTGTATTCAGTTCTGTTAACAATCGGACAGGTTTACCAAATTCAGTATCTTCCCCGTTTTTGCAAAGTTCATTGTATTTGGCAACTGTTTCTTTTAATCCATCGGGATCAATTCCCATCAACGCAGCCAGTTCTTCTAATGTATCCGCCTTAACCATTTTCCCCTCAGATACAGCTGTTTCACAAGCCTCTGCAGAATGGTTCGCATCCGCAATAACATAAGATTGATGTCCTGCCTCAATATTATTCATCAATGCACGATATGCCAATCCATAAAATGTGTTTTCATTGACAAAACGGACCCCTTCTTCAGTTACAAATAACGGAGCAGGATTGTATGTACTGAATACCGCTGTTCTGTATCCGCCACCATTACATAAGTCTCCTTCAAAAAGTACATCTGCTCCTACAGCTGTTCCCATCGTAATTGCATCTCCGGTTGCGCCTGCACCGCCAGTTACCATAATATTATTATCGATCAGAATATCGTACAGAGCTTTATTGTTCTCTTTAATAATATCCAAATTGTTTGTGAATCCGCCGGTTGCCAAAACAACTGATTTTGCGCTAAAGGTAATTTCATTTCCTTCTTCATCTACAGCTACAACGCCTGCGACTTCATCCTTGTCATTGACCACCAAGGTCGTTGCAGCGGTTGAAAGATAGATCTTCACCCCTTGCTTTTCTGCTTCCGCAACAAGACCATCAATCAATGGCTGGGCTCCCATGAAACCAAGCGCACCTGTTTCAGATACTGTTGGCGCAAACAAAATAAATCCTGAACCTTCATAGGTGGTTGCAGCCTTGTAATAAGGAATATTTAAACCCTCCACCCATTCAAGAGTTCCTGGCGCCATAGAGCCGATTTTTTTCATTAGGTCTAAATCACCTTTTCCTTGGCTTGTTTCATACCATTTTTGAACTAATTCTTCTTCCGTATAATAGCCTTCCTGTGCTTCTTCTGCAGTAGCCGGTCGAGTCATGGCGCCGCCACTGTATAATGTTGATCCGCCAACTGCAGCTGTTTTTTCCAACAAAACAACATTTGCCCCTCCATAAGCCGCATTAATTGCTGCCGACAATCCGGCTCCCCCGGCACCGACAACGACTACATCCGTTTCAATGACATTTGTAG
>CAZOCO010000089.1:0-9107 GCA_964578325.1 uncultured Muribaculum sp.
GAGCATCGCGCATCTCTACACCTTCGGTCGAAAACTTTATGGTGTTTACGAAAGTATCGGCGTGCTAATTTTCAGGGAAAAGCGGACGAAGCACTCGGTCAACAAGGCGCGATGTAAGAATTTCGTAATCAGAAGCACGGCCTTCACGTTTAAGGAAGCCTCCAGGAAAACGTCCGTTTGATGAGAATTTTTCTTTGTATTCTACAGTGAGGGGCATGAAGTCTACGCCCTCTCCGGCCTCTTTTGCAGAGACCACGGTAGCAAGAAGCATGGTGTTACCCATGCGCAGCTCTACAGCTCCATCGGCTTGCTTGGCCAGACGGCCTGTCTCAAGGGTGATGGTACGTCCGTCACCCAGCTCGATGGTTTTCTTTACGGTTTGTGGTGCCATAAAATTGGTTTTACGTCTTTTATTTTATCTTAATTCCTTAAATTCATGCAAAGTTACAAATTTTCTTTATCACAGACTAATCTAAATGTGGGTATTTTTCAGTTAAACACAGAAAAATGAGTAAATTTGGGGCATGAAAACTGTCTGCTACCTCATACTTGCCCATACCGGACTGCAACAAGTAAAACGCATCATCGACAGACTGTCGGGAGAAAACGCGGCATTTGTAGTCCATATAGATAAAAAATGCGAAGAAGAGGCGACAGACTTATTGGGACATCGTGATCTGGCAATATGTAGCGAGCACTACGATGTACGCTGGGGCGAAATCAGCATGACCGACGCTGTAATCGCCATGTGCCGGGAAGCTCTCACCCGATTCAAAGCCGGACATTACGTACTACTGTCGGGCAATGACTATCCGGTCAAGCCAGCCGACTATATCGAATCATTCCTGTCGAAAAATTCACGGCAGAGTTTTATGACCGGAGAGCTGCTACCATCGGCAAAACTCCCGTGGCTGGAAGGAGGAAGGCGTCACCTGAAAGCTTATGCTCTCCCATTGGGCAAATGCCGCATAGCGACAATCGAACCGCGACGTTTAGATCTCGGAAACCTGCGCCAGTTCGGAAAGATCATCATGTTTTGTCCGAAATTATTGTCGAGAGCGGCAAACATCTGGCTACGGGCTGCTACGCGAACTGCTCCGATGCCTATATATGGCGGAGACTTCTGGTGGATAATAAGCTATGACACTCTGAATGAAATCATATGCTACAACGACAGCCACCCGTTGCTACATAAATTCATGACCGACGTAGCCAATTCAGATGAGGTCTACTTTTCTACCATAGCTTTTGCAATATCTCCGGGTACTATTATAAAAAAACGTATGCGCCACATCAGCTGGAGTAAAAAAGGAAATTCTCCACGGTGGCTCACCATGGAGAATTATAAAGAAATCCAGACGGCTGTCGACGATCCTGAATCGTTATTTATCAGAAAAGTGAACTCACCGGAAGTTTGCGATTTTATCGATAGCCTTATTGTAGCACAAAGTTCTATTTAGCCGCCTCAAAACGAGCAGCCACCGATGCCGCGATCTTTTCCATCTCATCGGCCGGCAACGATAATTTATCTGAAAAGAAATTCATATCGGCTTCCTTATTAATAGGAATGAGATGAATATGGGCATGAGGCACCTCAAGGCCCATCACTGCTACACCGATACGCTTGCACGGCAGAGCCTGCTTCATAGCTTCAGCTACACGCTTGGCAAAAAGCTGCAGATCGGCATACTCACTGTCAGACAAATCAAAAATATAGTCGACTTCACGCTTCGGAATAACCAGAATGTGTCCTTTAGCTACGGGACTGATATCGAGAAATGCATAGTGACGATCATCTTCTGCAACTTTGTACGAAGGTATTTCGCCGGCAACTATGCGTGAAAATATCGATGCCATCAGAAAGAGATATCTACAATTTCAAATTTAGCGATACCTGCAGGTATCTTTATCTCAACAATCTCACCGAGTTTGTGACCAAGCAGTCCCTGGGCAATGGGGGTAGACGATGCAAGTTTTTTCTCACGAAGATTAGCTTCAGAATCGGCAACAATGGTATATTCCATCACCATACCGTTGGCCACATTCTTGATCTTAACCTTGTTGAGAATCTGCACCTCGTTGGTATTCAACTTACTCTCATCGATAATACGGGCGTTGGCTACAAGATCCTTAAGCTGGGCGATTTTCATTTCCAGCATACCTTGAGCCTCTTTCGCTGCATCGTATTCTGCATTTTCCGAGAGGTCACCCTTGTCGCGTGCCTCGGCGATCGCATGTGAAATACGCGGACGCTCTACCGACTCCAGATAGGCTATTTCGTCCATCTTTTTCTTATAACCGTCGCGGGTCATGTAGGTAATTGCCATAGTTATATGTTTGTTTAATGATGACAAAATTAAAGAATCTCGACCATTATCAGGCGAGACCCTTATGGATTATATTATGTATATGCCGCACAACAGCGACAATGCAAATTTAGCAAATACTTTATTAAAACACAAAAACTTTACAAATTGTTTAAACCAAATTGTAAAGTTTTATATCGCAACATGGGTCTACAAGAGTCGGCGCAAAATATAATGTATTCCCCTACCACCATAGCGCGTATAGCTGTAGGCCAAACGCAATAACACACGTTCCCGCATATCAACCTCCATCAATACATCATTAAGGGTACTTTTAGCTAAATCTTCTGCACCTTCCTTAAAATAAATAGCGGCAAGAACTGCTCTACGCAGCCTAAACCATGGCAACATCCATGTATAACCCGCATCGGCTACATCACGACAACACCTTTGCAAAGATTTTTCCCATCGCCCGGCAGCCGAAGAATATGTCGCTCCGGTTATAGATTCTGCTTGACGTCGCACCAAAACAGTAGTACGTCCTTGCAGCTTGACAACATGAGGATTTTGTGCAAGAAGTCTGAATCCGAGTTCATAATCATTCCATCCGGGCAATTCAACGTTCCAACCTCCGGCACTGCGTATCAGCGATGTTCTGACACCATAACGTTGTGTCGACAGAATGGCATTGAATGTATGTCGGAACCACATATCATCGGCACTGAATTTTCCAAGTTTGCGTGACCCATCAAGTTCATGAAACATTATATTCCATCCGACGATATCAACGTCTTTTCTATTACTTACAACATTGACAAAACGTTCTATATGATCTGACGACATTATATCATCGGAATCAAAAAACATCACATATGGTGTAGTCACATTTTCAAGCCCGCGGTTTCGGGCTGCTGTAGCTCCGGGAATCTCCTCTGTCAGCAACTTAACGGGAGCCGCATATCTGTCGGCCCACAGCCTCAGTACCTGATACGTGGAATCAGTGGAATTGTTATCCACAAGAATAACCGACGGCAACGCAGTCTGGGCTGACACCGATGCCAGCATATCACCGACCAAACCGGCACGATTGTAAACCGGAACTACAAGAGTAACTATGTCGCAGGCATTGACTGTCATCGCACTTTTTTCCTGAATGCTCGCGCTAAATTCCACACTGTTTTATTAGACAACAAACGATTCTTGAGCGTACGCTCTATATCAAGTCTTTCTATATCGGCCAACATATCACGATCATCAAGCCGAAGCGCAATACCCGACATATGGTCAATTATACGATCATAGTATGGCCGTACATGCCGGTCTTCAATATCAAATTTCTGTTGTAACCGACGCGTAAGTTTCATCACACCCCAAAAGTATTCAAATTCACGGTGAGGATCTTTACTATGCGACACAGAATCTCCACCAACAGAATAACATAGCGTAGATTCCGGCATGAACGCCACTCGACCGGAAGCCGCAAGTACTGCCGCCAACTGCAAATCCTCACACGTGTAGCGGGGATATCTGAAGAGCTCCGGATCTTCGATATAAGCTTCCATGAAACGGTCAAAACGATACAATGCAGTACACAAGTGAATGGTAAGATGATTAAAATGCCCTACAATAGCCGGAAGCAGGGTGTGTCCTTCGGATACAGGTTTACAATATTTGGCACGCTTACCATAAGGATCTCCAGGTGTACGCTTGCCCGAGGTTTCATTGTAAAAATCCCATGCAGTATGCACAATACTCAAAGTGGGATCATTCTCCATCATTTCATATTGCCGACGCAGACGGGTTTTATCAGTCCAGAAATCATCTCCGGCACAATCAGCAATATAACGTCCTTTGCAATCGAGAAGACAAGTAATATAGTTTTCACGCACACCACGGTTGACAGGCAGCAACCGGAGTCTGACAATATCAGGATATCGTTTTTGATAAGCCTCAAGAATAGAGCGTGTGCCATCGGTCGAAGCGTCATCACCAACAACAATCTCATATGGCAATGCAAAATCTTGAGCAAGAATAGCATCCAAAGTCCGGCCGATCGTTGCTTCCTGATTGTATGTCACTACGATTACTGAAATCTCCTTATCGCTCATAACATTGTCGTTATATTAAATTTTTAAGTTTTACAGCAAAATCGGCAGAATGTACGTCACTGTCGAACTCTTCGCTCCAACGCCTTCGAGCCGCTTTTCTCAAAGCCATATAGTCATTACGGCTTGTCATATACGGCTGTAACTCTCCCACATATGCATCGGCATCACTATCTGATGGCAATATTATACCGGTATCGGGGGTAACGGCCTCCGCGATACCACCTACATCCGTGGCCAAAACCGGCACTCCATAAGATAAAGCTTCACATATGGATATCGGCAGCCCTTCCGACTCACTCATCAGCAAAAACCAATCTACCGGTTCATGCCTATAGATATCGTGAACTGCACTATTTGATAGTTCGCCACGCATATCTACAGTAAGATTTGACGGGATAAAACCGGGTCTTGACATCTGTTTTTTAAGTTTACTCATCATCGGGCCATCGCCGACATGCGTCCATTTCACTTCAATCCACGGATATGTATTAGCAATTCTCACGGCGACATTCATACAGCGGTCGACCCGCTTGACATCAGTCACGCGTGATACCGACAACAACGACAACTTCCCTTCGGGAGAAGGTGAAGCAACAACATCGTCGGTACGCTTCGATCCCAATCGAGATAATAATATTTTATCGGCAGAACGCGGATAGCGAGTAGCAAGATATTTTAAGCCGTGTTCACTTACCGTGTAAACCGCTTTTACATTATCAAGAGTATGCTGCCGTAACAATTTTGAACGAAACGGCACCTGGTCATCGAATACATCGTATCTATGAGCTCTTGTAACCACCGGCCGGTCGTGTCCTACAGCTTCAACGAGTGTATCCGGAATAAGGTCAAACCAATAGCTATATAGCAACATACGGTTGTCGGTGGCAGCATGCTTCGTGACGATGCGCTTCAAAACTCGCGAAAAAACAGAGACATTTAGTATAAAGAATACTCCGCGCATAACCGGTTTTACGCCATGCGCCTCTTTTGCCACAGTTTTGACTCGGCTTAATACCTTAAGGGATAATAGCCAAGGCAGTTTCAAGAATTTAAATTTAGAGAACGGATGTCGAGCCAGTGACATATCGACCTCCACTCCTGGCAAATCTATTTCGGACAATCCACCTGAATCAAAGCGCGGAATGACAACGACACGGTCAAATACGCGCGACAAGGCTTCAAGCTCTGATCGCACAAACACCTCTTCGGTCGTGTGGTGAAAAGGAAAGCAGGATGTGAAGAACAGCAGTGTCACCTACCGGTCAAAAACGAGATGAAACAATCGCGTCGAGTTTTGAGTAATCTTCGATACGCTCAACAAGCTCTCCGTTGACAAACAGATATGTAGTGGGTAGCCCCTGAACATTATACAGCTGTACCATATTTTGCGACTGTCCCACCATCGGATTGTAAACGGTGATCCAAGGTAGATTACGCGCAGTCTGTCCCCATTGATATTCATCACCGTCAAATGACACCTGATAAATCTCCATACCACGATCATGATATTTACGATACGAATCGGCCAACATTATGTTGAAGGCAGGAGACTCTTCGGCAGAGTATGCAGTGAAATTAAGAAGCACAACTTTATTCTTCGACACGATGTCTGACAGCACGTGATGTGTACCATCCTGATCCATAAGATCAATATCGTAGTAAGGCAATTCCGTCACCTCAAACTGTTCGGCACCCTGGCCACGGTTTGGCCTGTTCTTCATATATATTTCTTTCATAAAGCGTGTGCGTGGATCGCCAGGACGCGTCTCGGTATACGCGTTGGCAATAGCACCAATTATCCGGTTGTCGGCCGGATTAGCGGGATTGTACAAAAAACGACCGTCAATCTGCTTCAACACAATATAATATGCTGTTATCGCCGCCGGATCAGCAATAACAAGTTCATTAAGCTGACGTTTCAGCAACGAATCTGTCAAGGCAGAATCAGCTCCGACAGCCTTTACACGGTCGCCGACCAATCGGTCTATTGTCATCATATTGTCGGCATAAGTCGATCCTGAAATTTCATAATCTGAGGCAAAACCATCTGCCGTAGACTTAATTCGCACAGTCTCAACTGAATCAATAGGAAAATAGATATACTTGTCATTGTAAACGAGGCGATAAATATCGGGGTAACCCAGGGGAATACGACTATATTTAAACTTACCTTTTGAATCGGTTGAGAGGGTGTCGAGAGTAAGCCATACGCCGTTTTCAGCACGCTCAATTTTCAGTCGGGCATTGTCCGCCCCATCAATTTCTCCACTTAACGTCCATTTCGCCTGTCGGTTGCACGATACAACAGTCATAAGTGTTACTACCGCAAGAGGTAGTATAGCAGCAAATTTCATATAATGTATTATTGATTTATTGTAAATTAAATATACTGATTCCAACACTACGAATTTTCATCATCGACAAAATCGGTCTCATCATATTTCTGAAACAGGAAATCGTTGTAGGGGAAACGCATCGTATGTACCTCCCGAGCTTTCTCATAGATTTTTTGCTTCAACTCGTCGATGTTAATACCCTCTTTAGCAGAAATAAACACGCAGTCGCTGTTCATTTTGGCCATCCAGGAGGCTTTCAGCTCGTCGAGCGAAATATTTTCACGTGTTCGCGGAGTCAGATCGTCGTCATCTTTAGGCACATATTTAAAGGCATCCACCTTATTGAAAACCAGAATCATTTTCTTATCGGAATTCTCGCCACAAATATCGGCAAGAGTCTTGTTTACTACTTCTATCTGGTCTTCAAACTGTGGATGTGAAATATCGACGACGTGAATCAGAATATCTGCATCACGCACTTCGTCGAGAGTAGACTTAAATGAATTAACCAGATGTGTAGGAAGTTTTCTTATGAACCCGACTGTATCGGTCAGTAGAAACGGCAAATTGTCGATTATAACCTTTCTGACAGTAGTATCGAGCGTCGCAAACAACTTATTTTCAGCAAACACATCGCTTTTGCTCAAAAGATTCATCAGAGTGGACTTTCCCACATTGGTATAGCCCACGAGTGCCACACGCGTCAACTTACCACGGTTTTTGCGCTGCATTGACTTTTGTCTGTCGATATTCTGAAGCTCTGCCTTGAGGCGTGAAATCTTATCGAGAATAATTCGACGGTCAGTCTCAATCTGCGTTTCACCGGGGCCACGCATACCGATACCGCCACGCTGACGCTCCAAGTGAGTCCACATGCGCGTCAATCGAGGCAACAGATATTGATATTGTGCCAATTCCACTTGAGTTTTAGCATTGGCGGTCTGCGCTCTTTTTGCAAAAATATCAAGTATCAGACTGGTGCGATCCAGAATTTTTACCTTCAAAATATTTTCGAGATTGGCAACTTGTTTTGATGACAGATCATCGTCAAAAATAGCCAGTTCTATATCATTATCTTCTATGTATTGTGCGATCTCCTCCAACTTTCCTTTTCCGACAAATGTTGAAGAATTGGGTTGCGGAAGTCGCTGCAAAAATCGATGTCGGGTAACCGCTCCGGCAGTATCAGCGAGGAATGCCAGTTCATCGAGGTATTCGCGAGCCCTGGCTTCATTCTGATTCGGAGTAATCAAACCGACAAGTACTGCATTTTCGGGGAGCGGATTATTTAATTGATTGTGTTCTATCATTGTGCAGGTAAAAGCAGTTTATTATATTCTTCAGGCGACGCAAGAAGTTCGATCGCCTGCATATAAATAGGATCATACATATTCGATACCTTATACGACGTCGAGGTATCGTATAAATCGCGTGCCAATAACGCTTTGAGAGTAGTTTCTATATATTCACGACTACGGTCATATTCTTCGTCATTGAAATCTACACCTTCGGCAGTTGCTTTCGTACAGAACTCCTCAAGCATACTGTCTGATACTTCAAAATTCCGGACGAAACTTTCGGCATCAGGATACTCAACCGCAATATTTTTCCGATTTTTGTCCATAAAATTTTGTACATACAGAGTGAAAACACCTTTGGCCAGGAGCTGGCGAGCATAAGGAGTATACCACGTAGTGTCAAGAGCTACAAATTTATCTGGTAAAATACCTCCGCCACCATATACAGGACGCATAGTGCGTAATGTAGTGTACCTTAACGAGTCTGCCACATGCACAGAGTCACCGTGCATCAGTTCACCCGACGACAGACGTTCACGGATATCCTTTCGATATTCTGAATCGTCACCTTTAATATAAGGTTTCTGTATAGATCGACCGGATGGAGTATAATAACGGGCGGTGGTAAGTCTAATCATAGAGCCGTCGGGAAATGGGAACGGTCGCTGGACAAGACCTTTGCCAAAAGTGCGGCGTCCGACTACGACTCCACGGTCGTGATCCTGTATAGCCCCCGCAAGAATTTCGCTGGCAGAGGCAGAATTCTGATTAACCATCACGACTACAGGCCCGTCGAATTTTGACGTACTACCCTTGGCCGTGTATGCCGAATACGGAGAATGCAGACCCTCTGTATATACAACCAGATCACCCCGTCGCAGAAAATGATCGGCGACCTCTACTGCAGCGCCAAGATATCCACCGGTATTATTGGTCAGATCTAAAATTAGTTTCTTCATTCCGAGACGTTGCAAACTATCGAGAGCGGCGGCAAACTCATTGCCTGTAGTCTCGGCAAAACGAGATATCCGTATATATCCTACCGAAGGATCGGCCATA
>CAZOCO010000090.1:0-8926 GCA_964578325.1 uncultured Muribaculum sp.
TAAAGTCGGCCATTATAATGGAGCTTACCTGTGTACTCTATATGAGAGCAAGGAATTGGAAATGTGGAAGAACAAACCCCTTGATGCAGAACTCAAGACTCTAGAGGAAACACTACAGAAACGTCTGCCCAGCGATTGTATAAACTATAAAATTATGAAACGTAATCAGCAGTTGTCTATTGAGGGCGTAGCTACCGAAACAGATGCAGAAATCATATATGCTACTTGTTGCGAGATAATATGGGACAAACAGCTTATGGACATACACGTATGGCGTAGTAGCCACAGTATGGATGTGGTAGTATATCGCAAAGCTAGCAAGCTGAACGTGGTTGAGGTCAAGGAGCATACCTTGTGTATTGGAGACTACGGTTGCCTAGACGGCAACGACTATGAACTGCTTACATGTAATGCATCGCTTAGTGTTGATAGGGTTTCACATAATGCAGACTGTTGCTGGAATATTGTACCTTCGGGAATACAGGGTATAGAAGCTACGCTCTACTATCTAAGTCATCTGTCTGCAAGGGATGGGAAGATTAAATGTAATTTTAGCATATGAACAGTAATTTAGCCAATCAGCTGCTTGCTAGCATTATGAAGTGGGATCCAAAGCAATTAGCCACTGAACGCGCTGCCCTTGAGTTTATGGGCAGCATGAAGTACGATACCTACGGCCGTTATATGCCTGGCACACGTTTTATGAGCAGTTTGGTGCAATGGCTTAACCAGCTGGAGGATGCTAAGGACAGAGATATAGCTTTTAAGTTTATCAAGGAGAAACTGGTATTTATATCTTCTACCCAGATGAATTATCTGGTAGATTTACTATATGACAGTAAGATGCGTCCTATCCTTCAGAAGATAGCAACAACCGAAGCCAGCATGCCCTCTTATATGCTTTCTAACAAGGAAGTGAGGCGGCTGTTTGATGTTGAAAAACGTTCTTCACTAATAATTGGGCTGAGCGACGGAGCTCATACCGACATTTTGCGCCGCAGTGCAGGATTGAGCAACGAACAAGTACTTACCAACTACTATCCAGATGGAAAGAAATTAGATGATATGTTGGCAAAATTGCGCAAGGACAAGGTATTGGAAGGAGAAAAGACCCCTTTTTTCAAGAGTCTCTTCCTCGTTGATGACTTCACTGCAAGTGGCAAGAGCTTCATCCGGTATGACCAAAATGACGGCAAATATCATGGTAAACTCCAGAAAATCATCGAAGAATTGTGTATAAAAACCGATGAGAACGACAAAACTAAACATCTGAGTCTGCTGATAGCTCCCCAGCAACAAACGATACGTATAAACATCCTGTTTTGTATAGCCACCGAAAAAGCAATGAAGAGGATAAATGAAGACCTTAAGGCATACTTGAATTCATGCTGTTTTGAACGAAAAGTAAACTTCAACGTTGATACCGTACAAATCCTTGAAGATTCACTCGCTGATGAGATCAAGGGCGACCCAACCCTAATGTTGGTCTTAAAAAAAGACAAGTATTTCGATGAAACTGCCGTGATTACCGATAGTTATGAGGTGGGTGAACATAACAAGCCTTGGCTTGGTTTTGACGAGTGTGCACTACCAGTAGTTCTCTCACATAATACGCCCAACAACTCCTTGCCTATTCTCTGGCAAGACAGTAATAAATTCCGAGGTCTCTTTCCTAGAATCAGTCGACACTAAGCCGTATGAATATCTATAAGAATCCCTTTGCATTTCGCGCTTCAGAACGGATTGAATCAGATGAGATGTTTCTAGAACTTTTCTCGTCAGAGCCCCTCTCATACCTGGAAGATCATAATGCTAACAATACATTGTGGGGGACACTGACTTATATCTTGAGTTCTCCGGGAGCAGGAAAAACAACGCTGTTACGTTTATTCTCCCCCTCAGTTCTGCAACATATCATCGAAAAATTCGATAAAAACGACGTGTTCAAGAAACTCAAGAAACTGGGAGTAAAAGACAGCGAACACATTAAAAGGTGTGGTGTGTATTTGCAGATGGGACGCGATTACGAGTTTCTTGAAGACGATGAACTATTTGATCCTGTGGAGCAAAAACGCATATTCCTTTCCCTACTGAATGCTCGCATTATTCTGGCTACACTAAAAACTTGTATGACGTTGGTCCGGATCAAGTACGTAGACTTAGAGCAGATTATCTATACCCCTGAAGAACCTATACCGGAGTTTGGTGACTTCAAAGTAAGTTACAGCGGCAAGGAATTGTTGAACTGGGCAGCCGAACAGGAGCGTAAGATCTGTGAGTTTTTAGACACCTTTACCATTCCCGACGGTGGCATTAAGGGCAGCAACAGTCTGTTTTCTCTAAGTGCGATGAAAGCCAACTGGTTCAGCTATAACGGCGCTTCTATCTGCGATGAGTTTATTTTTCAGATAGATGATGGACATAAACTCTCAAATAAACAGCAGAAAATCATCCAAAGCGAAGTGGCTGAAATGCGCCGCAATGCCACAGTATGGATAGCTGAGCGACTGGAAACTTTAAGTACAGAAGACATTCTGTTTGATAACAATATCAAAGGTCGAGACTTTCAGGTGATTCGTTTGGAAAATCTGGCCAAAAAACTATTCAATAGCATGGTCAGAGGCATTGCTGCTTTACGTTCAGATTTTTCATCAGCCGGGATTAGTCTATTCACCTCATTGGCTGGAGAAATTGCAGTGAACTACAAAGCTCTTTACAATGAAGCCTGTAGAAAATATCTGAGTCGACTGGAACAGCTACCCAACTACGGTACGTATCGCGATAGTGCTACGGCCTTAAGTCAGGAAGATCCTTATGAGCAAGCTATCCATAGCCGTGCAATGCTAATGCATGCCTCACGGCAGACCGATACCGGCAATATGCGACTATTTGGTTATGAGCCAAAGGAGTTGGATGGGTTGCTTGAACCACTTTATCCACTTGCAGTCGAACTGTTGCCTGGTGAAATAACCAAGCTTCCCCAGTACTATGGACAACAGACATTGATTGATCTTTCATCCAACAACATTGAGCAATTTCTTAATCTTGCATCGAAGATGTATGATTTGCTTATGGCTAAGAAAATTATGGACACTTCCAACTTTGAATTGACAGCCGAAGAGCAAGATGAGATTGTAAGAGAATTTTGTATGAGTAAGCTGGATGAGATTAAGCGTCTGAAGCGTGGCAACAAAATTTACAACTTTCTGATGCAGTTGGTCGAGTTTTGCAAGGCTGAAACTTTCACAAATAGTTATTCTTACCGCACTGTGTCAGGTTTTGCTGTGAAGGAGGAAAACTCAGGGAAGTTTGGTAAGGACGGATTTTGGTTTCAGGATTCAGCCTATCAAGAACTGTCTCTAATATTAAAAGACTGCTTAGCTTATAATATATTGGAAAAAGAGATTCTGACCCAAGGAAAGAAAGAACAGAACTGGTCTGTATTCTATATAAATAACTGGCTTTGTGCCTATGCTCGACTGCCTTTGAAGCGTGGTGGTTGGCGTAAATTGTCTCTACAAAAGCTCAATAAGTGGATATGAACAACCGATGGGAATCATATGTAATGTATCACCAAAAGGAGAAGCTTAGAGAATTCTGGAAAGAGTTTTACAAGAATAAGCCTGCTTCGTATATCCTCTTCCTTTTAGGAAAAGGTTTTGATCCGAGGATGAACAACATTCTTCGGCTATTGTTACAGACAGTGGAAGATTTGCAGGTGGAGTGTATTGCTTTCGATTTTCCCGACGGCAGCGTTCACTCGGAGAATAGCAAATTATATAGTGCGAATATACAGGATTTAAACAATCTTCAGACACAATATGGCTTCAAACTCACAGAAATTCTGATAGACTCCCAATTGCCGTGGGACAAACGTATTGCACTGATGAGTCGCCAGATAAGCGATAAGGACTTGAGTAATTTCACTGACATTATTTTAGATGTCAGTTCTTTGCCTCGCGCATTTTACTTCAATATCGCCAAGGCTCTATTTAACAAACTTCGCGATAACCATAAGCAAAACCTTTTTTTTGCCGTATCCGAAAATGTAGAGATAGACAATGAAATTACCAAGAACGTACCCACAGATAATATGGAGGCACTTCGAGGTTTCAAGTCGATGCTGAGCGTAGAATCGATATTAGACCGCGTGAATATCCTGATTCCACTGATTGGGGAAAAAAATGTAGCACTATTACGCAGCATCTACAACAACTTCCAACCTTTCGACATGTTTCCTGTACTACCCTTCCCGTCAAAAAATCCACGCCGTTCGGACGAGCTTTTGCAAGAATACCACGACTTCTTCAGTGAGAAACAATTTACGGAGCCACAGAGTATCACATATGCCGACGAGCAGAATCCGTTTGAATTGTACCGTATTGTGTCGCAAATGATGAGTGAACATCAGAAAACCTTGAAACCTATCAGCGAACATGTCTGCTTCGGAATTGCGTTACTTACCAGTAAACTTCTCTCTCTAGGCGGCCTGCTGCTAGGATTAGAACACAACGATTGTGTAGCCATCTACAATGTCAGTTCAACAGACTATAACATTGGGAATTCAGAAAAACTTAAAGAGAAAAACACTAACAGTGAGCCTTTCTTGATGTGGATAACCGGTGAAGCATATAGTAAACATTAAACTTAGATTATTATAACATAAAGAGAAGAAAGATGAATACAAAAATATGTATAGGAACAGGTCTTGTTTGCTTAGATATTTTGATGCGGGGTAATGAAGAAAAGGCTGTATCGTATAAAGTAGGTGGCACATGCGGCAATGTAATGATGATTCTGGCTTATATGGGCTGGGAGTCATATCCTATAGCTCGTCTTAATGGCTCAGACTACTCACACACTATGCTGAAAGATATGGTTGCCAACAGTGTTCATACTGATTTTGTGAGTACTCTTGACGACGGTGCCACACCTGTCATCATCCAACATAACATTATTGACAAAAATGGTAACCCCACACATAAATTCACATTCAAAGGCAACAAAGGAGGTTTTTTCCTTGATTATAAACCCATTACCAAAAAAGTTGGTATGCAGGTTGCAGAATCTCTAACGTTTAAACCAACTGTATTTTTTTTCGATCGGATGAATCCTGCTACAGTCGCTCTAGCAGAATACTTCCATGAGAAGAAGATCCTGGTTTTTTTTGAACCTTCATCAATTTGCGGAAATATAAATCTATTCGATAAATGCCTTGCCAATAGTGATATTATTAAATTTTCCGACCAACGCTTAGCGGATACCTCATTTACGGAAAACTACCAAGACAAGCTTTTCATTCAAACCTTGGGTAGCAAAGGCTTACGATTCAATCTCTTTAATCAGGGATGGGAAATACTACCTGCCGTACCAAACAATAAAGTAATAGACACATCTGGGGCGGGCGACTGGACAACAGCAGTCTTCCTTAATACGATGGTAGATTCCGGAATCACCTCTATTCATAAATTGACAGTACCTTTGGTAAAATTCCTATTAGAAAAGGCGCAAGAAAAAAGCTCTGAGAGCTGTTCTTATGAAGGTGCGCGAGGGTTAATGGAAAAGTCTGTTTGATTAAAAAGATACCTATTCTTTTAAATTTACGATCGCAAAATAAAATTTGCAAACACATAGCTCTATTGGATCCAATCAAAATTAAATGATTACTTTTGTGATAGTAACAACGCATGAGCAGACACTTGAATGCCAGTAAGAGACTATAACGGACAAAATTTCGTTACTAAATCGTTACTAAGCGACACTTTGAGATAATTATCACCTTGATAATAAGGATTTTGAAGAGAGTAAGTTCATAACCCTCTCTCTCCGCGGAGATTCAAATAAAAATCAAGAGAAGCCCTGTAAATTAAAACCTTACAGGGCTTTTACTTTTCAGAGGAATAGCTGAAAATGGCGAAATCCGGTGACAGTCACAGACAAATTCGGTGACACTTTCACATTTCAAAAAATGTCACCGATTTATGTGTATAATTTCGATATGCAACCTCTGAGTGTTGTTTCTTCAAAAACAACCGATTCCGATTGATTTATTGGTTGCGTATCGTATATTTGTACGGC
The DNA here is from genome assembly GCA_964578325.1 of uncultured Muribaculum sp. Lineage (GTDB taxonomy): Bacteria > Bacteroidota > Bacteroidia > Bacteroidales > Muribaculaceae > Muribaculum. The sequence continues at coordinate 6,079 of CAZOCO010000090.1, forward strand.
AATATTTAAAAGAAGCATCGCGTGGGATGCGTTACCAATAAAATTTTTGTTCCAATGAAGAAATTTCTTGTCATGATGACTGCTGCAGCCTTTTCATTGTCTGCTGGCTCCGTTATATCGTCCTGTTCGTCTGACGGACCAACTTTCCAAAATAAACCGACAGGCGTCGACGGAGAAATCGTCGACTATTTTTCCGCTCTCCTGAAAGATGAAAATGCCGATATGCCCGACCTCAACGGGCTAACACCCGATGCCCAGACAGCAAGACATATATGGGATCTTTATGCCTATTCCGTAAAGTCCACCGAAGGGGAACTCTCCGAGCCGCTCGACCTCATCGCGAAGTACAAAGCCGGTGCTTACGATTACTCCGGCGAGCTTTCCCTATCCAATGGCGAAAAGATGTCTTACGCTCTGGGCAACAAAGGGACGAAACCAGCCGGCGGCTGGCCTCTGTTCCTGAATTTCCACGGCTCGGGCGATGCGAAGAGCGAATTCGATGCAACATTCACCTGGTCTGCCTATTACCAGGACTCACCGTCCCTCTATTTCATACCGCAGAGTCCCAAGGGCGGAACAGGCTGCCGCTGGTTCCAGCCTTCGCGCCAGAAAGCCTGGGAGAGCATCATCCGTGCAGCTTATGTCAGCGGTACGGTGGATCCGAACAAAATTTACATGATGGGAATTTCCGAGGGTGCTTACGGCACTCAGCGGCTCTGCGGATATTATGCCGACTATCTGGCAGGTGTAGGTCCGATGGCCGGCGGCGAACCGATGTATAGCTTCGCACCTGCCAACACCGCCAACATTTTCTATTGTGCACGCACGGGCGAGCACGACACCATGTACGGACGCCTGCGCTGTACCCGGAAGGCGCAGGAATTTTGGGATAAAATGGCGCAGGAACACCCGGGATACTATGAGCATTACATCGACATCATGGCCGGAGCAGGCCACAGTCTGTATATCGAGAATCCGAAAACCTACGGCTACAACGGTATCACCGCCAAGCTGAGAGAGCACACGCGCAATCCATATCCGAAATATGTTTACTGGGAGAACTATGCACTGGGCAATGTCAACGGCGAATCTTACAAATGCCGCGAGGGATTCTACAACCTCCGGGCCCTTGAAGGCCAGAACGGCAAGACCGACGGCAATGTGCACGATGCTTACGAAATGACTATCGAAGGCAATACCATAACCCTCAATATCTATTCCGTAACCGTCACTCCAACCGAATCCGTGAGCGAAGACGGCTGGACGATGCATGTGGATGCGGAGCGCACCGCCTTGCCGGCGACCACCGGGAAGATCCGCATTTATCTCAACAGCGAACTCGTGGATATGGATTCTCCTGTCACCGTGATTGTAAACGGCAAGAAAGCATTCGAGGGCAAAGTTGCTCCGTCAGTCGCCACGATGATAGAATCGACCGCTTTCTTTTTCGATCCTGCCCGTGTATTCCCGGCATCGGTTGATGTGGAAGTATAATCTGTTTATTAGATTCAATATTTATCCTGAATAAAATGGGTGCGTTGCCGGGGATCGTAATCTGGACGTTTCTTTCCGTCAAGCGCTTTCAGCATCCAGGCCATATTTTCTCCGAGCGTACGCATGGTCTGCAACCCTTCTTTGTCCTTGTGGACATCATCGGGGGTAAAACCATGCACGGAGTTCCAGTATTGGGAAGATACAACCGGCATGTTGCTGATGGTGAAATACTGGTTGAGCTGTTCAAAAGTGGCGGAGGCGCCTCCACGACGGCATGACACGACGGAAGCACCGAGTTTGCCCGCCATTTCGCTCTCCTTGCAAAAGAACAGACGCTGACAGAAGGATGTAATCTGTCCCGTGGGCTGGCTGTAATACACCGGCGAACCGAGGACGATGGCATCGAACTCGGCCAACCTGTCTTGTATCTCCCGAACCGCATCATCACGAAAACAATGTCCGGTTTCAAAGCATTTCATGCACGCGATACAGCCTGCCACCGGTTTGTTGCCGAGATAGAGAATCTCTGTTTCAATGCCATGCGTCCGGAGTGTCTGTGCGACCTCACTCAAGGCAGTGAATGTGCATCCATTTTTATTCGGACTACCGTTTATCAGCAAAACTTTCATATCAGAACTTTTTAGCTAATGCGGCCGCCTGGGCGCAGCCGTCGGTTTTGTTTATATCTCCTTCGACAAACACGCCGGGAACGAGCACTTCACCCACCATATCCCATTTCAGCAAGGCGGCTGAGCGTTCTATCGGCATACGTACTCCATCCATTACGGTTACGTCGTCTTCTTCACAACAGGCGATTAATCCGCACTTTTTCCCAGCAATCTCTTTTCCGCCTACAACCAGCGAAAAGATGCGATCTATCACGCCCTTGATTTGCGCCGGAATGGAATACCAATACACGGGCATCGTATATACGACCGCATCCGCCTCCAGAATGGCCGGTGCAATCGTATTGAAATCATCATCGAATGAACAGGCCTTTCCCGTCTTGTAACAGGTCATACAGGCATGACAGCCGCCGATCTTCAGAAATGCCGCATCAAAACGCCGGACGGTATGTCCGCATTGTTCCGCCTCTTTTATAAAAGCCTCCGTCATGGCGAAGCTATTCCCTCCTTTGCGAGGGCTTCCGGTAATAACTACTATTTTCATCTGATTACTCTCCTTTCTTTATGGTATCGGAATTCTGGTCGTAGGCTTTGGCGACGCACTTCCATTCCCCGTTAAGTTTGAGGAGAAGAAGGAAATCGGTGAAATCGATACGTCCACCCCATTTTTCCTCCAGCACCCGAACGACGGCAACCGTCTCCTCTACCGCCAGCACGTCGACACGCGC
>CAZOCO010000091.1:0-8916 GCA_964578325.1 uncultured Muribaculum sp.
ATCGCGTTCAGGTCATCCTCGAATGCACCGAGCACAAGGCAAGCGGTATGCCCGGTACCTCTCGTTATATCACAACAAAGAACCGCAAAAATACAACAGAGCGTCTTGAACTCAAAAAATACAACCCTATCCTCAAGCGCGTCACTGTTCATAAAGAAATTAAATAATCTCTCAATCACACTTAAGATATGGCAAAGAAAACCGTTGCATCGCTTCAGAAAGGCGAAGGCCGCACCTACAGCAAGGTGATCAAGATGGTGAAGTCGCCCAAAACCGGCGCTTACGTCTTCAAAGAAGAGATGGTCCCCAACGATAAGGTAAAGGACGCTCTGAAGTAATAAACGTATGAATATTTGCGGATTTCCGCAATATCCGATATTGGCGGTCGTCATTTAATTATGGCGACCGCCTGTGTTTTAGACTGTCAATACACTCTGTCTCTTAACCTTCGCGATAAAACCGCGATTCACATCCGCTCCATAGCGCTACCTTTGCGCCATCATGAAAGCACAATTGTACCACATCCCCCGTTTCCATCTGCGCGAGTGCCGTTACGTCCGTCCCGACTACGCCCGCACATTCCGCTTGTGGTACGATCGACACCGTCGCCAGTGGGGGCTCCCCGCGCTAACCCCGGCCGATCTCAGTCTCATATCCGCGTGGGAACAACGCCGGTGCGACCGCCATCAGATCAACCGCACTATCCACACCTCCCCCGACGCTATTCCCGACGATACCTCCCGCCACCTCGCATAATCAACCTCACTGAATGGGCACAGAAGAATATGAAGACAATAATCGAACATCGAAACAGCATCATCCTGAATACTGATTAAAAGTCAATAGATGTTTGATATAAAGGTTTAACATATCAAAAAGTATGTTCCACCTACGGGAGTGGATGACAAGCAGGTAGCGCATCACCCGCTCGCCGCGGGTGCAGTATGGTGCAGTATGGCTATACTTTACTGTAGATAGATAAAAAAATTCTTGTTTAAGTCGCGGGAAAAGAGTAACTTTGTGAGCATTTTTTCGCACAGGCTGAAGAAAGCGATGCGCACCCTTGAGGGCCAGCCATCCGCCTGTCGGAGTTTAATCCTGTAATACAATAAGTTAACAGATGTACGCAATTGTAGAGATCCAGGGACAGCAGTTCAAGGCAGAAGCCGGCAAGTTCCTGTATGTTCACTACCTCGGCGACGAGAAGAAAGAAGGCGACGTGGTTGAATTTGACCGCGTGCTGCTCGTAGACGCCGACGGTGACGTAAAAGTCGGTGCTCCTACCGTAGAAGGAGCAAAAGTAGTGTGTGAAGTAGCCGTTCCCCTGCTCAAGGGTGACAAGGTAATCGTCTTCAAGAAGAAACGCCGCAAAGGCTATCGTCGCAAAAACGGTCACCGTCAGCAATTCACTAAAGTGTTGGTAAAATCAATCGTTAACGCTTAAACCCGCAGAAAGATATGGCACATAAAAAAGGTGTCGGTAGTTCTAAGAACGGCCGCGAATCAGAAAGCAAACGCCTCGGCGTAAAAATTTTTGGTGGACAGCAAGCTAAAGCTGGCAACATCATCAAGCGTCAGCGTGGTACAGTACACCACCCGGGTCTGAATGTAGGCATGGGTAAAGACCACACCATCTACGCTCTTATCGACGGTGTTGTTGTGTTCACCACCGGTAAAAACGGCCGTGCATATATCAATGTGCAGCCTATTGCCGAAGCATAACAACCAACTCACGAAAAAACTTCAGCGAAGGCTGTGCCGCCTGACAGGCGTCGCGGCCTTCGTTTTGTCGTCACCCCTTACACATTCAGATGGACTTTTTAAATCTGCTCACTGAATATCATTCAGCCGTACAAGCTCTGATAGTGATATCGATCGTATGTGCAATCGGTCTCTCTCTTGGCAAAATCAGATTCGGCTCGATATCGCTCGGCGTAGCGTTTGTATTTTTCACCGGTATAGTTGCGGGGCATTTCGGTTTCTCTATCGATGGCAACATGCTGGTATTTGCCGAGAATTTCGGACTTGTATTGTTTGTATACGCGCTTGGACTACAGGTTGGTCCCGGCTTTTTCAATTCAATGCGTCACGGTGGAGTGCGTCTTAACATGCTTGGCCTGTCGCTGGCGATTATCGGCGTTGCGGTGACTATATCGCTGACCTACATCACCGCAATCTCGCTACCCGACCTTATGGGCCTGTTTTGCGGCGCAACCACCAATACTCCGGCGCTGGGTGCCGTACAGGCGACACTGACACAGCTTGGCATCCCGTCGTCGACCCCGGCATTAGGATGTGCGGTAGCATATCCACTTGGTGTGGTCGGGGTAATTGTGGCACTCATCGTCATGCGCCGTTTCTGGGTAACACCCGAAAAAATAGATACCACACAGGAATATAGTGCAGACAAACCCGTCATCACCGAGTTTGAGGTCTGCAACCCGGGTATATGCGGCAAAACGATCGCAGACATAGCACACGTGACAAACCTGAAGTTCGTAATCTCGCGTCTGTGGCGCAACGGGGTAGTCAAAATTCCGACATCTGGCACTACTCTCGACCAGGGAGACCACTTGCTGGTGATATCCTCACCGACCGACGTGCAATCGCTCGAACTGATATTCGGGGAGCAGGAACAGCAGGACTGGAACCGCGCCGATATAGACTGGGATTCGATAGACCGGAAACTTGTATCGCGCAGCGTGATAGTCACACGTCACAATCTGAACGGACAGCTGCTTGGATCGCTCAAATTGCGCAACCTCTACGGCATCAACATATCGCGCGTATATCGTTCGGGGGTACCACTGTTGGCGACACCGGATCTACGGCTTCAGCTTGGCGACCGACTGACAATCGTAGGCGAAAATGAAGCGGTAGGACAGGTTGAAGAAATTCTCGGCAATGCGGTCGACGACCTTGACGAGCCAAACCTTGTCGCTGTATTCATAGGCATAGTGCTGGGCCTGTTACTTGGCGCAGTGCCTCTGTCATTCCCCGGTATAGCTGCACCCGTCAAGATAGGGCTTGCCGGTGGCCCGATAGTTATGGGTATCATAATAGGCACCTTCGGCCCGCGACTGCATATGGCAATCTATACAACTCCGAGCGCCAACCGCATGCTACGCTCCATTGGCCTGACCCTATTCCTGGCCTGCCTGGGGCTTGATTCCGGAGCAAATTTCTTCGAAACAATATTCCGCGCCGAAGGGGTGCTATGGATAAGCATCGGTCTGCTACTGACGGTAGTACCGACATTGATAATCGGTATCATAGCGCTAAAGTTACTTAAGCTCGACTACGCGACAACGGCCGGATTACTGTGCGGCTCAATGGCAAATCCGATGGCATTGGAGTATGCCAACTCCACCGTGACATCCGACTCGCCTTCGGTAGCGTATGCGACAGTATACCCTGTATCAATGTTTGCCAGGGTGATACTTGTACAGTTAGCTATCCTGTTGTTTATATAAAAGATATCAGATACGATCGAGTACAGTTGCTATAAGGTCGCGCACAGCGGTCTTATAATTCGGGGTAGCCTGCGTAGATACACGGTTGGCAATAATCGAGCATACAGTCATGGCCTTGTGACCAAGCAATAAGGATAACCCCTGAAGTGGAGCCGATTCCATTTCATAATTAGTGACAGGTTCTCCGTCGTAGCGAAAGGCCTCAATACGTGCATTAAGGTCGGGATTGGCCAGTGGCAGACGCAACTCTCGCCCCTGCGGGCCATAAAATCCTACTGCCGAAATAGTGTGACCTCGCACCATGTCATCACGTCCGATACGCTCCACCAGTTCGTGGTCGGCGGGGACGACATATGGAGTGGCCCAAAGGGGATTCCACCCTACTGCCTGCATAAATGCATTCTGATAGTCGAGATCGCACACATCGTTGCGTCCGGCATAGTAATTTAACACACCGTCAAATCCTATCGCATGCGCCGCGATAACAGGCGTACCTACAATAAGTTCAGGTTGAAGCGCACCTGATGTACCTATGCGCACCATAGTCAATGTGCGGTGTACAGGCTTCACCTGTCTGGTAGAAAAATCGATATTGGCCAGTGCATCAAGTTCGTTTACGACAATATCGATATTATCCGGACCGATACCGTGAGACAGACACATGATAGGCTTGCCACGATACATGCCGCCGATAGTATGAAACTCCCGCGAAGAAACCTCAAACGTACGTGTGTCGAAAAATTCAGCTACCATATCTACTCGTCCAGGGTCGCCGACAAGTATGATGCGGTCGGTGAGCTGATCGGGACGCAGATGCAGATGAAATATAGATCCGTCGGGGTTGATAATCATTTCCGACGATTGTATTGTCTTTTGTGCTGTCATTGGTAAAGTCGTTTAAGTGATATAATGAGTAAACGCAAATATATATTTAAAAGTTGACAAGTCGATAGCGTGCTCCCGGCAATGACGCCACTATACCCTTGAATTCCATATCGACCAAAAGCGACATGAGTGCATGTACCGGAATATCAAGCATAGCAGACATATCATTGACCGATGCATCGTCACTTTGATGCAGACAGTCGCAAATAGCCTCTTCATCGGGCGACAGCTCTATTGCAAGTTGTCGCTGATGCCCCTCACCTTTTCGCGGGTGCCAGTTCATGCAGGCCATTAGATCGGCAGCCGACGTAATAAGAGCCGCCTTATTATCGGCTATCAGTTTATTGCAGCCACGCGAATATCGGTCGGTGACCCGACCCGACAAGGCCATCACATCGCGGTTGTACTCTATGGCAGCCTCCGCCGTTACAAGCGACCCACCCTTCAGGTCACTCTCAATCACAACAGTACAATCGGCCAGTCCGGCAATGATACGGTTACGGGCCAGAAAGTTGGCGCGCGACATAACGTCACACGACAAATATTCCGTAAGCAACATACCGCCGGTATGCAACATCCGGTCGGCGACATCGCGGTGAGACGCGGGATATATCTTGTTTAATCCATGGGCAAGGACACCGACGGTGGGCACACCGCACTCCAGGCTGGCCCTATGCGCATTAACATCCGTACCATATGCAAGTCCACTCACTACCACCAATCCATCGAGCGATGAAGCCAGATCGGCAACCAACGCACCGACAAAGTCTGCTCCATACGCTGTAGCATGACGCGTACCGACAATGCTGACCACATGGCCGGAGTTCAGGTTACAGTCGCCGAGTGAATATATCATAAGGGGAGCATCCTCACACTGCGAAAGCCTTAACGGATATTCCTTGTCGGTGTAGTAACATACATTAATATTATATTTCGAGATAAAGTCAATCTCACGGCGTGCAGACTCAAGCAACTTATCGCGATAATCACGGCCGAATGCAGACAACCGACGGCCGGCAAGAGCAATCAGGGCGGACTCATTTTCCTTAAAAAATGCCGCTTCCGAGCCAAGCCTCGCCACCAACTGCGTTGCATCGAAAGGCCTGATTGAGCGCACCGACGAGAGTGCTACACGATAAAGCATAGTATCGTCTGCCATAACCGATACAAGGTATTATCAGAGATAATCTTTAAACAGTTCGGCCATTTCGTCGCCACGTGTCAGCCGACCACGACGCGTCGGAGCCACAATGACACGCCCCTTAACTACCGGCGTGCCGTCGGGCCGGAATATATCCTGATAAAATACAAATCTGATTCCTTGACGTTCAAGCGCGAGTTTCGACACAAACGTCTCGCCCATACGCAACGGTGACCGGTAGTCTATCTCCACGCGAGCCACAACAGGGTCGATTTCTCTCTCTTGCATAGCATGGAATGAAGCACCGACACTGTCACAGAATTCATGGCGGGTATGTTCGAGATAGTGCAGATAGTTGGCATTGTTGACAATACCCTGACTGTCGACCTCGTAGTCGCGCACTTTCATAGTCAGTTCATATATATAGTCGGGCTGCATAATATTCTGAAATTCTGATTAAATTGGTCTTTACACAAATTTAGGGAATAATCACAGACAACGCAACTGTTTTCCGGTTAATTTCAATAAATGTCACGTAGCGATGTATACCACGTAGTATGAATGTCTAAAAGGAAATGTCGCTCACGTAAATACGGAAATTACGTATAGCTCCTGGAGCTCCGCTATCCATTCGTGGCAGGTATTGTATAGCCGAAATAGAGTATGCCTCTCCAAGGTCAACTACGACATAGTGAGGAAACGGTTTTTCATTGCCGGTACTCCAATAGGTAGACTCCTGCAAGTCAAAAATTTTAGCAGCTGAATTGTTGCCGGTAGTCATATCCTCACAGTCTACCGCCGATATTTTCCATTCTTCTCTTGATATACGGTTACCATCGGCACCAACGACATACAGTTCAGCAACAGCAGCCTCGTTTCCGATAGAGTAAGAATCAATTGCTTCGACACAGATATATCGGCCATCGACATTTTGATCAAAATCGATCTGCTTCCAACCATTACCGCCAGGAAACTGCCCGGAAAATACGCATTTTTCTGCATCAAGGGCTATTTCATGCGCGATAACATCGGAAGATGCAACTGAATTGAGCTGATCAAGCACCGGTTTATCGCGACCAATAATAGTGGAAGTCCGAGGGCCAATAATATCGAAAACCATCACTTCATTTATACCAGATTTAAGCCAACATCCAGGCGTGTATAGCGTCTGTTGCGGGCCGACAGACCAAATACGACCAAGCGGATAACCATTAACATATACCAATCCTTTGCCCCACGAAGAAAAATCAAGGAATGTATCACCGGGCTTTTCTATGTAAAAGGTGCTGCGATATACCCCGGGCCCCATGTCGCCATCGGCTAGCGGTACAAATGTCATATTGCGATAAAAATCCATCTCATCTGGAAGCAAATATATACTCCAGTCTTTCAGGCTTACACTCTGCCGAGCAGCATTGCCGGGAAACGACAATACTACATCAGATGTAACTCCCTTGCGGTCGTTTATGGCTCGTCCAAAATTAATACGCCCCATGGCTTCGACCAATATATCGAGCTGAACCGGACGCCCGAAAGCAGGAATCGAGACAGAGCGTTCTCCATTGCGTCGGTCAACAGTCCCTACAAGCATTCTATCAACGAAAATCATGGCATAATCATGCGCTTCATCTATAGTAAGCGTAGCAACGGTATCGATCGCCGGCAGATCAGTACGATATAATATCGACCCATATCCCAGGCCTAAAGTTTCCATTGATTTTATATCGTGGGAGTGAATCGGAACCGGGAGGTTTTCAAACAGCGGGGCATAAGCGGTCAGTGAAAATTCAGGCACCTCAATTGTCGGAATGGGATCTGGGATTACCGTTTCCACTACTGTCGTATCATATTTCTCCATCGTACTACGCAGTGCAAGGTATTTAGCCGTAACAGCACCATTCTCGCTAATCGGCGCGTCATAGTCGTAAGATGTTACATCGGGAGCGTATCCGGGAGAATTAGCCCCGGCCCAGTGGCCCCAGTTAGTACCACCATGAGCCATATACAGACTAAACGAGATGTCTTTTGACAGCATTTCATCGATTCCTGCTATAAGATCATCGGCACTACGAGTTTCGTGAGACGCGCCCCACTTGTCAAACCATCCGCTCCAGAATTCAGAACACATAAGCGGAGCATCTGGCCTTGCACACTTCAACGGAGCAAACTGCGAATCGATATCGGCGCCGGCGCCGAAATTCAGCGTCCACACCAGATCGTCAAGACCATTCTTGTCGAAATTAGAACTCCAGTCACACTGAAACATCGTGACATTTTCGCCGAAATTGCGCCGCAAAACATCTCTTACACAAGATATATACTCACGGTCGACGCCATATGAACCATATTCATTTTCAACCTGTATCATGATTATAGGGCCACCGTTGTCGATTGTCAGACCGGACAATTCTCCGGCAACCGCCGATTGAAATTTCTCAACCCTCCCGACGAAATAGGGATCGTTCTCGCGCAAACGTATTCCGTCATGCTTCAACAACCACCACGGAAGTCCCCCCATCTCCCACTCCGCACAAACATACGGCCCCGGACGTAGAATCACATTCATTCCGTTTTCACCACACAATCGCACGAATCCTGCAATATCTTTATTGTCGCTGAAATCAAATTTATCGGGTTCGGATTCGTGAATGTTCCAGAACACATACATACAGATTGTATTCATGCCCAGAGCCTTGCACATCTTTATCCTATGATCCCAATACGGACGCGGAATACGTGGATAGTGGAGTTCAGCAGCTTTTAACACATAAGGACTACCATTGAGCAAAAAAGTGTTTTTACCTGCAACGAATGTATTACGCGGCAGGGAGTCGTTTTGCGCCATACCCGCAACCGAAACTATTAAGGCGACAACCGCCACGCATATTGTACGATAAAATGTTGACATATATATCAATAAAACAGAACCCAAAGATACAATTTTTTTTATAATTTTACCCGCAAATTTTTACAGTTGGGGTATAGTTATTGTGGCATCATGTCTGCGCAATATTCAGTGTTTTCTTATATTTGCAGAAAATATTTATGACTATGACCAAGACAATCAAAATCTACCTCGTACAAGTAACGGTTAGTTTCTTCGCATTCGGACTGACATGTTAGCTGTTTAATATTATATTTGATAATGACCCAACTATCAATGCACAACTCATACTACAAAGCATGGTATTCGCTCTGCTTTTTTCTGTATGGAGCTGCTATTCTAATAGAAAGAAACTAAATAAATAATCTCTTTAATAAATCAGGCAATCTATTGACACGGATTTTCGTGTCAATGAATACATCACCTGATGCCGAAGTACAGTAAAAGCTGTGGTGGTGTCGGAAAAAAGTATGTCAATGTTCGCTTTGAGCCTGTTGTAGGGTGGCAATGGGGGAGTGACCTTAAAGACATTA
>CAZOCO010000092.1:0-8892 GCA_964578325.1 uncultured Muribaculum sp.
GGACACCAGTTGACCATCGTGTTGCCAAGATATGCTATGCGATAGTTCATCAGCACATCAGAGCGTTGCTTGTCGGTCATGGCGTTCCACTCTTCAGCGGTGATTGAGAGCTCTTTTGACGCGGCGGCATTGAGGCCGTCAGTGCCGTTTTCTGCCAGATATGCTTCAAGTTCGGCAATCGGGCGGGCTTTTTCGGCCGCAGTGTCGTAGTAGTGTTCAAACATCTTCATGAACGCCCATTGCGTCCATTTGTAGAAGTCGGGGTCGCAGGTCTTGATTTCTCGGTTCCAGTCGTAGCAGAATCCTATTTTGTCGAGCTGCGAGCGATAGCGGGCTATGTTTTGTCGGGTAGTCACTTCGGGATGCTGCCCGGTCTGGATGGCATACTGTTCGGCGGGAAGCCCGTAGGCATCGTAGCCCATGGGATGCAGTATATTGAATCCCTGCAGACGTTTGTAGCGAGAGTAGATGTCTGATGCGATATAGCCCAGCGGGTGTCCTACGTGGAGTCCGGCCCCGGATGGGTATGGGAACATGTCGAGAACGTAGAATTTCGGTTTCGACGGGTCTATTTCGCTACGGTATGTGGCATTGTCTTTCCAGTACTGCTGCCAGCGGGTTTCGATGTCTTTGTGGTTGTATTCCATTGTGTAGATGTGATGTCGTTAAAGTCCCAGACGCTCAGATATTTCGAGCATTCGGTTGATAGGTTTGATAGCACGTGAGGCTATTTCCGGGTCAACGGTTACCTCGGGGGCTTCGTATTTTAGACAGTTGTATAATTTTTCGAGGGTGTTGAGTTTCATGTACGCACAGTCGTTGCAGGCGCATGTCGAGTCGTTGGGCGGGGCCGGGATGAACGTCTTGTCGGGACAGTCTTTCTGCATCTGGTGCAGTATGCCGCTCTCTGTGGCCACGATGAATTTTTTTGCAGGCGATTCAATGGCGTATTTGAGCAGAGCCGCCGTAGAGCCGACTTTATCTGCCAGCAACAGCATCGGCTGCGGACACTCCGGATGGGCCAGTACGGGCGCGTCGGGATTTTCTGCTTTGAGCCTCGCGGTCTTTTCTACCGAGAATTTCTCGTGAACATGGCATGCTCCGTCCCACAGTTTCATGTTGCGGCCTGTAACCGAGTTGATGTAGTTGCCCAGGTTGCGGTCGGGGCCGAATATGATTGGTGTATCTTTGGGAAATGATTCTACTATCTGGCGTGCGTTGGTCGAGGTAACCAGAACGTCGCTCAACGCCTTCACTGCTGCCGATGTATTGACGTATGAGATTACCGTATGTCCGGGATTTTCCTTTATGAAAGCTTCAAAACGGTCGGCCGGACATGAGTCGGCCAGCGAACATCCCGCCGAAAGATCGGGAATGAGTACCTTTTTGTCGGGACAGATTATTTTTGCTGTCTCGCCCATAAAATTCACACCGCACAATACGATTATTTTTTCGTTCAGCCGGGCTGAAATCTGTGCCAGAGCGAGAGAATCGCCGATATAGTCGGCCAGATCCTGTATCTCTCCTTTCTGATAGTAGTGTGCCAGGATAACGGCGTTTTTTTCGCGTTTCAGGTCTATTATGGCCCGACGCAGATCGATAGCAGGGTCGACAGGAGCGTCGACATATCCCTTTTCGGTATTCATTGGCTAATGTATATAATTCGTGCAAATTTACAAAATTATCCTGACCGCCACAACCCCCGTTTTTATTGTAGTCACGAACAAAGAAATACAGAAAAATGAATAATATCTACTCTTTCCTGAAATAGAGAGGCATTTTCAGTATAAGGTTATCAGAAATTACCCTGCCGTGAAGTTGTCGCGGTGCTTCCGAAAAAAAACGTTAAAATTTTACGTTACAGTGACTTTTTTTTGTCGGGAAGTTGTTTATACGATAGCATTGGTTTCATTAAAAAATATGAGCAACATGAAAAAGATGATTACCTTCTCCGTGCTGCTTTGCCTGCTGGTAGGATGCAGCAAATCTATAGTAGATAATTCCGTAGTGACAAATTAATTATTTTCAGTGTATATTTCTTTTATAGAGGAGTTTCGGCTATCGAGCGGATTGTTAAAGTTGGTTAAGGCGGTTAGGCTGAAAGTTTTTGTAAGTCATTAATATCTAACAGTTTACTCTCTCCATATGCTCCGATCTATACATGATGGATTTTAAAATAATTTGGTATGACGGAAATAAATTTGTAAATTTACAGTTCAAAAAGGCTTAAAAACAGGCACAATTGATTCATTAAAAAACCACATAACTTTAGACTTCTTTCCCGAACATTACACCGCAAAATTGATAAAAATCAGTCCATATGGTCCATATGCAGTCATATGTGGACTTTTGTAGGGCATTATATATCTACTGACCCCATTAAATGCAACGTCGGCCTCGTGCCATACCGGGGATGTATTCTCAAGCCAATCTCCGGCATAATGCGAGGTTGAACGATCAACAACGAACCTCAAAACACAGTTAAATGTTATCACGCTATATCTACGCACTAATGTTGATTCTGGCTGTCGGCCTTGTCGGTTGTCAGGATGACAAACTATATGCCCCCGATTATATCGGTGAAGGCGAGGCCAACGTTAGCGCTACCATATCATTCCATCCTCTCGATCCGGCACTGGATTCACGCGCTTCGGGCAATGCTGTACACAATGTCGACATCCTATGGGTAGTCATGTACAGCATCGACGCCGACGGTACGACAACTTTATATAAAAAAATACTCGCAAGCTCTCTCCCCGACTATGCATGCAGTCAGAACGGCAACTCGGCCGAACCCTCCGACGTGGAGACCGGTCCCAATATCGGCCCCACTTACGAGACTACACCCCACGCCAGTTTTTCGCTTGACAAAGTCCCATACGGACGATATAAAATCTATGCCGTAGCAAATGTCGCCGACCTGTCCGACGACGACTGCTCCTCAATCGACAGTTTGCGTGCCAAGACATTCACATGGCAGACTGATGTGAAAGCAAATAATGCCATGTTCGGATATTTTACCACAACCAATGCCCAGACGTCACAAGGATTCGACGCCCCGATCCTGTACGTCAACCGGGATCAGTGTGACCTCCACGCCTGGATAAAGCGTCTTGTGTCGAAAGTGACCGTAGCCATCGATCCATCCGACCTCAAGGAGTCCGTGCGTGTATACATCAAGTCGATCACTATCCACGACATACCTCGCACATGTGCTCTCGGCATAAACAACACGCCCGGGGCCGACGATCTGATAACCAACGGTGAAGAGCTTAAATACTACACCCCAGAGACTGCCGACAACTCCCAGCACTCAAAGTGGGGTATCATTGTCTCAAAAGGTTCCGGGGTAAAAGGGGCCAAAAACCATCTTGAGACCGACAGCGCCCTCTACTTCTTCGAGAATATGCAAGGTGACTTTACCGGAATGGGCGAGCAATACAACAAAGAGCAGCAGATCGATGAATTAGGCACTCCCATCGACCAGCCCGCGGATGGCCCGGACTACAAGGATCGCGTAAAAAACGGTACCTATATCGAAGTCGTAGGCTACTACGAAAGCAAGAATACGGAGAAAGTATCATCCGGTCCCATACGCTACAGATTCATGCTCGGCAAAAATATCACCTACAATTACGATGCCGAGCGCAACTACCATTATAAACTCACCCTAAAGCTCCGCGGATTCGCCAACGAGGCCGACTGGCACATCTCATATAAAGAATACTCTCCCCAGCTCACAGGTCCGAAGGACTACTACATGACCTATCTTTACGGAGAGGAACTTTCCTATCCCCTCCGACTTATCACCGGCTCCGATGATCCCGATGATCTGAAAAAGTATACTGTCAAAGCCGAGATTATCGAAAACAACTGGATACCGTGTGACTCCACCGGAAATATGGCCCCACAATCAGTCGGAAGCTCAACGGATATCAATGGATTTGCATGGAATCTCAAAGCCTACAACAAACATCTGTCTACCTTGGTCAATGGTGTGCGTGTTCCAAAAAACTACGCGGGGTTCCTCTCCCTTACCCCTAACGAGAGCGAGATAATCGGCGCCAATGTGCCTTATGATCCCTCTAAAGTGACGAAGGAGCAGCCGAAATACGGTCTGCAATGGCTTGAGGAATATTATGATAAACATCCCGAGATTTCACATGGATCCTATAATCTCGCAGTCATTCCCACCTCCTTTGATCCCATTGACAAATCCGTCACATTCAAGGTTCCTCTTTACTCCCGCAACCACGATATGGTGCCATCTACCGACTTCTCCGGCAATAACCCGTTCCCCGCTTTTTACCGTCTCGCCAAGATAAAATATACACTCTACCTTACGAGTACCGGTCAACAGGTTCCATTTAAAAACGAACTCGGTGAGGAGGTCTGGGAGTTTGTGTCAAATATTTACCAGGTGCCACGTATTGAAAATCCCAAGGCCATCTACCGTGCCCACGACAACGACGATTCATTCGAGATCGACCTAAAGATTCTTGACGGTGCCGGTGCCCAAAAATATGTTTCAATCAAATCCGATGGCCCATGGCGCGCCTCTATCTACGCATGTACCGAAGATTTTATAGAACTTTCCCGCAACGGTAGGACCGTCAGGGAAAAAGGCGAATATATCACCGGCTCCACCGACGAGAATGTCATATTCACCTACAAACCCTCCAGCACGATTAATTCCAACCAGACCCGCTGCGGAATAATTCTCGTGGAGTACAACGACTATACCTGTACCCACTATATCTTCGTGCGCCAGGGTTACCATCGCGGAGTCAAGCTCGGGGGACAGACATGGAGCTGCTATAATGTATATGCCACAGCCTATACATCCGACCGTACGACCTATGATCCCCAGCATCTCACGACAGGTACGGTTCCTGTAGCCCTCACTGCCAGCCCCATATCCATAGGCTCATATCTCAAACATTGTCAGTACAACTACTCTATACGTGAATATAACTCCTCGGTTTCAGGTCTCGGATGGATTGAGAATATAGACGGGAAAGATATCTACACCGCATATGTAAACCAATCCGGTAACGTAGCCAATCGTACAGCCCGTTGGAGTAGCATACAGGGGTTCGGATGGTATAACTATGCCGCATCCGAAACCCGTTTTAACCGACGCTGGGCCGACAACTGGAAAGCAGTCAACATAGAAAAAGATGTACTCTTTCAGGTACCGACAAAGGGGCAGTTTGAAGCCCTGCGCGACAATTGTAAATTTGGTTTCGGTATTGCCTACGCTGACGGAGCCACAAAAACTGCCGAATCATTCCAGGACGCCCACGAATATATCGATGATACCAACTCGGGAACTCACAGCACCCGCGGAGTACGCGCCTGCGTCGTCTATGAACCCGATGGGGGCAGGAATATCCTTTTCCCTATGGGTATGTTGGGGCAGGGCCGACGGGCCAATTCATCAACACAATCTGTAAGCGGCCGACTTACATATA
Source organism: uncultured Muribaculum sp. (assembly GCA_964578325.1). GTDB lineage: Bacteria > Bacteroidota > Bacteroidia > Bacteroidales > Muribaculaceae > Muribaculum. Next base: position 5,475 of record CAZOCO010000092.1, read on the forward strand.
GTAATCTTACCGCTCTGCTGACGTCTGATGCTAACCAGTATCGTCCGATGACCTATAACATCTACCGGCGTCCCGGAGCTTTATACTGGTTCCGCAGTCCATATACAGTCAGCGATAAGCCCAACTGCGCCTCGTGGGACTTGGGCTACAGTAACGTCGTTTTTAACCCCTACGACTACAGCAGTCTTGGCGGATGGAATGGGGAAAAAGAACAATCATGTGGCGCAGCTACAAGCTCCGACGCCTTACCTATAAAACTTATTTACAAAACCAACGACGGTATCTGACGACTCCCTATACCACCCCGTCGGGAATTAATACACATCCTCGTTGAAGGGTAAAATTGGTTTGATAATACACGGGAGGAAATGTCTGGTATTTTCCGTCCGAGTTCATTATATCGTATTGGCTCGTTCTCATTGAGAACAAGTATTCCATCAATGCGTCGAGATGTGTTACCGCATAGACCGGTTGCCATATTTCTATATCACCGGTGGCGATCCCATTCTTCACAGGAATTTCTGGGAAATCCTCGGCCTACTGAAAGAACGGGATATTCCATTTACAATCCTCGGCAATCCATTCCACATTCCCGATCTTACTTTCTGGCGCTGACAATTTGCTGACGTCCAGCGGCAATGTAATTGCCATTGACACATGTTTTTAACCCCGACAATATGTTTTTTTCTGGAAATTGCCATCTCGCGGGTTTGCGTACAGCGGCTTTGTTATAGTTCTGACCATCATCATAATTTATTAAATTGCTACGATAATAAGGCAAATGAGAAAGTTATAAAAAATGGAGCGTCCGGAACTTATTTTGGTGCCGGACGCTCATATATTGTCAATTACATGTTAAGTCAGACTGATTAACATGTAATTGCACAAGTTTCAGTTACCACGTTTGAAAAACCCTGTTACTTTATTCAGGATATTTTTCATTAAACCCGGTTTAGAACTCTTATTTACACCTATCGGTGCCGATGTATTTATCATACTTCCGCCACAGCGTAACTGCCCGTCAAGTGTAGCGATGGTAGTCGCATCTTCTTCTGTCATAGGCCTGAAGTTCTGGTATGTAGCGGGATAACCGCTGACGGTTACCGACCCACCGCGGAATATACCACGACGTTTTACAGTGTATTGCGGCTCTACAAGCACATCGGCCTGCTGCTCTTTTAGTAGTTCGCCAGTCGATTTTTTAACTTCTGAAGAAGTTGAATGCCTTTTAAATGGCGACCAGTTCCAATTGCTTGTATGCTCGACACGTTGAGGTTGAACTTTCATTTCAGCCACAGTCACGCTTACCACTTTTGTTTCTACATATGTGGATTCACATGTATGTGATATGGTAGAGCATGAACTCAACGCAAGCAATACTGCTGGTAATGCAATCAATAATAATCTCATAAATCAAAGAATTTAGGAGATAGAATTAGTGTTTGCATTTATTCTTGCAGTTGTTGCCGCCGTTAAGTGTATTGATGATGTCTGCTTCCTGTTGAGTTGTCTGGTGGAATTTCTCATAGGTGCCTACATGTCCTGTAACTGTAATGTATTTTACATTGGTTTTAAATACACCGCGAGTCTTTTTAATCTCGAATTCAGGACATACAATAACATCACCATTACCATTCGCTTCAAGAGCTTTTGCAACTGCAGCTGCTTTCATTGATTTTAATCCAGCGCGCTGGTGGGCAGAAGTTGGATTGAAAGTATATTTAATCACTTTATCCGAAACGACAAGATCGGCGGTGGTGCGATTAACAATTTTGCTGTCTACATTCAGTGTTGTTGCTGTGTGTGAGATTGTCGAGCAAGATGTTAGGAACATAGATGCTAGAGCCATCAAGAGAAGTGATTTTTTCATTGTAAAATGTTTAATTGGTTAGAAATAAAAATTTTTATCGCCCACAAAATTAAACAAATATTCACAATTACCCCCCTAATAGTTAATTAATGTTAAATAGCAACATCTCCTATATTTTTTTAGTAAAAACACAAGTATGTATATAGGTCTACAATAACACAATATTTATGTCCGGCTGTTTTTTTAGACTTGACTCTATACGGAACACAAAATAGTGTACTCACACACCTAATACGATTGAAGGGTCGATGTTGAGCTTTGTGCTGATGATGCGAGCCTGGCGAAGGGTCGGCTCTTTTTTTCCTGAAAGATATTCACAGATTCTTGAAGGTGTGATTCCAAGAAGTTTTGACAAAGCGACCTGGTTAAGTCCCATTTCGTACATACGGAGTTTGAGCATGTCAACCAGTGTCGGCTCTCCGATTGAGTAGTGTTCGTCGGAATAATCGGCAACAAGACCAGAAAGTAGCTCAAGCTCAATGCTGTATGGGTTGTCCAATGGAGTGTCATCTGTTACCATAGGCAGAATTTCCTCCACACGGTTGAGAGCCCAACGGTACTGCTGTTCATTTTCTATCTTTGTCATGATGGCTACGGTATTGTTAAATTGTTGATGCGTCTATTTTGTCGTATTCCTGATGTGTTCCGATGAAGCGGATATACACCCATTTGATTGTGAACTTTATTACAACTATTAATCGGTGGTTGTTGCCTCGAATATTGAATACATAGTGTTGATTGCCAACATTGTCAACGCTATTGAAATCTTTCTTGATGTCGGCAAAGCAAGTCCAATTGGCATTCTTTACTGTTTTGAGCCAAGCTCGCAACGCTGTTTCCGTGTCGGGAAAGCGTGAAATATAAGCTTTAAGCGGTTCTTCCGTAATAACTCTCATCGGCAGCTGTGAAAAATGTCATGTAACAAAATTAGTAATAAAATTCCAAAATACAAAATTTATATAAATTAGGCTACTGCCACACTGCCGCCACAACCCCCGTTTTTTCTTGTAGTCGCGAAAGGCTAAAACAACAACGGGCGGCCTCTCGACTACCCGTTGTTGTTAAATAAACCAATCATTATCACATTTCTTCTTGCAATGGAAAAAGTATTCTTGCTTTGTATAGGTAAAACACTTGGCAGCCGAAATAGTTCACCCGCGGTGCGGATTTTTTTGCTTAATGTGCGTATGTAAATCTTAAATAACTGATATCTAAAGTGCAATTTTATTTTGGTGCCCGGTATTGCAGGTGATGAAAAATAGTTATAACTTTGCAGAGTATTACCGCCCGTCGCGATGGGTCGGAGGTGGAAAAATTTGAGCTGATTGCAACCACCATAAAAAATGCTAAACCGGCCGACCATAGTGTCGCCTCGATTCACATTTTTTCTGCATACAGCTGCTTTCATCTCCCGCATCATCCACTCTACCGACGGTGATGGCGGGATTATTATTTTTTAGCTATCAATTCAAAACAACTTTATGTCAGCAAAAAACTATCTCTTCACCTCTGAATCGGTGTCGGAAGGACACCCCGACAAAGTCGCCG
>CAZOCO010000093.1:0-8845 GCA_964578325.1 uncultured Muribaculum sp.
CGCATGACGGGCGACACGAGCCGGCCCGCTCCAAAAGCTAACGGATGGCAATCCAGCGAACCAACCCGGCGGTAGGGACGCCAAGTTTGGCGTCCGCCTCATTAACAATCGATTACACCCAATCGACCTTGGGCATGTGTTTCCATCTCGCCGTAGGGACTTGCCTTTGGCATGTTTTTTAGAGTCGTTAGAGACCCTAAACTCCCTAGCGACCCTAATGTCTTTAATACTCCCCATTGCCACCCCACAACAGGCTCAAAGCGAACTTTGACATACTTTTTTCTCAAAACACCCGCTATTTTTCGGCACCCTAACGGCTTTTTCACTGTGAGCAGTCGTCTCTTATATCAGACTTACGTTAATAACACACACGGAATGAATATCTGCAATACCCATCCCGTGCGTAAAGGTTTATTGTAAAATGATTACTTGTCTTCGTCCCAGGCGTTTTCAAAGAAATCGCTATCATCGTGATGAAATCCGGGAAGATCGGGATCTGAATCATATTCCGCAGTAAAATCATCGGAGGGATTCTCGTCATCCCAATCATACTCTTCGTCATCCCACTCATCGTCGGGAACAGCTACGTCAGGCGTATCAAAAATAAAGTTATCCTCTTGCGACTCACGATGCTGATCATCAAGTGCCCGACGAGCGGCCGAACTTGTATCAATCCCGTTGGACTCATCATTGATAGCACGCCACAAGGTATCTTTCAATTCCTGAATTCCGAAACCAGATACCGACGAGATAAATACGGTTGGAATTTCTTCCGGCACCTCCAGCCGCATCTGCTCCATAAGCTCATCATCAAGCATATCACTTTTACTGATAGCAAGCACACGAGGCTTATCCATCAGTTCGGGGTTGAATTGCCGCAACTCATTCAGCAACATTTCATATTCACTCTTGATATCTGTCGCATCAGCCGGTACCATAAACAACAGTACCGCATTTCGCTCGATATGACGAAGAAAACGCAGACCCAATCCACGACCTTCGCTGGCGCCCTCAATTATACCAGGAATGTCAGCCATTACAAACGATTGGCCATTACGATAACTGACGATACCGAGTTGGGGTTCCATTGTTGTAAACGGATAATCGGCAATCTTGGGCCGGGCAGCCGAAACTGCCGACAATAGCGTTGATTTTCCGGCATTTGGTAAACCGACCAATCCGACATCAGCCAATAGTTTAAGTTCCAATATTATGGTTTTCTCTATTGCCGGTTGCCCGGGCTGCGCATATCGCGGAGCCTGATTTGTAGCAGTGCGAAAATGCCAGTTGCCTAAACCGCCGCGACCGCCACGCAATAGTTTTATTTCCTGTCCGTCGTCGGTCACCTCACACAGATAATCACCGGTTTCAGCATCATAAACAACTGTGCCGCACGGCACTTCTATCACTTTGTCTTCCCCATCTTTACCGAATGAGCGGCCGGCATTTCCGGCTTCACCGTTTCCGGCATAAACATGGCGTTGATATTTCAGAGGTAACAATGTCCACATATGTCGGTTACCTCGCAATATGATATGCCCGCCACGGCCACCATCGCCACCATCAGGTCCTCCTTTAGGTACATATTTAGCACGGTGAAAATGACGTGAACCGGCTCCACCTTTACCCGACCGGCATATGATTTTTACGTAATCAATAAAATTTGATTCTGCCATATTATCTTTATTTTTTATAATCTAAAGTATGAATGCCTGGAGACTCAAAAAAGTTCGGAAACAAAATTTCTTTTGAGTCATTGATTCACAAAGATAGTTAAAATTTTTAATAGCGTGCCTCTACGGTAACCTCACAGTTCTATAGCGGATCATCGTTTTCAGCAAAATAGCCACAGCTATAGTGCTGATTACAACAAATATAATATCCGATATACTTGTTCCTTCTCCAAGTTTACTTACCGCGACAGCATTGCCGGTACGCAATTCCTCCCACATACACACTACAACTATCGAATTATTGAGTGAATGAGCGAGTATCGGCAGCCATAATGAGCCACTCCACACTACAAGATATCCGAGAAACGCGCCCAATAATAGTCTTGGAACAAAACCAAAGAACTCAAAATGTACCGCGCTGAATATCACTGCGGTGACCCATACAGCAGCATGTCGATTACCAAACATCCGTACAAGTATTGATTGCATCGCCCCCCTGAAAAATACCTCTTCACCGATTCCGGTCAGTACACCAATCAATACTATAGAAATAATTAGGCCCGATACTGTCGGATTGCCTATTATCGATAATACCATCTGTTGTGCCATCTCTTCCAAAGCACGTAGACTTGCCTCAAACGAAGCAAACGACTCTGGTAACCGCACAGATTCATTAAGCATTACGATATAGTTCAACATGGGTATGGCGGCAATTACAGCAAGAATGGTATATAATGTCAACCGGCGATCGGGTAATTGTGCCACCTCTAAATATCGCAACGGACGAGACGATATAAGCAACGCGCTCATAAATGCCGGTAATATGAACATTATTATATTCTGAACTACTACGGCAAGGCGTACATTATCAACTATAAGCGAAATAATTAGAGATCCGAGAATCCAAGATAATATCCACCAGCACATCAGTAGTGCTAAAGATGCACCCGGCTTAAGGCGCACATCCGGTTGGTCTAACTTATTATATTTATTGTGGGTAACAAAAGTCATAGCGATGCGAAGTTACAAAAAAATACCGGAGTGTGGATATCTTTTTACGACGGTACGGCACAAATTTTTTGGAAAAAGGATAAAGAAACCTTACATTTGCATCATATATATTTTCATGCAATGAATACAAACAGTCTTGTATCGATTTCCGACATCAGCAAAGATGAAATTCTTCGACTGCTGCGTCAGGCCAGATATTTTGAGGCCAATACCAATCAGAATATTTTGAACGGAAAGTTGGTTGCGACTCTATTTTTCGAGCCATCGACACGTACCCGCTTGAGTTTTGAAACAGCTGTAAACCGCCTTGGCGGAAAAGTTGTGGGTTTTTCCGATGCAAGCACTACAAGCTCGTCAAAAGGAGAAACTCTTAAGGATACGATAAAGATGGTTTCCAACTATGCCGATCTGATCGTCATGCGGCACTATCTTGAAGGAGCAGCCAGATATGCTACCGAAGTTACAGAGACTCCGATTATCAATGCAGGCGACGGAGCCAATCAGCATCCGTCTCAGACGATGCTTGATCTGTATTCAATATATAAGACGCAAGGTACTCTCGACAACCTGACAATCACGATGGTCGGAGACTTGAAATACGGTCGTACCGTACACTCGTTGCTTATGGCGATGCAGTATTTCAATCCAACATTTAATTTTGTTGCATGCCGAGAGCTTCAGATGCCTGTCGAATACCGCCAATTTTGCGATGAGCACGGTATAAAGTATAATGAATATACCGATTTCACGCCTGAAGTCATTAACAGTACCGATATACTGTATATGACACGTGTACAGCGTGAACGCTTCACCGATATTATGGAGTATGAAAAAGTTAAGAATCTCTATAATCTAAATGCGGCAATGCTTGAAGAAGCAAAAGACACCCTGAAAGTATTACATCCCCTGCCCCGCGTCACTGAAATTGATCAGGACGTAGACGACAGTCCGAAAGCATATTACTTTCAGCAGGCTCAAAACGGACTCTATGCACGTCAGGCAATAATATGCCGCGCACTTGGTATTGATGTTCCTGAAATGGATTTTTAAGCGTGATAATCATGGATAAGAATATGGACAAGAAAGAACTCGCAGTAGCCGCGCTTAAAAACGGTACGGTTATTGACCGTATACCCTCAAATGCGCTGTTTAAAGCCGTTAAAATTCTTGGCATAGAAAACATTGACAAGAATGTGACTATCGGAAATAATCTTGAGAGTAAAGCGCTGGGCCGCAAAGGAATTATCAAGGTGGCCGACACATTTTTCCCTGAAGATGTATTAAACCGTATAGCATTGATAGCTCCTACTGCCAAAATCAATATAATACGAGACTTTGTCGTCAAGGAAAAATATAATGTCGTGATTCCGTCGGAAATTATCGGAATTGTCAAATGCAATAATCCGAAATGTATCACCAACAATGAACCGATGAAAACTCGCTTCACCCTTGTTGATGAAAATGCCAGAATTATTTCGTGCCATTACTGCGGACACACAGTAAAAGCAGGAGACGCACAAATCAAATAAGATGAAACAATCCTGGAAACCGGGCACAATGATATATCCTGTTCCGGCTGCCCTCGTCACATGCGGCGACAGCAGGGACAACTGGAATATGCTGACAGTGGCATGGACCGGAACGATATGCACAGATCCGGCTATGTGCTATATCAGTGTACGCCCATCCAGACATAGCTACGATTTGATCCGCCAGACGATGGAATTCACAATCAACCTCACCACCAAGCACATGGCAAAAGCCACAGATTGGGCTGGAGTAAAGTCTGGACGTGATTTTGACAAATGGCAACAGACAGGACTTACCCCGGTTGCCGGTGAAAAAGTGATGTCACCCTATATTGCAGAATCACCATTGTCAATTGAATGCAGGGTACGCGATATTATTCACCTCGGTAGCCATGATATGTTTATTGCAGATGTAATTAATGTATTGGCCGATGAAAATCTTATTGATACAGAAACGGGTGCATTCAAGCTCGACGATGCAGGTCTGATAGCTTACAGCCATGGCCGATATTATGAATTGGGGAAATATATCGGTCATTTCGGATGGTCTGTTAAAAAGAAGTAATAAATAATCTTGTACTATATGAAAATTTCAAGTTTACTTGTCTCATCATTTTTACTTATTATGAGTGTATCATGTAATTGCTCGGACAAAGGACAATGCTCCCAAAATGTTTCTGACGAAATGACTGCTATTGATGCCATCATGACCCGTACAAGCGTACGCCAATATCAGTCAGACCGTACCATATCGGCCGATACCGTAGAATTATTACTGCGTGCCGGCATGGCTGCTCCGACTGCCGGAAACCGCCAACCTTGGGAGTTTGTAGTCGTAGATACCCGCGAAGGACTTGACTCATTGATGAATGCCAGTCCTCACGGAAAAATGCTTGAAACAGCGACTCTTGCCATCGTACCATGTGGCAACATGGAGCGCACATTGCAGAAAGACGCCCATATGATGTGGGTACAAGACCTGTCTGCTGCGACTGAAAACATACTTCTCGCAGCTCATGCCCTCGGCCTTGGTGCAGTATGGGTTGGCGTATATCCGGTTGCCGAGCGCGTTGAAGGCATCTCAAAAGCCTTGCAGCTTCCTGGCGAAATTATTCCACTCTGCGTGATTTCAATCGGATATCCAGCATCCGACAATCAACCGAAAGACAAATGGGAGCCGGAACGTGTACACTATAATAAATATTGAACCAATAAATTTATCACATCTATTTTATGGAGAGAGATACTCAAATATTCGATATAATTGAACGTGAACATCAGCGTCAGAAACATGGTATCGAACTTATTGCATCGGAAAATTTTGTCAGCGATCAGGTCATGGCAGCCATGGGGTCGTGCCTTACCAACAAGTATGCTGAAGGCTATCCTGGAAAACGCTACTATGGCGGATGCCAGGTAGTCGACGAAGCGGAACAGCTGGCAATAGATCGTGTAAAACAACTATTTGGCGCCTCATATGCCAATGTTCAGCCCCACTCCGGTGCTCAAGCCAATATGGCTGTTTTTATGGCATGCTTGAAGCCCGGCGATAAATTCCTTGGACTCAATCTTTCTCATGGCGGCCACCTCTCACATGGTAGCCCGGTTAACTTTTCAGGCCTTGTTTTTCAGGCCTTGGAATATAATGTGCGCGAAGACAGCGGTCTTGTAGACTACGACCAGATGGAAGAAGTTGCACGCCGTGAGCGTCCGAAACTTATTATCGGCGGTGCAAGCGCGTATTCCCGCGAATGGGACTATGCCCGTATGCGCAAACTTGCCGATGAAATCGGCGCGATACTCATGATAGATATGGCACATCCTGCGGGTCTTATTGCGGCCGGTCTGCTTGACAATCCCGTAAAATATGCGCATATTGTCACATCAACGACCCACAAGACCCTGCGTGGCCCACGCGGCGGAATAATACTATTAGGAGAAGATTTTGATAATCCATGGGGAAAAACCACTCCGAAAGGTGAGATACGCAAAATGTCATCGCTGATTGATTCTGCCGTATTCCCCGGCGTACAAGGTGGCCCCCTGGAGCATGTCATAGCAGCTAAAGCTGTAGCTTTTGGCGAAGCTCTGCAACCATCCTATCGCGAGTATCAGCAGCAGGTACAGAAAAATGCCGCTGCTATGGCGCAGGCTCTGTCTGACAAAGGCTATAAGATTGTATCTGGCGGTACATCTAACCATTGTATACTCGTCGATTTACGCACTAAATTCCCGGAACTTACCGGTAAAGTCGCTGAAAAAGTATTGGTTGAAGCCGATATCACGGCCAACAAGAATATGGTGCCGTTTGATTCACGCTCACCGTTCCAGACATCGGGTATACGTCTTGGTACACCGGCCATCACGACCCGTGGTCTTAAAGACAATCAGATGGGCGATATTGTTGAAATGATTGATACAGTATTGTCTAACGCTGATTCGCCTGCGACTATAGCGTCGGTGAAAACAGAAGTCAATAAACTGATGTCGGATTATCCGATGTTTGCATATTGACAATTCCTCATATGATACGACTCGTTATATACAGAATATATCAGCTGCTGGTAGCACTTCCTGTGCTACTGGTAGCTACCATTATAACTGCCCTGCTTGTAATGCTATTCAGCTTCGCCGGAGCCGGGCGATGGGCCGGAAGTTATTTTCCACACTATTGGGCGCGCCTTTTCTGCCTGATGTGCTTGGTTAGAGTAAAAGTATCCGGGCGTGAATACATCACCAACGGTACTTCATACGTATTCGTGTGTAACCATCAGGGAGCATTTGACATCTTTTCGATATATGGCTATCTGAACTACCCTTTCAGATGGATGATGAAAAAATCACTAAAAAAAATCCCAATGGTAGGATATGCATGCGAAGTTTCAGGTCATATTATGGTCGACAATTCGACCCCTACTGCTACACGCCACACTATGGAGACAGCGGAAGACCGACTTCGAGGTGGAATGTCTCTCGTCGTATTTCCTGAAGGCGCACGTACGTGGACTGGAAAAATGCGACAATTTAAAAGAGGCGCATACGCTTTAGCCATGGAGTTCTCAATGCCTGTAGTACCTATTACTATCGACGGAGCATTTGAAGTAATGCCACGATATGCCAAACTACCGCTGTGGGGGACAATAAAACTTACTATTCATCGTCCCATCGAACCCACCGACAATGGTCACGACCTAAATTTGCTGATGAACGAGTCTTATAATGCTATACACGATTCGCTTCCGGAAAAATTCAAATAAAAAAACAGCCAAAATTCAGTTTGGTATTAAAAAAAATTGTAATTTAGTGCCATCAGTGTATTATCGCACTAATCTATAAAACGACAGTAACAATGATATTCAATTTCAGAATGGTCTCTGACGAAGTAGACAATTTTCGCAGAGAAATCAACATTGACGCCGATGACACATTCCTGTCACTCCGCAATGCCATATGTGATTCTGTAGACTATGACAAAAACCAGATGAGTTCATTCTTTCTATGTGATGACAACTGGGAAAAAGGGAAAGAAATAACTCTCGAAGACATGGGTAGCGATTCTTCAGAAGATATTTTCCTGATGGAAGAGACTCCTCTTGTTGATTTCATTGATGACGGGCAGAAGCTCATATTCATTTTCGACTATATGACAGAACGCTGTTTTTTCCTCGAAATGAAAAAAAGCATTCCTGGTCAGAATCTGAAAGATCCTGTATGCATTGCCTCAATGGGACATGCTCCAGTGCAGTTTATGGATATTGATGAATTTGAAGCACACAACACTACAACCACACAACAGGCTGTCGATCTTGACGAAGATTTTTATGGCAGCGACAGTTATAATGACGATGAATTTGACTCGGAAGGTTTTGACGAAATGACTTTTGACGAATAGTGTCAACTATTGAAATTTACTACGGGATTTTCCAACCACACTCTTTCTTTTTATTAAGAGATCTATGGTAAGGAAAATTCCGTTTTTATTTCGTATCCGCTCAAAATACAAAAAAGACGAAATGTCTCACGACAGTCCGTCTTGCATTAAACCTTTATCTTAATCTAATACTATGAAAAACACACTTACAAAGTTACTAACTTTGTAAGGTTTGGCAAAATCATTTGCAACATATTTTACAACAATCTATTGCTGTCGTGAGAATAATGATTCTTTTAAAGATTTAGGAAGTTTGGCGACTATAAGCCGGTATCCGTCGGAAAGTAATTCTTTAATTACATTATCCGGCACATCCGATTCAAGTTTTACGCCGAGCCAATGTTCCTTATTCATATGCCAAGCAGGGAAAGCCCCTTGATAACGGCTCTGCATCTCCGCGATGGTCTCCCGATCACATTTCACGTCGATGAATTTGTTGTCAAGATCCACAAGGCAGAACCATTTGCCGCCAACGGTAAAAGTTACGAGCATTGAATATTGGGGTTCAGACCATGGCATATTCTCATTCGCGCCATTTAGCGCCAAGCAGTATTCACGAAGTTCTTCGATATTCATAATTCTTTTGTTTTGATTTTAATGTTTAATTTTCAGATAAGCTCGTAGTTGTTTGGGAGTCAAACCAGAATGTTTTTTTACATATTTTCCGAAGAAAGCAGTATTATTGAAGCCTAATCTGACTG
>CAZOCO010000094.1:0-8431 GCA_964578325.1 uncultured Muribaculum sp.
ACAATGTGATAACGCACACCAGGAAGGTCTTTCACACGACCACCTCGAACGAGTACAATCGAGTGCTCCTGAAGGTTGTGACCTTCTCCCGGAATGTAAGAGTTAACCTCGCGACCATTAGTCAAGCGGACACGAGCCACTTTACGCATAGCCGAGTTAGGTTTTTTAGGAGTTGTGGTGTACACACGCACGCAAACACCACGGCGCTGGGGACAGCTGTCGAGGGCAGGCGACTTACTCTTGTCCTCGAGGGTAGCACGACCCTTTCTTACTAATTGCTGAATAGTAGGCATCTTAGTTTTTGTTCTTTAATTTATTGGTTTTATATCTCTAAAAAGTAATTGTTCTCATTATTTAAGCAATAGACACAGCATCACAACCGCCTCATAATCAGTCGACTTACTACCCGACAAATCATAATTAACGCTACTGCGCCTAAAAACCATGCAAAGTTAGCAACTAATTCACTAATATGCAAATAAATCCGCGCCAAAAATCTTGATTAACCGATATTTGGCGCGGATTTAACTTATTTATACCTCTAACAGATAAGACGATATATTTTACTCGTTTTAAAAAGGATTAACATCTTTTAACCTTATTCCCATCCTATCCTTTGCCGACAACAGCAGTTCATTGCCACTCATCGGCCAATCTATACCAAGCGCAGGATCATCAAAAAGCAACGTCGCTTCAGATTGCGGAGCATACACATTATCCACCTTATACTGAAACTGTGCCGTTTCACTCAAAACGAGAAAGCCATGCGCAAAGCCACGCGGTATAAATAATTGACGACCGTTTTCCCCCGACAACTCCACCGCAACATGCTTTCCATATGTCGGCGAACCCCCGCGGAGATCAACCGCGACATCAAGAACTGCGCCTTGACTTACTCTCACAAGTTTTGCCTGACTCCACTCACCTTTCTGAAAATGCAATCCGCGCAAAACTCCTCTGGTCGATACCGACTCATTATCCTGAACAAAATCAACATGTCCGACATAAGATTCAAATTCAGATTTCTTCCAGGCCTCCATAAAGTAGCCTCTATCATCGCCAAAACGGCGAGGGGTTATAATCCATACCCCTTTAATATCTGTCTGCTGAAATTCCATAACATTTACACAATAAAGATAGATGTCAGATATCCGACCACTCTACCACACTATCTACCGACGAGCGCTTCAGGTCGACAAGACGTTGATTCGACGATCCTCGAAAACGCAACGAGATGTCACGGAGTGACTCTACAAACCGACCATCGACCAACACATCCATCATTTGCAACAATCGTGCAAACCGAGCATCCCGCACAACGGTTTCATAACTATACCCGGTATAACACCACACCGAATAGCCTTTACCAACTATTTTATCGACAAATTCCGTCAAAGCATCAATATCGGCCTGCTGCAATGGGTCTCCGCCAGACAGCGTAACATTAAAACCAGCCCGATCAACACACGACACAAGATCATCGACACTCATCGCATCTCCACCGCCAGCATCCCACGTCTGTGGATTATGACAACCCGGACAGCGATGAGTACAACCCGCGAAATATATAGAGGTGCGTAACCCGGGGCCGTCAACCGACGTACCCTCGACAATACGCACCACTCTCAACGTTCCACTGCTCATTTGTGAGCTACGCGGTCTTTAAGTTCCGACAATTTAGCACTGTTCCAGCGGTCTGTTGTACCCACAAGATATCCGGTAATACGCTGCAGACGATCTATGTTACCGCTACCGCATTTCGGGCACTCTTCAAGTCCATCCTGCGCATCCTCATACCCGCAATCCATACAACGGTTGCGATTGTGATTAACCGATCCATAGCCAATATTATATTTATCTATCAGATCCACTATATCACTAACCGCCTGCGGATTGTGAGTTGCATCCCCATCCAGTTCAACATAGAAGATATGGCCACCACGAGTCAGATCATGATACGGAGCCTCCACTTCGGCTTTATGGCGCGGAGAACATTTATACCACACAGGCACATGATTGGAATTAGTATAATAGTTTTTATCGGTCACCCCAGGAATAACTCCGAAAGTTTTTCGATCCATCCTGGTAAAACGTCCAGACAAACCTTCGGCCGGAGTAGCCAGAACCGAATAATTATGTTTATATCGTTCAGAGAATTCATTTACCCGGCTACGCATATGGCTCACAATACGAAGGCCCAGACGCTGTGATTCCTCACTCTCGCCATGATGTTTGCCAGTAAGAGCCACAAGAGCTTCAGCAAGACCGATAAAACCGATACCAAGCGTACCCTGATTGATTACCGATTCAATAGTATCGCCCGGGCGAAGATTCTCGCTACCAACCCACAGGCGCGACATGAGCAACGGGAACTGTTTGGCAAAGGCGGTCTTCTGGAATTCAAAGCGGTCATTAAGCTGACGGGCAGTAATCTCAAGCAGCGTATCAAGTTTCGAGAAGAACAGATCTATGCGCTCACTGCGATCTACGACACTCATACATTCTATTGCCAGGCGCACAATATTTATAGTAGAGAAGCTCAAATTACCGCGACCAATCGAGGTCTTCTCTCCAAAACGGTTTTCAAACACTCGCGTACGGCAACCCATCGTAGCCACTTCATACTGATAGCGGTTGGGATCATCAGCTTTCCACTTTTCGTGGAAATTATATGTAGCATCAAGGTTCACAAAGTTAGGGAAGAAACGGCGGGCAGTAACCTTGCATGCAAGTTTATACAGGTCATAATTCCGATCTTCAGGCAGATAGTTCACCCCGCGTTTTTTCTTCCAAATCTGTATGGGGAAAATAGCAGTTGCTCCATTTCCCACACCTTCATACGTCGAATTAAGAAGTTCGCGCATTATACAACGTCCTTCAGCCGAAGTATCAGTACCATAATTAATCGAACTGAACACCACCTGATTTCCGCCGCGACTATGAATCGTATTCATATTGTGAATAAACGCCTCCATAGCCTGATGCACACGGGCCACCGTTTTATTTATCGCATGCTGCAGGGCACGCTCTTTTCCGGAAAGACCTTCGAGCGGACGAGACAGGTAATCGACAATCTCTACATTATATAGATCCGACAGATCCTCACCCGAAAACGCCTCAATAGTTTTCACTTCTTCAATAAACGAAGAGCGCACAAATGGAGCCAGATAGAAATCAAATGCGGGGATAGCCTGACCGCCATGCATCTCATTCTGCGCCGTCTCCAGTGAAATACAACCTATTATACTCGCCGTCTCTATACGCTTGGCCGGACGAGATTCGCCATGTCCGGCATTAAAGCCATATTTAAGTATCTTGTCAAGCGGATGCTGGACACAAGTCAGCGACTTTGTCGGATAATAATCTTTGTCATGAATATGCAGATATCCATGACGCACAGCTTCACGTGCTTCAGGCGACAACAGATAGTCGTCGACAAACGGTTTAGTAGTTTCAGAAGCAAACTTCATCATCATACCCGCAGGCGAATCGGCATTCATATTCGCATTCTCACGGGTGATGTCAGTAGATTTTGCCTCAATTATCTCCTGAAATATATTATGTGTAGCAGCGCGACGGGCAATATTTCGCTGGTCGCGATACGCAATATACTTCTTGGCTACCTCCTTGCGGGGAGAACCCATCAGTTCTATTTCTACGCGATCTTGAATCTGCTCCACCGACATCTGTTCATCGCCCTGCATGGTGATTCGGTCGACAATCTTCATTATCAGCGATTCGTCCTCACCAAGTTCGGTCTGAAGCATTGCCTTACGTATAGCTGCCTTGATTTTCTCATCGTTATAGCCCACTACACGGCCATCACGCTTTACTACTGTCTGTATCATTTTTATATACGTGTATATCTTATTTTTTACCACTGCAAAGTAAACCAGAATTAATGTATTCCGCAAACTTTTATGCCAAAATTTTATCTACAAAATTACATTTTGGAAAACTTTCTACATCCACCAAAATAATAACACATTGATTTTAATAATATTAAAAAATATTTTGGAAAACTTTACAAAATTCAGTGCCCACACAAATCACCAATAACCGTCTTCCAATAAAGAACACGCACCTATATTATATCAAGAAAAAAATCACTATATTTGCAAACATGAAAACTACAACCGACATACCATTTCTCACGGAAATTCCATCCGATCGACCGCTCATTCTAATCACCAACGACGATGGAATCCACGCTCCCGGAATCCACCATCTGGCCGACCTCATCTCACCGCTTGGCACAGTAGTCATTGTTTCACCACTATACCCACAGTCAGGCATGTCATCAGCCCTGACCGTAAGCCGCCCGCTACGCATAAAGCGCCACGACGACTACAACACAATGCCACAGTTCTCTATCGACGGAACACCGGTCGACTGCGTCAAACTCGGAATACATGCCATACTCGGTCGCACGCCCGATCTCATACTTGCCGGAATAAATCACGGATCCAATTCAGCCGTCAATATTATCTATTCGGGCACAATGGGTGCAGTGCTTGAAGGATGCATGCTTGGAGTGCCGTCAATCGGCTACTCATACCATGACCACGACGAATCGGCCGACATAAGCGCCTGCGATCCGGTGGTAAAAAAAATAACGGAATCCATATTGCGCAACGGTCTTCCCAAACACATCTGCCTTAACGTAAACATCCCGAAATGCATGGCTGTAAACGGCATAAAAGTTTGCCGTGACACTCTCGGATATTGGTCAGAAGGGTATCAGGAATACCACCATCCTTCAGGCGAGCCGTTCTTTTGGCTTACCGGTAAATTCCACAACGAAGAACCCGATAATCCGGACACCGATATGTACTGGATAGAGCGTGGTTACGCCACAGTAGTTCCATCACGTCCCGACCAGTCTGCAATCGATAAAATTCCAGCAATCAAAAAACTTATAGACTAACGCTTATTGTTTCTCCCGAGATAAGGGCCGCGATAGCGGCCTTTTTTTCGTGTCGCACTGCCATACTCCACGGCATCAGACATACATCCATGATAGCACGCCAGACACATAGCACACTCGGCTCCCCACTTCGGAAGCCCATCTGCCATAACGATATTTTCCATAGGACAATTCTTTACACAACGCCCGCAACTGTTGCATCTCGACGTATCCACTCGAAATGGCTTGGGCGACATAAGAAATCTACGGAACACAGGACCAAGTAAACGCGTCTTAACCACAGGAAACCCACCCGGCACAACATCTACACCATCTTTCCCACCCCTTATCGCTTTAGCGATCTCATCAATCCGAGCTTCTGCCTTACGAAGCTTTTCTGACTCCACTTCAGGCGAATCTACATCAAAACCCGGTAGAAGAACATATGTATTAGGCATCTGCACCGAATATGCCCCGGCAGCATCCCAACCACGCGCACGCATAAGCGCACGCCACACACGATCTGTCCGACCTATATCATCGCCACAGGTCGCTACCATATAGTGGCGCGCATCATTGGCAAACACACCATCAGGCAACGACAGTATATACCTGGCGACTACCGGAGGCACGCTCCATGCATGCACAGGAAATATCCATACCACACAGCGATCATCGGTAGGTTGCGGAAAATGACCCGACATATCCATCCTTACAGCCGTATCAGATAACCGCGCAGCGAGTTCATCGGCGACAAAGCGAGAATTGCCGGTTCCGGTAAAATAGAGTATCATCTTATGGTAACCTGTGTTGCGCCAAAGCCATACTCACGAAACGACGCATCCTGCACCTCACAATTCTTATACTTAAGCTTCAGCTCCTTAAGTATAGCCTGCCGCAATACGCCTTCCCCTTTGCCATGGATAAACACTATCCGTCGCCCTTTCTCATGGCGACAGCTCTCCATCACCCTACGAAATTCTTTCATCTGCACCTCAAGCATATCGCTATTAGAGAGTCCTGCAAGATTGTCGAGAAGCTGATGGATATGAAGATCCACCTCCAGTGGACCTTCGGTCTTACGCATTTTCTTTTCAGAAGGAGCCGAACTACGACGACCGACAGCGGCCACATGCTTACGCGACATAGCGTCTTCAATACGCGATGAGTCCACCACAAGCTGACGACACGGAACATCGTTGCGTGTCACATCAACCGTGAGCACAGGAGTATCAAAATAAGAATTGGAATGAAAACAGTGCAACTTAAAGAACTTTGTTGTATCAAGCGGACTCTCTACTGACACCGGTGTTTTCAACCGAAAAGGTCTATCAGACTTATATGCTACATATTGTATGCACACGCGATCCATCTCTACCAGATCAGACCGGCCCACATGACCGACAGGCTCTACCATATTTGGTTCTATCACTCCAGTCCACCTCACTTCCCAGTCAGAGCTGTCTGACCGTGTCAGATATGTAGCCATTAACCAGTAATTGGAGTCGTTGACAATCAATGCCTCATACTCCGTAGCAGACAGATGTTTTATATCTTCCGGTTCATAAGCAAGTACTACGTTTAGTGTATCTCCCGACGGATTTTCAACTTGAGGTACACTCTTTGGAACAATTTCGGCACGAACTGAAATTGTCGGAGACTTTATCTCTTTCGATTTCGCCGGAGTCACCATTGGAGTGACCACCACACACTGCTTAAGCAAGACAGGAGTCTCAAATCCATCTTCGTCGACATAAGCAATCGCCCCATCGATACGAACAATCGTGCCACCGCCTACCGAGTCAAGATAACGGACAACATCTCCTACTTGAGCCATCAGCCAACAACTAAAAGATAATACTGTTTCTTCCCTTTCTGAACCAGGATATATTTACCTGCAAGCAGCATATCCGCACCCACAGCCGGCACATTCACATCAGTTACCTTTTCCTTATTGATGGAAAGACCATTCTGTTGTGCAAGCTTACGAAGTTCTCCTTTAGATGGGAAAACAGGAGCCACCTCGGTAAGAAGATCTATAATCTTCACGCTACCATCGAGTTTATCAGCTGGTATGTTAA
Organism: uncultured Muribaculum sp.; assembly: GCA_964578325.1. Lineage (GTDB taxonomy): Bacteria > Bacteroidota > Bacteroidia > Bacteroidales > Muribaculaceae > Muribaculum. The sequence goes on from CAZOCO010000094.1 coordinate 6,988, forward strand.
ACCGGTCTACCCCTTCAAAAATATCAAGCAGCGTAGCTTCATCAACGTGGCGTAGCTTCTCTGCAGCATCTTTACTAAAAAGTATGCCGCTGGCTTCCACTGCCGCATCATAAGCCTCCTGCGAGTGAACCATCACGGTCACCTCCTTGGCAAGACGCTTTTGCAACGGACGCAGACCCGGATCCTTGGCCTGTTCCTCGACAAGCGACTCGATTTCTTCTTTGGTCAATTCAGTGAAAATCTTTATGTAACGTTCTGCGTCAGCATCACTCACATTGAGCCAGAACTGATAGAACTTATAAGGCGACGTATAATTGGGATCAAGCCAAATATTACCCGATTCAGTTTTACCGAACTTTCCGCCATCGGCTTTTGTAATGAGCGGACAAGTCAGAGCATACGCCTCACCGCCAAGTGTGCGACGTATCAGTTCAGAGCCGGTAGTAATATTACCCCACTGATCCGATCCGCCCATCTGCAGCTTACATCCCTTTTCCTGATAAAGGTGCAGAAAATCGTAGCCCTGAAGCAACTGATAGGTAAACTCTGTAAACGACAAACCGTCGCGAGCCTCACCATTCAGACGCTTTTTAACGGAGTCCTTTGCCATCATATAGTTTACAGTGATATGCTTTCCTATTTCACGGGCAAAATCGAGAAATGTAAAGTTTTTCATCCAGTCATAATTATTGACCAGCTCTGCAGCATTAGGAGCATCAGAATCAAAGTTAAGAAACTTTGCAAGCTGACGCTTCATTCCCTCCTGATTGTGTCGCAGAGTTTCCTCTGTAAGCAGATTACGCTCTGCCGATTTCCCGGATGGATCACCGATCATACCGGTAGCTCCTCCGATAAGAGCCAGAGGCTTATGTCCGAAACGCTGGAAATGACGAAGGATCATTACACTGCATAAGTGACCGATATGCAACGAATCGGCAGTAGGGTCAAAACCCACGTATGCTGTAACTTTCTCCTTGTTCAACAATTCTTCAGTTCCAGGCATCATGTCGTGGAGCATTCCGCGCCACTTAAGTTCTTCTACGAAGTTCATATCTTTATCTTATTTTATATTATATTCCAATTGGCAAAGTTACAAAAAATTTCTCGCCACATCAACACGACCTGCCACCTCGATTCACTCTATTTGACGTGAGTTCCTTATAAAAATCCCTCAAAAAAACTTTCTTTCTCAAAGCCACATTAATTCCCCCAAAAGAAAATACGCGTACAATATCTTCATATAAAAAGCAGAAGGATGTACCTCAACGGCACACCCTTCTGTGAGATCTGACAATGATGTCTTATAGATGAATTAGTCGATAAGTTCGTCAGCTTTGTATCCACCCATTTCACGGATAGCATTTTTCAGCATCACATACTGCTCAAAGAGGTTGTTTACAGGCACCTCATCTTTAGTATAGTCGTGCATAGGACTCTTGAGGAA
>CAZOCO010000095.1:0-8406 GCA_964578325.1 uncultured Muribaculum sp.
CTGCTTCGCGCTTGTTGAGGGCGATGATGGTACCTTCGATTACTTCTTTGTCTTTGACGGTGTTAAGAGACTCGTCGTAAGTCTTGGTGAGTTCTTCGCGAGATGTACCGGTTACGGTTTCGCCATTTTCATAGGCATCCCAGTCGAAGTCCTCGATGGGTGAAGTTTTTGCTTCTTCGTTCATTTAAATAGTTAATAAATAGGTTAATAAAAATCTCAAAGCTATAGTGTCACAGCCATAGCGGCTGATTTTCACTTCAGCGATTGCAAAGTTACACTTTAATTTTCACATTTACAAACATTTTGCGGGCCTTTAGCGTAGATTTTCGCGTACCTGTGCGAGATACTTTTTCATGGCCTCGCTGTCGCGGCGTTCTACGATATCGCTCAATTGAGCCAGCTGTTCTCTTATTTTTTCAAGCTGCCCGGATGTATTGGGGTTAAAAAGTATTTCAGACAGCAGAAAGTCATCTTCGCTCATCAGACCGTGGGCTATAGCGAGATGGCGTTTGAAGGTTGTGCCGGGTGCATCCTGATGTTTCATGACCGATGCAAAAACTAATGTAGATGCGAATGGTATTGACAGAGAGTAAGCTATGGTTTCGTCGTGTTCTTTGAAGCTGTATTCTTCTATGTGGAGATGAAGCTCGTTGTAGAGGTCTTTGAAGAATACGCGTCCCAGGTGATCGCCTTCTGTAATAATAATGGCATTTTCGTTTGACAGGTTACTTAACGATGCGAATGTTGGGCCAAACATAGGGTGGGTGCTGACGTACGGATGTCCGCAATGCGCATAAAATTCCGGCAGACCGGTTTTGACTGATGCGATATCGCTTAAGATGCACCGCTCGGGTATGTGTGGCAGTATAGCGTTGAATGCATCGAGGGTATATTTTACTGTTGCGGCATTTATCACCATGTCGGGTGCGAATTCGTCTATTTCGTCAAGTGAGGTAAAGCGTCTTACATTAAATGTGAATCGCAGGCGTTCGGGTTCAGGATCATATACCGCGACATCGTGTCTGAACGATAATAGGTCGCAGAAAAATGAACCCATTTTTCCTGCTCCAAGTATGAGTATCTTCATTGTACTAATCTTGTTGTTGTTGTGGAGTACAAATATAGTCAACCCGGGCGAGTCTGCAAAATAGTCGCGCCCGGGTTTTAGATATTTTAGATCTTTATACTCTTTTAAAGAGCCAGCGGTACGTATTCAAGACCGAAAGCTTCTGCAACGCCTTTGAATGTGATTTTGCCGTCTACGATGTTTACACCTTTGGCAAGAGCTGCGTCGTCCTGACAGGCTTTTTTCCAACCTTTGTCGGCAAGCTGTATCGCATAGGGGAGGGTGGCGTTTGTCAGTGCCAGAGTGGATGTATATGGGACGGCTCCAGGAATGTTTGCTACGGCATAGTGTACGATTCCGTCGATTTCGTAGGTGGGATTAGAGTGGGTGGTCGGTACTGAAGTCTCAAAACATCCTCCCTGATCAATAGCTACATCTACCAGTACAGTACCCGGTTTCATCAGGTGTAGCATGTCGCGCGTGAGCAGGTGCGGAGCCTTTGCGCCCGGTATCAGTACGGAGCCGATCACAAGGTCTACATCAGGCAATTCCATTTCGATATTGTGCGCCGAAGAGTACAATGTCTTGACATTTTTAGGCATTACTTCATCTACATGGCGCAGTGTGGGAAGAGAAATATCGGTGATGGTGACATCACATCCCAGTCCGGCGGCCATAGTGGCTGCGTTGCGACCGACAACCCCGGCCCCGAGAATCAGCACTTTTGCCGGTTTTACACCAGGGACTCCACCGAGAAGTTTACCTTTTCCACCCTGTGGCTTTTCAAGGAAACGTGCGCCTTCCTGCACAGACATGCGTCCTGCGACTTCACTCATCGGAATGAGCAACGGTAGAGTGCGGTCGGGTAGCTGAACTGTTTCATACGCAATACATATAGCTCCGCTTTGTAGCATTGCGTCAGTAAGCGGACGGTCGGAGGCGAAGTGGAAATATGTAAAAAGTACCTGCCCGGGACGTACAAGTTTATATTCCGGTTCGATAGGTTCTTTTACCTTTATGATCATGTCTGCTGTAGCATAGACATCTTCGATCGTCGAAAGCATTTCGGCTCCGGCAGCAACATATTCATCGTCGCTGAAGCCGCTGTTAATACCGGCTGATGCCTGAACATAGAGGCTGTGACCTCTCTTTACAAGTTCTTTTACTCCGGCGGGGGTAAGGCCTACGCGATTCTCGTTGTTTTTTATTTCCTTGGGTACTCCGATTTTCATGTCCGTGAAAGTGTTTTTATCGGTTAGTGAATAAGATTTAGATCACAACCAAAATTACAAATTTGTCACGTAACATGATGCCGCTAAAAGTATGTTTTTAAACATACTTTTACTTTTTTTTTACTCCGGATTTCCGTTGTTGAGTGCTTGAGCCAATGATTCGAGAGCGGATTTGTTGGCTGAAGTATACCGCCCGCGCAGTGTTACAATCGGCTCGACAATGCGGATATCTTTCATCTGCTCAAACATCTGGCGCATCTTACGTCCGGCTGCAGGTGCCCACAAGCCGTTTTCGATGATACCTACAGTGCGGTTGCGAAATCCTTTCAGATACAGATGATGTATGAAGTCGTGCATCGGTGGGAAAATCTCTCCATCGTAGGTGGGAGCAGCCACGACCAGATGGCTCATGCGGAATGCATCTTCTATGGCTTCAGCCATGTCATCGCGTGTAATGTCGGCTACGGACACTTTCGGCGCTCCGTTGGCTTTAAGAATTTCGGCGAGATTCAGAGCACCCTGGCGGGTAAGTCCGTGCATTGATCCATAGGCAATGAAAACACCCGGAGTTTCGACGTCGTAGCAGCTCCATATATTATACAATCGGAAATATTCCGACAGATCGCCTTCAAGTACCGGGCCATGAAGTGGTGCAATGACTGATATCTCTTTGCCTTCAAATTTAGACAAAGCTTTCTGTACTTGCGCACCATATTTTCCGACAATGTTGAAATAGTAGCGGCGGGCTTCGCATGCCCATGGGTGTGATGGATCGGTATTGCCGAAACGACCGAAACCGTCGGCCGAAAACAGTGTTCCGGTAGTCGTGTCGTATGTCATCATTACTTCCGGCCAGTGTACCATAGGTGTTGTGGCAAAAGTAAGAGTGTGATGTCCAAGATCAAGGGTGTCGTTGTCGGAGACGGTCATGATGCGGTCTTCGTATGTGTTGTCGCACAATTGCGGGAGCATTTTGGCTGCAACGGAGGTAGCAATCAATGTACATTTTGGAAAACGATTCATGACCCATTCGATCTGTGATGTATGGTCGGGCTCAAGATGCTGGACTATGAGGTAGTCGAGGGTTTTATCTGCAAGTTCCCGCAACAGGTTCTCTTGCCATTCCGTAGCTTTGCGTATGTCGACAGTGTCAAGCAACGCCGTACGGTCGTCATTTATCAGATATGAATTATATGAAATGCCTTCGGGTACAATATATTGGCTTTCAAAGAGATCAAGATCGTTATCGTATACACTTAATTTTTTTATATCGGGCGACATAGCAATTGATTTTTTAGTGATGCAAATTTATGAAAAATACCTGTTTGCACCAAGTCTTATGAGGTGGTCTTAACCCTGGCGGATTGTTATTGGTGGATTTTCAGGACTGTATGGTTTTCGTCGTTTTTTTGCGATGAGGTTCTGGTCTCATCATGAATATCGGCATGTAAATAAAAATGGCGATCAGCGAGAATAGCAGGCCTCCAATGGTACCTACAGCCAGGGGAAACCAGAATCCTTCTTTAGTAGTGTTGACGATAAATGGCAAGAAACCTAATATGGTGGAGAGTATTGTCAGCATTATCGGGCCAGATTTCAGCCTTACAGATTGCAGATATGCCGATTGAGGCTTTTTAAACGGATAGAGCTTACGTCGATTGTTGTATTCGTTGATAAGATATATGGCGGCATTTACCGTTATTCCGCTTAACAGTATGAATGAGGCAAAACCACCTTGGTCAAATTTCAGATCAAAAATATAAAATGTCAAAAATGTACCTATAAAAGATATCGGTATCATGGATATTATGACAAGGGGCTGACGTATGGAGTTGAATAGTATCGCCGTCACAAAAAATATAATTGCGGCTACAAGTGCGAGCAATAGATATTTTGAGTTGTCTTTATTGTCCCAGCTATATCCTCTCTCGTCTATTTCTACAGAAAATCCCATAGGTAAAAGTTTACTGAAACTGTCTACAGTCTTTTCGAGATATTTCATGCCTTGTTTCGGGGTTCCGATATACTCGTATTGCAGACACAATCGGTATGATTGATTTTCTTTGGCTATACTTTGTGGCGACAGTTGCTTTTTTACTGACCCGAAATCGCTTATTTTCAGTTGTCGGCCGTTATACTGTACAGGCATATTTATCAGTCCCCACACATCGTATTCTCGACTTTGGTCTGATGTTAATACTATACGTTCGGAGAAGTTGCCATCAATGATGTTGGTGCAGTGTATGTCCCGGCCGAATATCGATGAAATAAGGCTGAAAAATTCAGATGTCGACAGATTTTGTTCGGCGAGCTTTTTATGGGATCTATTTTCCTGATGTACAATGGAGAGTTTTTTGTGATGCACTCGTGGCTTCCCGATGAGGCACTGTATATAGCCCGCGTGGATGGGTTGAACTTTACGACCGACTCGTTGCGGCTTCCGGTGGGCGACGGGCCGATGGAGTTTCGTGAGGTGGTACCACTATTGCTCGACTCAACATTGCTGGTAATCAATAACAATATAGGACGATATGAGTCGTTGACAAGTATACCTATTTATAATCCGGACTACGTCAATTCCGATAGCTGGACCCGTTATCCATTAAATAAACTGGATGGATTGCGCGCTCCGTCTGTCACATTTGTCCAGTTGAGCGACACTACAATTCTGGCTGTGTCTGCTGATTTTTTTTCAACCAACACATTCTCAATTATCGATTATAAGAACCAGACGGCTAAAGAGCTTGATTGGACTCCTGATGATGGCTTTTCTGGTGCCGGTATGGCGAAAAATGGTGTGTATTCTGATAATTCGTGTCTATACCGGAGCGGAGACAGATTCTTCTACATTTGTGGAGAGGGGCACTATGCATTTATATTTACACTCGATGGCGAAAAAGTGCAGATTGAAAAGGAGCTGATGAGCGATTTTCCGCTCTATAAAGCTGCTCCTGATGGCTTAGACTATAATATCAATCGCGAAGGGCCGGGGTATACCTCGACGGCAACCGACTGCTATATATACTTGCTCGAACAGACTTTAAATGCCGAGGGCGAAACGCCCAAACCTGGCTATCCGCGCGTCAACGGCACAAAAGTGACAGTCTACGACTGGGACGGCAACCAGGTGGCGGTCTATGAGGTCGATCGCATGGGAGAGAGCATATTTGTGTCTCCCGACGACAAATATCTGTTTGTCCGTTCGCACGATGACGACGACTACGATAAGACCGTCATAATGCGCTACACCATGCCGCATGCCCGACAGGATTAAAGCGTTGTGTGGGGCGGACGCCATGCATGGCGTCCCTACCGCGGAGCGGATGTAACACGCTGTGTAGTAGGGATGTTCCATGGAACATCCTTTGTTGGAGCGGTTGGGAGGATGCACCGTGGTGCATCCCCACGGGCGAGTGTGTCCGTAAAAGCAATGCATGGTGTGTAACACGTAGGGCGGTATGGTGTTCGCGATAGAAACACGATAGGGCGTAGCAAGAGTGTGGTAACTTTGCTCTCGCAAGGATCGATCGCGAGGTTATAGGAATCCGTGCAGGAATGTGAATTCAGGCGCGATTGGCGTGAGGAGGTCGATAAGACGGCGTAGACCTTGTTCGGAGGTAGGTGGCAGTGCGCGGTCGTCGAGACTGATTCTTACGTAGATGTCAGGGTCGAGCGGCTGTTCGCCGTCGCGAAGGGATAGAGAGGAGGCTATTTCTTCGATTGCCGACGGAAAAGAGGGTATGGGAGCTGTCTCTCCGCTGTCGAGAGTGTCGGCGGTGACAAATCGGTAGTAGGTGCGCGAAGCGGTGAGGAGTATATCGGCGCGGGCGGTGTCGGCCACTACGAGCATTATATTCAGATTGCGGTCTCCGGCGGACATGGCATCGGGTGATATTTAAGGATGAGGACGCGACGTGTGGCTGGAGTTACGGGCAAATAGCGCGAGGCACGCATGCCGACTACCCAGAGTATGTCGTCGCCAAGAGTGAGAATAGGTATCGAGGCTTTCAGGGTTGTCGGCAGGTGGGCGTCAGAAAATATGTCGCTTACGAGCCTCCGGCCTTTCATGCCGAACGGCAGGATAAAGTCGCCCTTGCGCCATCGGCGCAATGTCAGCGGTAGCCCTGTCTGCAGCAGGGCGTCGTAGTCGAGATAGATGACATTGTTGTCGCGGGTAAAGGCGACTCGACCGGTGGAAAGTAGTGTTGGCGACACCTCGGTTGGAAAAGAGGAGAAGTCGGTCGGATCGAATATTGTGGTGGCGATGTCGGTGGTAGAGCTTTCTGATATGATGAGATGGCCGCGGTTGATTACTGCATTGCATCCGTTGCCTGTGAATGTCTGTCCCGACGGAGTGTCGCTGTCGAGTGCCGCCAACATGGATGAGCATTGCGCGTGGTTGAAGCCGAGCGGCCGCAACCACCAGTAGAGCAGCGTGGCGGCGTTTAGCATTGAGGATTTCAGCGACCGTAGGTCTATTGAGCCGTCGGGATCGGTGAAACGCGACATAGCGCCGATGGCCAGTTCGTCGAGCAGGGCTTCGGTCGACGAGAGGTTGGTTATGGTGCGAGACACAGCATCCATGGCGTCGGGAAAGTATGAGCAGAGGCGTGGCAATACGTCGTTGCGCAGTTGGTTGCGCCGGTAGTCGTTGCCGAGGTTGCTTGAGTCGACCACATATGGCAGTCCGGTAGATTGCAGATAGCTCATTACCTCCTGTCGCGTCACGTCGAGCATGGGGCGCACGATGCGGCCCGAGCGGTAGCGCATGCCGCGCAGCCCGGCGATACCGGTGCCCCGCATGAGGTTGAGAAACAGTGTCTCCACATTGTCGTCGCGATGATGGGCGATCGCTACCGGAATGCCGTCCATCCTGTCAGACACTTCGGCAAACCAGCTGTAGCGCAGATCGCGGCATGCCATCTCGACCGAATGGCGGGGATTGGATGCCATGAAAGCTTCTACATCGAAGTCTTTCGTGAGCAGTGGTATGCCGAGTCGCCGTGCGACATCGGCCGCACACGCCGCGTCGCGGTCGGATTCAGCTCCGCGAAGGTGGAAATTGGCGTGCAGCGCGGTTGGACGGAAGCCCCCTTCGACGAGCGCGGAGGCCAGTGCCACCGAGTCGGCGCCACCGCTCAACCCGATAAGCATACGGCTGCCCGCGGCCACGTGGCACCGTTCTATCATTGCTGTTTTTATATGACCGGAGAATTGAAGTGTCATCGTTGGCAAATTTCGTGATTTTTTACTAATTTTGCATGATTATACTCCAAAAAACACTTTTGCAATGCTGGAAAAGATAAATGCACTGAAAGCGGAAATCGCGTCGCTCACTGCCGCCAATGTGGCCGAGGTCGAGGCGCTCCGTATTAAATATTTGAGCAAGAAAGGTGAAGTGTCGTTGCTGTTCAACGACTTTCGTGCTCTGTCGGGCGACGAGAAGCGTGCGCTCGGCGCTCCGCTCAACGAGCTTAAAAACTTTGCTACCGATAAGATCAACTCCCTGCGCGAAGCGGTGGAAAATGTCGAGGTTGTCGATGACACTCTTGATCTGACCCGCACGGCGTCGCCCATTCAGCTGGGTACACGTCACCCGCTGTCGCTGGTGAGAAACGAGATTGTCAATATTTTCTCGCGTCTTGGCTTTTCGATTGCCGAAGGCCCAGAAATCGAGGATGACTGGCATGTGTTCTCTTCGCTAAACTTCGCTGCCGACCATCCCGCACGCGACATGCAGGATACTTTCTTTATCCAGCGTAATCCCGACGTATTGCTGCGTACCCACACTTCGAGCGTGCAATCGCGCGTGATGGAAAATACACAACCGCCAATCCGCATCATATGCCCCGGCCGCGTATACCGCAACGAGGCTATCTCGGCGCGCGCTCACTGCTTCTTCCATCAGGTCGAGGCTCTCTATGTCGACAAAAACGTGTCGTTTGCCGATCTTAAACAGACGTTGCTCTATTTCGCACAGGAAATGTTTGGTCCCACTACCAAGATACGTCTTCGTCCAAGCTATTTCCCATTCACCGAGCCGTCGGCCGAAATGGATATTTCGTGCAACCTGTGCGGCGGTAAAGGTTGTTCATTCTGCAAGCATAC
>CAZOCO010000096.1:0-8362 GCA_964578325.1 uncultured Muribaculum sp.
TTATCCCTGACGGTGACTTTCTCGAACCCTCTCTTTGGATTCGTTCTTCGGAAACCTCTACCTGCTGTACCATGATAGAGCAATGGCTCAAAGATATTGACTATTCAAAACTTCATTCTGGAGTAAAGAATATGGAGATTGGTCTGATACAATTGAAAAAAATGGAAATATTTAATCTTAACGGAATACTTGCCGGGAATGAACTGGCAATGCTCACAAAGGGAGTATATATAGTTCGTCAAGGTGAAAAGACCGTGAAATTAAAATTGTAAGGATGGCTGCCATAGGGTTGGGGGCATGTTTTTGCCGATAACATACGCTCTGCATAATTTTTTGATGGCACAGGCGTTTTAGTACGTAGAAAAATGAATCCCCGCGAGGCGATGGTGCCTGACGGGGATTCATTTATTAGTTAGTGTCTGCGTATCAGAGGGCAGAGAGGTTGTAGGCAGAGAACTCGAGGTCTTTGCGGGCCTGATCGAGGAGTTTGGGTTCCTGCTTGATGGCCTGGCGGAGGTTGTTGTAGACCATGTTGGCGTTGTTGGTTCGGGCTCCGAGAACTGCAGTCAGATAGAATGTGGTTGCATCGGGTACACGGATTGCGCCGAGAGTGGTTTTAGCTTTAGAGTAGTCTTTGGCAAGAATCTGTGCAAGAGCGGCATTGTTAGATTTTGTATTGCCGAATGCGCGTACTGCCGAGTTGTAGTCGCCTTGTTTCATGTAGTAGACTCCGAGAGCGTCGCCAAGACCGTCAACACCAGCGGCATTACCGAATTTTGATGTAGCATCTTTGTAGTCTTTGTTGATGAGAGCAATTACGCCGAGGTTCATCTGGGGTTCTCCGGCTTGGGGATTCATGCGGGCAGCGGCTTCAAAGTTGGCTGCAGCGGCTTCATAGTCCTGATCGATAAACTGGCATACTCCGAGGTTGTTGATGGCGCGGTAGTCATTGGGATAGAGTGATACAGCGGTATCGTAGATCTGTAGTTTCTTGTCGTTGTCGTTGGTGAGTGTCGACGCATACAGGATTTCATCGGCAGAAAGAGCTTTCGGATTGAGAAGGTAGATGTTCATGATCTCTTCGTCAGACTTTCCGATCACATCAATTGATGCTGTGATGCGTGAGTAGCGCAGCTGCGGCAGAATCTGGTCCGCGAGTTCATCGAAGATTGATGAGAGGTTGCGGATTTCGCGTTCGCGTTCTTCCGGGTCTTTGTACATTGAAAGTACTGACAAGATAAGTTCTTTATCCTGAATGTTTGAGGCTGCGACGATTTTCTTGAAGCCTTCCCAGTCTTCAGGAGTAAAGTTGGCTGTGAGTTCTCCAAATTCGGTGATGTGGTCTTTCTTGAGTTGACCTTTCATGTAGTCTACCGTGTTTTTTTCGCGGTTTGAAGCCAGGCGTGTGTTGAAATCCATGCTACCGTCGGGCGAAGCGTACGATGATATATTGATTTCTTTAATTTCACGGCGACCGTCGTCGTTGGCTTCTACAAGTTGTTTCTGGAGTTCCTTGATCTGAAGGGTCTTCAGCTCGCCATCGCGTATGTTGGCCTGATTGATAAGGAACTTGATGTCGGCGTTATATTTTTCATTGATTATACGCTGGAATTTGTCGGGAGCAGTAGCTGGAGTTATATCGCCAACATTGGCCATTGCTGCTGTAGCGACTACGCCTTCGGCAACTTTTACGCGCGGAAGTGCATATGTTTTTCCTCCCTGTTTCACGGTGAACGCAAGTGAAAGCTGGCTCTTCATCATTTGCGGCTCATAGTTGTATGATACGGGGATGCTGACCGTAGAGCCTTTTTCATAGTTTACGACGGGGTTGTTACCGCGTACTTTTTCGCCTTGGAAAGTGTAGGGGGCAGAGGCAACTTCTGTTCCATTGAATTCGAGGTATGGAGTAACTGTAACTTCTGCATTTTTGACGAAAAATTTTGCCGGAATGTTTCCGGTTACAGTCGCCGGAACTTTTTCTCCTACAACTTCAAGAGGATTGGGGTTGACCGAGAAGTAGTCGGCTTTAAACTGATTCATTTTTTTGTTACATCCGGTAAGCACCATCACAGTGCCAAGTGCCAGAACATAACAGAACTTATTGGTCATAATTGTTTAAGAAAAATGGAGTGTGATGAATAATTGTATTTAACGCTACAAAAATAGGCATTTTTGAAGAGTAACAAAAATTTACCTGTGAAAAATTTCAGGAAAAAGTCGCTACAGAGTGTAAAAACGTGAAAAAGCTTTTATACAGTATGTATGGTCGTCGGCCGAAGCGGTTTCGCGTATGGAATGCATAGCCCATAGAGGAGCTCCCATGTCGACACCACGCAGGTCAATCTGCGAAGTAAGAATATTGCCCAGGGTCGATCCGCCTGCAATGTCAGAATGATTTACAAAGTACTGATATGGGACTTCGGCAAGATGGCAAATGGAGCGAAATACTGCGGCAGAGTCGGCATCGGTCATGTATTTGCAATTGGCGTTTATTTTGATTACCGGACCACCGCCAATTACAGGGTGATTGGTCGGGTCTTGTTTTTCGACGTAGTTGGGATGGGTGGCATGGGCGTTATCTGCCGATATCATGAAGGAATCAGAGATAGCCCGATAGTAATCTTCCTCGCTGCCGCCAACAGAGCTGACGATACGGCGCAATATGTGCATCAGGACTGGAGATGCCGCGCCCTGTTTTGTGCCGGATCCAGTCTCTTCGTTGTCAAAAATAGCGAGTACGCGCGTATTGTCCGACGGGTTGTCTGCGGTATTAATGAATGCTGATGCCCCGGCGTGCACCATCGACAGGTCATCAAGACGTCCTCCCGATATAAATTCATTGTTTATTCCTACACGACATGCCGGAGTTGTGTCGTATAGCATCAGGTCAACATCGAGAATTTGTGATGGATCAATATTGAGTTCCTGCGCTACAAGATTTAATATGTATCCTTTTTTTTCTGTTGCTGTTTTGATAATGCCGACTACAGGGAGCATGTCTTTCTGTCGCGACAGCGGATTACCTTCGTTTACGGCTCTGTTGAAGTGGATGGCCAGATGCGGAATTGTCAGTATCGGTCGGTTGATACGTATGAGTTTTGTAGCCGGATTAATCGGGTCGTCGGTGCGAATGATAACACGACCGGCAATCGACAGCGGTCTGTCAAACCACGTGTATAATATTGGCCCTCCGTAAACTTCTGTATTCAGCTTCATTACGCCTCCGTCTGATACGATTTCAGGATTTGGTTTTATTCTGAAGCCGGGAGAATCACTATGAGCTGATATTATACGGAATCCGTCGGCAGGACTCCCCTTACCGACTTGGAACGCGAATAGAGCGGATGAATTTTTTACAATATAGTGTCTGCTTCCGGGTTGTAGTCGCCATGAATCAGCTGGATCAAGTTGTGAAAATCCTGCGGCCTCCAGCATCGTGGACAATGCTTCTATGGCAAAAAAGTTGCAGGGACTTGCATTTAAGAATTCAATGAGTCCGTTGGGGGTAGGTGGATAGAGCTGTTGTGAAGTCATTTTTGATATGTTATATATATTATTCTGAACTACCGGTTACTCCGTCGGCGAGGGCGCGCCATAGATTGTCGTCGGGAACCGGGGCCTCAAGTGATATTTTATTGCCTGATACCGGGTGTATAAATTCAAGATGATGAGATAGTAATGATATAGATCCATCGGGATTGGATCGAGTGTCACCATATTTAAGATCTCCTCTTATCGGACATCCGATGGCAGCCAGCTGCGATCGTATCTGGTGCTTGCGGCCCGTGAGTAATTCTATTTCAAGTAAGTTATAGCGGTCAGATTTAGAAATAAGACGGTATTTCAGTACAGACTTTTTAGCCCCTTCTACCGGATGGTCGTGTGCAAAAGATTTATTGATCTTTTCTTTCGATACGATATAGTGGGTCAGGATCCCCTCCGGTTTTTCCGGAGTGTTGCGGGTTATAGCCCAATACTTCTTGTGAATGGAACCATGTCGCAGCATATCGTTAAGCCGAGACAACGCCTTTGATGTCTTTGCAAATATGACAAGGCCTCCGACCGGGCGGTCAAGACGATGTACTACTCCACAAAATACATTTCCGGGTTTATTATATTTTTCTTTAAGCCACGACCTCACGGTTTCGACCAGTGGAGTGTCGCCGGTTTTGTCGCCTTGTACGATTTCGCCAGGAGATTTATTTATAATGATAAGATGATTGTCTTCGTAGATCGGTGTCATTTCTGTCAATTTATATATCGCAAATTTAGCTAAAAGCGGTAATATCTGTCGGCTTTTTTCGGAAAAGTTTGGCGTTTAGGCGGATTGTTTGTAATTTTAAAAACTATTTTAGAAACCTAATCATCATTAACCACATTATTACCAATGCCAACAGAATCTTTCGCATCCTCCGGGAGTGTTTTAAGTCGTATAACAAACTTCTTCAGAATATCAGGCCCGAACTATAATTCACCTAATAAACCGTCGGATTTCAACCGCATACGTCTGGCGACGTTTGTTTCAGCTACTTGTGGCTATGCACTTTATTATGTGTGTCGCTTGAGTATGAATATCGTAAGAAAGCCGATTGTTGATGAAGGAGTATTTACGGAAACTCAATTGGGTATAATCGGATCATGCCTGTTTTTTGTGTATGCTGTTGGTAAAATGGCCAACGGATTTCTTGCTGACCGTTGTAATGTGCGTCGATTTATGTCGGTGGGTCTTCTGCTGACAGCACTTGTTAACCTTTTGCTTGGCTTTTCGAGTATGTTTTTGGTCTTCGCAGTCTTGTGGGGTCTAAACGGTTGGTTTCAGTCGATGGGGGCTCCAGCTGGAGTTGTGTCGCTCAACCGTTGGTACAACTCAAAGGACAGAGGTACATTTTATGGCTTCTGGAGTGCAAGCCATAACATCGGAGAAGCTATTACCTTTATCACCATTGCATTGCTTGTGACATATACCGGCTGGCGGTACGGAATGATCGGTGCTGGAGTCATTGGTCTGCTCGGTGTCGGAATGTTGTTGCTGTTTATGCGAGACACCCCGCAGAGTCAGGGATTTCTACTCGACGAACCTGATAGTGCCGCAACAAAAAGTAATAAGAAAGTAGAGACCGAAGACTTTAACCGGGCTCAAAAAGCAGTGTTGCGCAGCAGTGCGATATGGATTCTTGCCATCGCGAGTGCGTTTATGTATATCAGTCGATATGCGGTGAATTCGTGGGGTGTATTTTATCTCGAAGCACAAAAGGGTTATTCTAATCTTGATGCCAGCTTTATTATCTCTATCAGTTCGATCTGCGGCATAGTGGGAACGGTATTCTCCGGTCTAATCTCTGATAAAATGTTTAGAGGCAGCCGTAATGTGCCAGCTCTTGTTGCGGGACTGATGGATGTAGTGGCCCTATGTATCTTCTTGCTTGTTCCGGGTACAAACTATTGGCTTGATGTACTCGCTATGGTATTGTTTGGTCTTGGTATCGGTATTTTGATATGTTTTCTCGGTGGACTTATGGCAGTCGATATCGCTCCGAAAAATGCTGCCGGTGCCGCACTTGGCGTAGTTGGTATCGCCAGTTATCTCGGTGCCGGACTTCAGGATATTATGAACGGTGTGCTGATAGAAGGAAATGCTACCGTTGTCGATGGAGTTAAGGTCTACGACTTTACGTATGTCAACTGGTTTTGGATCGGTGCGGCAGCGTTGTCTGTAGTGTTGACTTTGCTCGTGTGGAATGCAAAGAGAGAGGATAATGTGTAAGCGAAGTAATAGTTCTATGAAAGCTATATATGTTTTGCTGGCGGTTGGTATGTTGGGAACAGCATCTGCTATCGCCCGCAATTGCTGGAGTCTTGATACTGCAGCTGTCGCAATCAACTATAATCGTGGTGATTCCGGTGCATATTCCGATCATATAGAGATGTCGGGAAAACATATTTCCACGGTGCTGCGCTATAAGGTTGGCGAAAAAGGTGATTTTAGTCTTGAAAAGAGTTTTGTGTGGCCAATGCTGCGAACGATTCCCAATCATACCGGCGGCTCTTTAATGCGACGTTCACGACTTGATATCGTACCGTTGTTGCATATCAATGAGCAACCGGTGAGAGAAAATGTGGAGCGGATTGATCTTGATGGACGTATGATTGTTTCAGGAACTCTTGCCGATGGTGTAACAATCACCCGCAGTTATTTCCCGTCGACAACTTTACCTGTGTTCTGCGAACGATTCTTATTGACTAACAACCGCAAAGAGCCGATTCGTGTTGAGATTCCCGATGTGTGCTATAAAGATGTTACTCCCGCGGCTATCGGAGTCGATGGCGAGTATTCCATTGAGTCGGTAACGACAGGAGCGCAGACTGTTACTGTCGCTCCGGGACAGAGTCTTGAGTTTGGACTGTATACTTCGGCTCGTCGTAGCGCAGATCCTGTCATCGATGTTGATATTCCGGTTGAGGAGGGTGCCCGACAAGATCTGGTGAAGAGCCTCACATCCTCTCTTGTACTAGAAACACCGGATTCTATACTGAACAGAATGTTTGCTTTCAGTAAGATCCGCGCATGTGAGTCGATATATGCAACGAAAGGTGGACCGATGCATGGCCCAGGCGGAGAGAGTTATTATGCCGCTATATGGGCTAATGATCAGGCTGAATATGCAAATCCGTTTTTTCCGTTTACTGGATATGAGTATGCCGACAGTTCGGCACTTAACTCGTTCCGTCATTTTGCCAGATGGATGAATACTGATTGGCGACCGATTCCAAGTTCTATAATTGCCGAAGGTATTGACTATTGGAATGGAGCTGGCGATCGTGGAGATATGGCAATGATTGCTTACGGAGCATCGCGCTATGCCCTTGCCAAGGGTGACCGTAAAGAGGCCGAGGAGTTGTGGCCGCTGATAGAATGGTGTCTGGAATACTGCAATCGAAAAATCAACGATGACGGTGTGGTCGCATCTGATTCTGATGAACTTGAAGGCCGTTTCCCGACAGGAAAAGCCAATCTGTGTACCTCCTCACTATATTATGATGCACTTATTTCTGCATCGATGCTTGCCAATGAACTTGGCAAGCCAAAAAGTATCAGCCGGGATTATGCTGGCAGAGCCAAAGATATAGCAAAAGCAATAGAATCATATTTTGCGGGGCCTGTAGAAGGTTATGATACCTACGCATACTATAAAGGGAATGATGTATTGCGTGCATGGATCTGCATTCCACTTACAATGGGATTATATGATAGGGCAGAAGCTACTGCAGATGCATTGTTTTCTCCGCGCCTATGGACTGGCAACGGGTTGTTGACTCAAGCCGGTACAACAACCTATTGGGATAGATCTACGTTGTATGCTCTTCGTGGTGTGATAGCATCCGGAGCGGTTGACCGTGCATTGCCTTATCTTCAGTCGTATTCGGATACGCGATTACTCGGTGAGCATGTGCCATATGCTATTGAGGCATGGCCCGAAGGTAGCCAGCGGCATCTATCAGCGGAGAGCGCACTTTACGCACGCATATTTACTGAAGGACTTTTCGGCATCCGGCCTACCGGACTGCGGTCATTCGACCTTACACCGCAATTGCCGTCAGGTTGGAACGAAATGTTGTTAAAACATATAAAGGCCTTTGCTCACGATTTCGATATTGAGGTGAAACGCATGGGCGACGATAAAATCAGTATCAAGGTGTCGGATGCAAATGGCTCGATATTCAACCGAGTCGCCAAAAACTGTTCGACCGTCCGCGTCGCCTTCAAAAAATAAATATTATATTATTGTGCGCTGTTGCATTATGGTATTGTGATGCCATAATGCAACAGTGTCGTTTTTCATTAGGGTATATTTAAGTATGTCAAAGTTCGCTTTGAGCCTGTTGTAGGATGGCAATGGGGGAGTGACCTTAAAGACACTAGGGACTCTATGGACTTTAGAGACACTAGGGAGATTAGGGCAATCGACTGTATGCGATTGAGTTACTCCGGACAGCATGCATGCTGTCCCTACTGCCGGGTTGGTTCACTGGATTGCCATCCGTTAGCTTTTTGAGCGGGCCGGCTCGTGTCGCCCGTCATGCGGGTCGGGCGCGAGGAAGCGTAGGTATGAAGGCTGGAGTGGTATTAAAGACTTTAGGACAATCAGCTGTATATAAGGGAGTTATTTCGGACGCCATACATGGCGTCCCTACCACAGAATTGGCGTAACCGGTTGTGGATGATGGAGTTATTCTGGGCGCCATACATGGCGTCCCTATCGCCGGGGTATCTGGGTCGGTGAGGAGATAGGGGTTGTGGGTGGCGGAGCGGTGTTGGAGTTCCTCAAGGAAGCGGTGGAAGGAGTGGGTGCGGTTGAGGCGT
>CAZOCO010000097.1:0-8327 GCA_964578325.1 uncultured Muribaculum sp.
GTCCAGCCGGGCCTCTTTTTTTATATCTCCGATGAATACCGTTAGCAAAAAATCAAAGGCTCATGTAGATATGAATTTATCTGGCTATAGAGCTATACAGCGATTGGAGGTTCGTATTTGTGGTATGATACAAGGATTTAAACGGTAAGATTTTATCGCGAGAGGCAATAAGGCTATCTTTTTGATATTATTTGCCTTTTATGAATTTAAGTATTTCTGGTATTCGGGCTTCTGCAGTATTTCTACCTTGGGTGTACACATATTTTATTTTGTGCACGTTCATTTCCAGGCGTCCTATCGGCAGGGTATTTTCTGGTGCAAGAATAAGTGTATCGCCTATGTTTTCCTGCTGATTGATATACTTTAACTGTGAATTATACATGATATGTCTGTGCGACATCGCTTCGGCAATTTTAGGCGCATAGGGCATAAGTAGTTTGAAAATCCACTCCGGTGATTTTGTCTTCAGATAGTTGCGGGGTTGGGTAAGAACCACTATGTTGCGCCTATACCCTGTCTCTTGAAAAAATTTAAGTGGTATTGAATCTGATATTCCTCCGTCGAGCATGCGTCGGCCATCGCTAACTTTTACCGGACGGCTTAATATCGGCATTGAAGCAGATGCTCTCATCCACTCTAATTCTTGATAATCAATTGTATCTATTTTGTGGTATACCGGTTTTCCGGTAAGGATATCGGTGCATACCACATAGAATTCCATCGGATTGCGTGCAAATGCATTTCTATCGAATACATCCAGGCGATCGGGCATGGTATGGTAGGCAAATTCAGCACCAACAATATTTCCTGTCAAAATAAGGGAGGTAATACCCATATATCGCGGATCATTGCGATACCGGAGGCTATAGCGTAAGACACGCCCGATCTGATTGGATTTGTAGTTGCATCCAAAGCTTGAGCCTGCTGATACACCTATAAGTCCGTCAAACGTTATACCGTTTTCCATCAAGACATCAATCACGCCAGCCGTGAATAAGCCGCGCATTCCACCGCCTTCGAGTACGAGTCCTGTCTTAATGTTGTCAGGCATTCTCTGATTTAGCGGGCAATTTTTGTGATTTTAGTGCCTTGTTTACGAATGTATAGGCCGGATGACATGTGGTCGGGAGTGACAGGAATCCCATAAATGTCGAACCACTGTACTGGCGCGTTTTCGTTGTCAGTTGTGATTGTATCGACAGAACTTGACGAAGATGGAGATAATTCTACCCCGTAGAACTGCCATGGAGAGCATAGAGATCTAACTTTTAGCACGTGTTGACCCGCAGTAAGCTCTACCCCTGTATAGTCTGGTTTGTCGTTAACCTTAGGTGATGGTGTGCTATTCCCTCCTTCCGGCCAGAAGCGTAGAACAGCCTGGAGTGATTGTGGAACAGATTCACTATTGCTCATGATCCATGATGTTTGATCTGCGAGCATGACATTGTATGCCGAACCATCAATATCATCAGCATCGGGAGCTGCAGGATAGTATGGTTGATTTGAGGGCATTACAGGTTGACCGTCTACTTCAAGAATCATTGCGGCTGTGAAGGCTGATGGCCAGTTTACAGATCCGTCGTAGTCGAGTCTATAATCGGAACATAGCAATCCGGACTGTGATGTCGGGCTTGTATATGATGCTATGCGATGGTATGCGTCCCAGGGCACTGCGTGTTTTATTCGTATATCATAGTTTCCATCGCGAGGAACTTCGATAGTGTAGTTGAACCAAGCTCCCCAATTTTCTTCAGCTTGTTCGGGTGAGATTAATAGTCCGTTTGTTGTTACAGGTGACAAAGAGTAATTTTGCCAGTTTTCATTACCCATGTTGTTTATATAAATCTCACCATTGTCGGAGCGGCGTAGGTCGATTTCACAGATGTGGCTGCGTGAATCAGTGAGTCGCGAGTGGTTATTTTGAGTAAGTTTCTTGTTGCCGGAAGGAGCAGGCATTACATCGTTTAGCAATAATATGACGTATTCACCAGGATCCAATGTAAAGATTGTTGGTGCTGATTCAATAATTCCGTCTGGTGTAATCTGTCGGCATTCAACGTTTTTGTTAAATGTTATATTTTGGGTTACATTCAATTCCGGATTGACGACCATAAGGTATTCCGATCCAGCATTTGAAAACCGGCTGATGCATAAATCAGCTGAAGTATCTGTTGTGATGTCATTGAATCCGTCGGGTAACATATCGGATGTAAGTGATCGACAGCCTTCAGGAACAGATGCAGCTGTATGGGCCACCCAGCGAACTTCTGCGCCGAGAAATACATTGCGCAGAGCATTAATTTCTGCGTTAACTCTGCGAACCATGTCCCAGGTCGGGGTTTTATTTCCGTCGCTGTCAAGAGGCGAGTTGCAGTAGTTATATTCAGGATCGTATGGACAACCATAAGTGAAATACTGCATACCTTGTGCACCATAGGCAAGGGCACAGAATGCCTCAATTTTCATTTCTTCAATAGATGGTGTAGGATATTTTGTCCCTTCTACTCCGCAGTTTGATTCTACGGAATGAACAAATCCCCAGAATGGAATACCACGTGATTTTGATATTCTTGATATCGTTTCAAGATTACAGAAAAACAACGGATGTACAAACCGTTCTCCCGACGAAATATACTGTCGCACGGGATAAAAGTCATATGATATATATCCTATACCAACCTGGTCAAGATATTTGTTGACATAGTCTTCGTAATTGCGTGCTCCGGTAGCAGTAGGGTCTCCTCCTTGCCATCCGAAAATATTTCCGTATAGAATATGCTCTTTGTCAAACGAAGAAACGCGATCGACAATTTTACGCATTTCATTAAATTGAAATACGAATGGCTCATCGCGAATGAACCATCCTGCAAGACGGTCAGCTCCGGCATAATACTTTATTTCATCATCAGTGAGGTCGTTAGGTTTAAGAAACATCTTAAGGCCCGTCCCATTGAAAACAAAGCGTCCGATGTTATCCCAAATACAGTGAGCATTGGCCTGTGGGTTGCCTGTCGGCATAGTCAGGGAGAATCCACATTCCCAGAAATCTTTAAAGTCAGATTCAAGGCGATCCCAGTCTATGCTGCCCGAGTTGATATGAGGTTCTATACCGTTCCACGCGAGAATTGGGAACCGTTCGGCTACCGCTGGATTTGAATATTTTACAGGTGCCTCGTCGAGTGGTTGCCGCGAGTTATGACCATATCCGTTGTGTAACCCGACATGAAATGATTCTGGTGATATCAGAGTTTCTTTTTCACTATCAATAGTTGTAATAGTTTCTGCAAATTCATATGGCGCGATTTTCGGGTTACGGATAGTGATAGTTGTTCCGGCTGGAATACCTACAAAATGTACCCACAAAACATGTGTGCCAGCCCATCCGAAGCCAAGAGGTTTACTACGTTCAGCCGAAATGTCGAATGTCATTCTATACCATCCGTCATTGTCGGAATCGGTGGTGTATATGTTCTGTTGATATAATAAATTAGTAGCAGAGCCGGTAACTCGCACAAAATTTAGATTGACCATTGTACCTAACACTCTCGGATTTCCAGGTGCGGTAGCACGGTATTCAAATGTCACCATCTTATATGCGTTGTCGAGCTTTTGGCCCAGCTGCTTGAAGTTGATAAATGCGGGTACTGTAACATCCGGATTCACAACTGTAAACGTGTAGCCGTTCTGGTCAGACCCCCCGGGTTTCATTTGAAATGAAGACATCGAATTGAGCTGATCGAATTGTAATTCGTATACAGCATGGCTATTGAATATACCGAGAAGCAGCATCAACACTAAAGATACTGTTGCTTTAAGGTTTGATAACATATTGGTTGAAAAAGGGAATGTGATTTTGATGTATATTTTTCGCGAAGTTACGAAAATATATTCAACAAATACGCATAATATTACCTTTTATCGGTTTGTTTTCATGAATAATGTCTAAATTTGTAAAAAATGCTATAAAATCTCCTATCAAATCTAAAATGAAGCGAATAAAAATCTACATACTCCTTTTGGTCGGATTGTTTATACCGGGAAATGCACATTCACAATTGTTTAAAAAGGCGGAACATTTGTTACAAACAGCGGTCAATGAGGTATGTGTAGATTCTGTGTCGTCAAATGTAAACGTAGATAATCATAACCGCTTGGATTCAATCCGAATGCAGGAAATGGCAATGCAATTACAGGAGATGAAACTGCAGGAGATGTTGCTTCGCATCGAGCTTGATAGTATAAAGGCGCAGAATAATTCTGTCGACTCACTGAAAAACGCTGAAAAACGTCGACAGATCGACTCGTTGCGTGCCGTGACTTTCGGTGTGCCTGTCGTTGTCGATGAAGATACTCTGTTTACTCTCTTTGCCGACCGTGGAGGATATTCTGCATTTGATCGTGCAGAAATGATTGCCGAAGTATTGTATAAACTAGGAAAGGACAGACGTCTGCGGCGCGATACGGTGCGTACGCTCGAAAACGATGGCTATACCGATATAATGTATGGCAACAAGGTTATAATAAGTATTACTGATCAGGATGCAATGTGGGAAGGTATGTCTCGCAGTGAACTGGCAAAACTCTATACGCAGATTCTATCTGCTAAAATTCATGATCTTAAAAATGAAAACAATATTCTGCAGATAGGCAAGCGAGCAGCGTTATTTGTCTTGGTATTAGTCATACAATATTTACTTTTTAAGCTTACCAATTATCTATTTCGTAAGTTGCGTCGAAGAATCATACGGTTTAAGCAACAGAGACTGAAGCCGGTGATATTTCGTGAATATGAATTGCTTAATACCGATCGTCTTGGTAGAATCTTGATATTGTTCAGCAATCTGCTACGATATTTGGTACTGCTGATACAGCTGATGTTCAGTGTGCCAATTATGTTTGCCATATTCCCGCAGACAGAGCAGCTGGCGCTCAAAATAATTCACTATATTCTCGCGCCAATAAAGATGGTTGTGATGTCGGTCGTAGAGTATATTCCCAATCTATTTATTATACTGGTGATATGGTATTGTATTAAATACATCATAAAGGGTATCCACTATATCGCCAGAGAGATTGAAAGTGAAAAACTGAAAATATCAGGCTTTTATCCCGACTGGGCGCAGCCGACGTTCAACATAATACGTTTTCTGCTTTATGCGTTTATGATCGCCATGATCTACCCCTATCTGCCGGGATCAAACTCGGGAGTCTTCCAGGGAATATCGGTGTTTGTCGGTCTTATTGTATCACTTGGATCGAGCACGGTAATCGGTAATATCATTGCAGGGCTTGTTATTACTTACATGCGTCCGTATAAAATTGGTGACAGGATAAAGTTGAATGATACGGTTGGTAACGTAATAGAAAAAACACCGTTTGTAACACGCCTCCGTACACCTAAAAATGAGGTTGTGACGATTCCGAACTCTTTTATCATGTCATCGCATACGGTGAATTATAGTGCTTCGGCACGTCAGTACGGTCTTATTATTCATACTACCGTTACTATCGGGTATGATGCACCATGGCGCCAGGTTCACCAACTTCTGATTAACGCGGCCCGTATTACACCGGGAGTACTTGAATTCCCTAAACCGTTTGTTCTGGAAACCGACCTGCAGGATTATTACCCCTGTTACCAGATAAATGCCTACATTAAGGATGCCGACCGGCTGGCACAAATTATGTCAGATCTTCACGAGAATATACAGGATACGTTCAATGAAGCCGGAGTTGAGATAATGTCGCCCCACTACTATGCAGGTCGTGATGGTAATGCCTCTACCATTCCTGAAGCCTATCTGAAAAAGAACGAAGAAGTTGATTAACGTGTGTAGATCTGTTGTTATCTACGTATAAAAGATAGTGTTGTGTGTTCTGTGGAGATGGTCAGGTGGCTGTATGCTGATTCTATTAACGGCAAATTATGGCTGACATGGCCCACCGGAAAGTTGACGGCTATCGGTATGTTGAGATCTGACACTAAAGGGAGTATAGCGTCATACATATCATTGTGATTACGGTCGGAGGTATATTCGGTAAACTGCCCTATTATGAGGCCGGAAAGATTGGAGAGAACTCCTGACAGACGTAGCTGATATAATATACGTTCTACTTTGTAGATCGGTTCGGCAATATCTTCGATAAACAATATAGTGTCCGGGTTTGAAATAATGTCGTAAGGCGTGTTTATGAGAGCCTGAAGTACAGCGAGATTTCCGCCGATCAAGCGGCCTGATGCTTTTCCGCAGATAGAGCGAAAGTCGGTTGGGAGCGTATATTCGGGGAGATTCCCGCGAAGTATGCCGAATAGTGCTGTCGAGTCGGAATCGGTTCCATCTGACAGCGTAAGGTGCTTTGCCATAGACGCGTGTATAGATGCAATCCCGTTTGTCGATAATAGGGCATGAATAGCGGATATATCACTGAAACCGATAAGCCATCTCGGATCATCTTTAAATTTATCAATAGGAAAATCGTGAAGCAGATGCACTGCACCGTATCCACCTCGCGAGCAGAGAATAGCACGTGTTGTCGGATCTTCAAGGACTTCGTTGAAGTCGGTAAGCCGCTCTGCCGACGTTCCGCTATATGAGCCGTAACGGCCGAGTGCATTAGTTGTGGCATAAGCATCCCAGCCTTGTGTACGAAGAGCCTTTATTGCGCCGTCTACATAGTCCGGATTGATAATTCCGGCTGGAGACAAGATAGCTATGCGGTCTCTCTCGACAAGTGGCCTTGGAAAAATAATTGCAGACATGCTATCAGCTTACATTAACCTTTATACCGGTTTGCCTAATTCTGTCGGCAATGCTTTCGAGTTCCTCTTTTTCAACCTTTATCAGATTTTGTTCGGGAGTCGGACGGTCAAGAGAGTAAAGCATTACTTCCGCCGGAGAAACTTCACGGTATACCCTAATCAGAGCATCTATTTCTTCCGGAGTAGTATTGTCTATAACTTGTCCATTGTGGATGCCTCGCAGCATCATGGTCTGTATAATACACTTTCCGCCGAAAGTCTGTAGCAGAGGTTTCAAGTGTTCGACTGTAAATGCCGGTGAATTCGGTTGGTCGATTAGGCGCATTGTAGGTGTCAATGCGGAATCTAATTTTAGTATGCAGTTGTCGACGCGATTGAGGGCCCGCACAACATCCGGTCTGTCGATACGAGTTGAGTTTGACAGAACGCTTACTTTTGCCTGTGGAAAGTATTTGTCGCGCAAAGTGATGACATCATTTACAATATTTTCAAAGTCCGGATGAAGTGTCGGTTCTCCATTGCCCGAGAATGTAATAACATCCAGAGGAGTGCCATCTGCGGTCATTGTGATGAATTTCTCCTCAAGAAGTCGAGCTACGTCTGCGCGTTTAGGAAAACCGGTTGTCCCTGTACCCTGCGAGTTGAATCCAGCTTCACAATATATACAGTCGAACGAACATATCTTTCCATCGTTAGGTGATAGATTGATACCCAATGACCATCCGAGACGTCTGGATCGTATTGGCCCGAATATGGTTGAGTGAAAAAGAATTGTGACCATAAGTAGAAATCGTAGTGAGATATGATTTTTGGCGGAGTAATAATATATAGTATTGTTTACCAGCCGGGATTTTGCCAGTAGTCAGCACCAAATCCAGAATGAGCTCCAAGATTGGAAGATTCTTTCAAAGGGATAGGAAGCAGACGGTTTTTTGCCGCATATGTCGGTTTTGTCGGTGTGGCTCCATGCGAGGGTCCCAGTACGAAGCGGTGGTATGTGAAATCTGAGGGTTTATTACCAGTACCAAATATCCACATTCCCGTATTATATTTTTCTTCTTGAATGTCTTCTCCTGGACGTCCCCATCGTCTTACATCGAAGTATCGGTGTTCTTCCATAGCAAGCTCGACATGGCGTTCATGATGAACAAACAGACGTGCTGTAGATTGGTCTGAAGTCTTTTTGTCGACCGATGGGTCAAAACCGGCGCGGTGTCTTATTTCATTAATTAATTTGAGACCTTCGTCAATATGTCCGGCTTCGATGGCTGCTTCTGCATAGTTAAGGTAGACTTCTCCAAGACGGAAGCGTTTCCAGTTGCCTTCTTCGGCAT
Organism: uncultured Muribaculum sp.; assembly: GCA_964578325.1. Lineage (GTDB taxonomy): Bacteria > Bacteroidota > Bacteroidia > Bacteroidales > Muribaculaceae > Muribaculum. The sequence continues at coordinate 8,095 of CAZOCO010000097.1, forward strand.
CGTTTTGAGAAGTTGATTTATTACCCATATATTTACGATTATAGTAGCCGGTGTGGGTATTCATCTTGCCGGTGGTGGAGATATAGCAGTTGCCTGCCGAGCCTGGTAGTTTGTTTCCCATCCAGTCGTTTGCGTTGTTATAGATCTGAACTACTTTTGACAAAATGCCGGTATTAACTTTAGACAGGTTATAGAATACTGTGGCATAGAATCGTGGGTCACGTCCTGTGTAT
>CAZOCO010000098.1:0-8315 GCA_964578325.1 uncultured Muribaculum sp.
TACACCATAAGACAATCATGTCTGCCCAAGCATCAATGCTGATGCCTAAAGCGATGGCAAAGTTATAATTTTTTTTTTACACTGGCAAAATTTTTCACTTTGCTGTATGGTTTTGTGGTGAAATTCTTGTGTCCAGGGGTAAACATTACCGGCTTGGAGAGCGTTTTAAGTTAAAAAGTAAAAAATTTGTTTATGTCACTGTATTCTGTTCTCATGCTTATACCTGCCAATGCTCTGGGGCGTTGGCTCTCTCCCTTTATTGAAGCTTGCCTGCGCTATGTCGGTGTTAAGACCGATTCGGTCGTTGGCGAGTGGATATATGGTGCCATAGTGGTAGCTGTGGCATTTGTTGTCGGTTTTATCATAAGTAAACTGGCTGTGATGGTGGTACAGAAAATATTCTCCCACCACCGGACCGACCTTTTTAATATTATTAATCAGCAGCATATAGTCCGTAAGGCCGGGCATCTGCTCACACCGCTGGTGTTGATGAGTATGATTCCGTTTGCTTTTCAGGCCGAGAAAGAGGTGCTCGATGTTATTGAACGTATCGTATCGGTCTATACCGTCGTGATTTTTGGATGGGTGATGGGTTCGGTATTGAATGTGTGCTGGATATATTACGACAGTCATGACAATGTCCGCAATCTCCCGTTGCGAGGGATACTTAATGTGGCCAAGGGTGTGATGTGGATTATACTTGTCATTATAGCGGTGTCGATAGCCGTAGACAAGTCGCCGGCTGTATTGCTTACCGGTCTGGGTGCGTTTGCTGCCGCGCTGATGTTGATATTCCGGGATTCAATTCTGGGTTTCGTGGCCGGAATACAGTTGTCGTTCAATGATATGCTGCGTGTCGGCGACTGGATCGTAGTGCCCTCTACCATAGCCAACGGTATAGTGACAGATGTGACACTTTCCGCTGTGAAAATCAGAAATTGGGATAATACGACTGTAACTCTGCCGCCATATACTCTGGTGTCGACTTCGTTTCAGAACTACAGCAAGATGGCAGAACGTGGACGCCGTCACATAGGTCGCTGCATGTTGATCGATGTAAGCACTGTGCGGCCTACTACGCCTGAAATGCTTGAGGAGTTCAAGAAACTTCCCTATATGAACGATTACATCACCAAGATGCAGGCTCTCGAGTCGGCAGGAAAAGGCACTGTACTTGTCACCGACGGTATACGTGTCAACGGATCGATCGGTACTAATCTCGGCGTATTCCGAGCCTATGCCGGGCTGTATCTCTATAATCATCCGTGGATAGCCTCGGCTCCGGATATCAATACTATGGTATACCTCAATGAGCAGACGCCACAGGGCATACCGCTTAATGTGTTCTGCTATACCAATACCACCAAGTGGGAACAATTTGAGGGTATACAGAGTGATATCTTTGAAAATCTGTTGGCAATGGCTCCGGCATTCGGCCTGTCGGCCTACTCGGCTCCTACCGGTCGCGATGTAGTAAATGCCGGCGTGCAGAATCCGCAGAACGGTGCGCCTTACTACGGAAACGCAGTTCCCGTAATGCCGGCTCCCGATGCACAGTCTAACTATATGATTCCGCCAAACACCGCCGGTGACCCTGATGTAGAGCAACACACCGAGCCGATATATCCGTCGGGAAAATGATCAGAAGTCAATCGATAGCCTGACGTTGATCTGTCGACGTGTCAGATAGTTGGGTACGGCATATTGGATATTGTTGACGTCGGTCATCCAGTAGTAGTTGTTGACATTGGATATGTCAAACAGATTGAAGCAGTCTACACCTAACCATATCGACTTGATATATCGTCCGATACCGTTGCGTTTCTGGTCGTCTTTGGGTGGAGCGAGCAGCGCGTAGCTCAAGCCGATGTCGACGCGCTTGTATGGCGGGGTACGGAAATATCCTTCGTCGCGCGACTGGCGCGGTGGCGTTGTCGGCAGTCCCGCATTGAAAATGCCGCGCAGATTAAATTTCAGTCGCGGTATGCGTGGAAAATAATCGGTAAAATATAGTGCAAAGCCGTAGCGCTGATCGTTGGGCCCCGGTACTTTCACTCCGCGTATGGTTTCCTGTGTCTTCATCAGGGAGAAGCTTATCCATGAATCAGATCCCGGCACAAATTGACCGAACAGTTTCAGGTCGATACCGACGGCATAGCCTGAAGCTGAATTGACGCCGTCGTACACTACCTTCAGGTTGTCGATTTCATAGGGAATAAGGTTTGACAGAGCCTTGTAGTAAACTTCGCCCGACAGTTTGAACGGGCGGTTGAGCGATCTGAACGTGAAATCGGATCCGGCAATAAAGTGTAACGACCGCTGCGACTTTATGTCGTTGTTGAGCCGTACGATGCTGTTGCCGTTAACGTCAGTGATTATCTGTCGCATCTCCTTGAAGAATGGAGCCTGATAGTACAGGCCTGTTGCAAATCGAAACGCCCAGTGGTTGTTGGCCGAAGGGATAAATCCGACATTTACGCGTGGCGATACAAGCCATTCCTTATTGAATGTCCAGTAGCTCAGACGCAGACCACCGGTGATATTGAGGTAGCCGTGCGATGTTTCGAGCCGGTAGGTATCCTGGGCAAACATACTCAAGCGGGTAGAGGAGAGATCCTGGTTGGATGTAAGGTTGTAGACCATCCTTAATGCCGATGGGTCGAGAGGCAGTGAAAATCCGGCCGAGTCGCGGAGTTCCCATTCGCGAGTACGCTCATATATCGTTTCGCGATTGACACTCAAGCCATACGATAGTGCATGGCGACGCAGAATGGTGTTGCCCCTGAATGTCAGCGATAATACCGAGGCTTTCACGCGGTCGCGGGCATGCTCATGATAGCGTCCTACTCCAAGTTCACCACCTATAGGCGCATCCGACGATCCGCCGCCCGCCTCATCGAGCCAGTATTCGCCCAAAATGTCGTAGGTCACAAGTTCGTTGGTGAGAAATCCGGATGCCAGCAATGTGAAATCAGTGTTGCGTGAACGGGTGTATTGCAGAGCCAAAGCTCCGAAATATGTTTCGAATCGGTCTTTCTCGCGTCCGTCAAAATATACCTTAAACTCTTTCGCGTCTGTGATAGTACCGAAATCGGTCTTTCGATCGACAGGAGTAAACTTGTAGTTGTTGATAGCTATGTCACCGAGAAACGACAGTTTGAATTTCGACGACAGCCGGTAGTTGAGATTGGTCTGATAGTCAAAGAAATTGGGATCGTATTCTCCTTTCGTTTCAAGCGACGACAGCACGGAGTTATTGCGTTTATAGCGTAAGCCGTGGAGCTGTGAGAACCTTTTGCTGCTCTGTCCAAGCGACAGCGAGCCCCCCATGAGCGATGCCGATAGAGAGCCTTCAAACGCTTCGGGCTGACGGTATGTGATGTCAAGTGCCGACGACATACGGTCGCCGTATTCGGGAGTAAAGCCTCCTGTAGAGAACTTTACGCGGTCGACCATATCAGGATTGATTATCGACAGACCTTCCTGTTGACCTGACGACACCAATAGCGGGCGATATACCTCTACTCCGTTGATATATACGCAGTTTTCATCGTATGAGCCACCGCGCACACTATACTGCCCCGACAATTCGTTTGAAGAGTTTACGCCGGCCATAGTGGTCAGAAGTGACTCTATCGACCCCCCTGATACGTCGGGCGACAGCCGGTAGGCGCGGGCATCTATCTGATCCATCGAGCTTGTCTGCTTGCGAAACTCATTGACCTCTATTTCCGTGAGTTCTTTTGCTGTTTTAAACATCTGCACGTTAAGGGTAACGTCACCGTCGGCATCAACAAGTTGGCGAGTCACTTCCTTGTAACCCAGACATGAGAAAACGATTTTCAGTGTGTCGGCTTTGGTCGCTGTAAGTTGATATTCCCCTTTCAGGCCGGTGGTAGTGCCGATTGCTGTACCCGCCACGCGGACTGTCGCAAATTCTATCGGCTCCTTTTCGGCGTCGACAACACGTCCGTGTATGTGTACCTGTGCGCTTATGCTCCAGGTCCACACCATAGCGGCTATTGTCGATAATATTCGGATAAAGTTGAGTTTAAATGTCATGACGATATATTAACGTGGCTCTTCTTAAAAAAATTTCATCAGCCGGTAAACTTTTTCGTCGGCCGGATGTTTTAATGATATAGTAAGAAGAAATGTGATAATGATTGGTTTATTAAACAACGACGGGTTGCCGTGAGGCTGCCCGTCGTTGTTTTCTGCTGGCAAATGCTACGTTGTTGCAATTTTTAACGGGCAGATGGTTGGCCGGTGCACTTCTTTTGGTTATCTTTGAAGTCTAAATTTTTCCGACCGCCATATGCAGCCATTCATACATCTTCACGTACATACACAATATTCTGTTCTTGACGGACAGGCTTCGGTGCAGAAACTCGTCGACAAGGCTATTGCCGACGGAATGCCCGGACTGGCTATTACCGATCATGGCAATATGTTTGGTATCAAGGAGTATTACAATTATGTCAATAAGCTTAACGGGAAGGTGAAAGGCTCTATTGCCAAAGCCGAAGGGGCTCTGAAAGAGGCGCAGGAGGCTTCTGATGAGGCCAAGGCAGCTGAATTGCAGGCAGAGATTGATACTCTTCGGCGTAAGATTTTCAAGCCTATTTTCGGCTGTGAGATGTATGTTGCCGCTGGTTCGTTGACGGAACATCGCGACAAGCGCGACACCGGTCGTCACCTCATTGTTCTGGCCAAGAACGAGAAAGGCTACCACAACCTTATCAAGATAGTATCGCAGGCTTGGACAGAAGGTTTCTACTCCCATCCGCGTACCGACAAAGATGCCCTGCGTTCACATGCGGAGGGTCTGATAGTGTGTTCCGCATGTCTTGGTGGCGAAATTCCACGACTTATTCTGGCTGGAGACATAGAGGGAGCCGAGCAGACTATGCTGTGGTTTAAAGAAGTCTTTGGCGATGACTATTATGTCGAGCTTCAGCGCCATAAGACCGATCGACCCGGTGCGAATACTGCCGTATTCGATGATCAGCAGATTGTCAATCCGGTACTTGTCCAGCTGGCCCGCAAGCATGGTATAAAGCTGGTGGCTACCAACGATGTCCACTTTGTAAACGAAGACGATGCCGAGGCCCACGACCGTCTTATCTGTGTTTCGACGGGAAAACTCCTTACCGACGACAACCGTATGCGCTACACCAAGCAGGAATGGATGAAGACTACTGCCGAGATGAATGAGATATGGGCCGACATTCCCGAAGCATTGTCAAATACAGTCGAGATTCTCGACAAGGTAGAGACATATTCTATCGACCACAAGCCGATTCTACCCAACTTCCCGCTCCCCGACGGGTTTACCGACAATGATGACTATCTGCGCTATCTTACATATGAGGGGGCGAAGCGTCGTTGGGGTACACCCAACAAGGAGCAGACAGAGCGTATCGATTTCGAACTCGACACCATCAAGAATATGGGCTTCCCGGGATACTTCCTCATCGTGCAGGACTTTATCCAGGCCGGACGCGACCGTGGTGTTTCTATCGGCCCTGGACGTGGGTCGGCGGCAGGGTCGGCGGTGGCCTACTGCCTGGGAATTACGCCGATCGATCCTATTAAGTATGACCTACTTTTTGAGCGCTTTCTCAATCCCGACCGTATTTCGCTGCCGGATATTGATATTGACTTCGACGACGATGGTCGTGGCGATGTGCTCAAATATGTCACAGAGAAGTATGGCGAAGAAAAGGTGGCCCATATCATCACATATGGTACCATGGCGGCAAAGATGGCGATCAAAGATGTCGCTCGTGTCGAGCAGCTGTCGCTTGCCGAGAGCAACCGTCTTACCAAACTCATTCCGCGCCATATGCCCGAAGTCAACGGCAAGGAATTGAAGCCTACCCTCAAAAACTGCTACGAGCATGTTCCCGAATTTAAGCCCGAGCTATCAAGCCCCAATCCGCTTGTGCGCGAGACTCTGCGCTATGCCCTCGAACTTGAGGGTAATGTACGAGGTACAGGGGTGCATGCATGTGGTGTCATCATCGGTCGCGATGATATAACAGACTGGGTGCCGGTTTCGACCGCTACTGATAAAGACGGCTCCAAACTTTTGGTGACACAGTATGAAGGTTCGGTAATTGAGGATACAGGTCTTATCAAGATGGACTTCCTCGGCCTTAAGACGCTGTCCATAATCAAGGAGGCTATTGCCAATATCAAACTCACACAGGGTATTGATCTGGATATTGACAATATTCCTATCGACGATCGTAAGACCTACGAACTATATTCTGAAGGTCGCACTACAGGTACTTTCCAGTTTGAGTCGCCCGGCATGCAGAAGTATCTGCGCGAGCTCCAGCCCACCGTATTCGAGGATCTTATTGCCATGAATGCTCTGTATCGTCCAGGGCCTATGTCATACATCCCCGACTTTATCGCGCGTAAGCATGGGCGTTCACCAATTGTCTACGATATTCCTGTGATGGAGCAGTATCTCAAAGATACATATGGGGTTACTGTTTATCAGGAGCAGGTCATGCTGTTGTCGCGTCTGTTGGCCAACTTTACCCGTGGTGAGAGCGATACACTACGTAAAGCAATGGGTAAGAAGTTGATCGATAAGATGATGGCTCTGAAAGAAAAGTTCCTTAAAGGTGGCCAGGACAACGGTCATAATCCACAGACACTCGAAAAAATCTGGGCCGACTGGGAGAAGTTTGCTTCTTACGCATTCAATAAGAGTCATGCCACATGCTACAGTTGGGTAGCATTCCAGACGGCCTACCTTAAAGCCAATTATCCGGCAGAGTATATGGCGGCTGTCCTTTCGCGAAATCTCAACGATATCACCAAACTCACGTTCTACATGGACGAGTGCAAGTCAATGCGTATATCTGTCAAGGGGCCTGATGTCAACGAATCGTTTGCCAAGTTTGGTGTGAACAAGGCCGGTGATATTCGTTTCGGACTTGCCGGTATCAAAGGTATCGGAGGAAACGTGGTCAATGCTATCATTGCAGCCCGTGATGCCGGCGGGCCTTTTGAGTCTGTCTACGATTTTGTCGAGCGTGTCGATTCGTCGGCCATGAACCGCCGCAACCTTGAAAACCTCGCTTTGGCAGGAGCGTTCGATTGCTTCTCCGATGTTAAGAGAGAGGACTTTTTCGAGGCAAACGCCAAAGGGGTTACGCTTGCTGAGGCTCTTGCCCGATATGGTCAGTCATTCCAGAAAGATCGCGATGTTCAGGCTTCATCGCTATTTTCCGACTTTGAGGAGGATATCAATACTGCCGGTCGGCCACCGGTAAAGCCTGCTCAATTATGGAGTGATATCGAGAAACTTGAACGGGAGAAAGAACTTGTCGGTATGTACCTGTCGGGACATCCTCTCGATCCATTTTTTATCGATTTGAAATTCGGGTGCAATCACACTCTTAAAGATTTTGAAGAGGAAGGCCCGCTGCCCGAAAATATCGAAATCACACTGGGTGGACGTGTTGTTGATTTTCAGGAACGTACATCGCGTCGCGGTACACAGTTTGGGGTGCTTACCATTGAAGACTATTCCGGAACACATGAGTTTTCCCTGTTTGAGAACGCTTATGTCGAATACCGTAAGTTCGGAATAAAAGGTATGACACTGGTCATACGCGGTAACTATTCCCGTCGGTTTGCTTCGTCTGAACCGAGGTTCCAGATTAGGGGTATACGTTTGCTCGACTCGGCGAAAGATAGTATTGTGTCCGGGCTTACTATCGAACTTGATGCGAAATCTGTCAACGAAAACCTGCACTCCTTGATAAAAGACTTTGTTATTACCCCAGGAGATAACGCTGTTCAGGGGTGTCCGCTATTTCTAAATCTTCACGATTCCGAACTTGGTCGCACGGTTCGGTTCTCTACCGGTGTACGTGTCGGTTTGACGCGGCATATGATATCTACTTTGGAGGATATGGAATTACGATATAATGTTTCAACTGAATAATAATTGCAAAATTTTTTATGGCACTCGAATTTACAGATCAGTCAGTGAAAGAGTTTATAGCTTCAGGCAATCCGGTCGTTGTTGATTGTTGGGCTACATGGTGTTCGGCTTGTGTGCGTATGATGCCCGTAGTCGAACGCCTTGCCGAGACATATTCCGGCAAGGTCACTATTGGAAAATACAATGTTGAAGATGAAACCGACATCCCTGCAGACTATTCCGTTCGGGCTCTTCCTACGCTGCTGTTTTTCCGCGATGGTAAACTTGTCGACCGCCTGGTAGGATCGCAGACGGCTGAAGCTATTGAATCTCGTATTCAGGCTCTCCTATAGTCTCGTTAGGT
>CAZOCO010000099.1:0-8292 GCA_964578325.1 uncultured Muribaculum sp.
AAGACATACTCTCTCGAAAGCGAGACCACTCCATGTGTGAAAGACGGGAGTCATCTGTATCTTTGACCAATAATTAGCATCCGTATTCTTTCGACTATCCATAAACTTGAAATAGAATAACGTAAAGTTGTCTATAAGTTGATAGATTGCGTTCTTCGTTTTTGATCCTATTGCATGATATTTACGGATAAAACCGCAATTCTCTAAATCTTCAAGATACTTTGTAAGCAATCCGCTGGTTGCAATATTTGCATTTTCTATGATTTCATCACGGGTCATCCCGATTTTCTTTTTTGCCAACGCTGTAATTATATCTAAATATGCTTCCGGTTGTTTAAAGAGCGAAGAATATAATTCTTTAAACTCATTTTTTAACTTGGAATTTTTCCCGAAGAACAAAGTGTCAATATTCTGCGGCAAACTTAAAGATTTGTTGAGCAGCGACCAATAAAATGGAATACCCCCAAAAATCATATACGCTTCCATTATCTCTTGTCGCTCTATCGGTAGATTGATGCTTTTAGCATATAATTCACACTCATGCAAGTTGAATGGTTGTAGATGAATCTGATTGTTTAATCTATTATGTAGCCCACCTCTGTTTTTAAGTATTTTTTTTACCATCCAGGAGGTTGCTGAACCACATACAATAAGCAGTATATCTTTTCTTGCCGAAGCCCAACCATTCCAGAAGTTTTCAAATGCAGGCATGAAACTTGATTTAGGAGCATCCATCCAAGGAAGCTCATCCAAAAATACCACTTTTTTACCTTCAGGCAGCTCTTTAAGGAACTGTTCAAGCATATGGAAGGCCTCAATCCAGTTATTTGGCTTGGCTTTTATCTTATAACCGTGATCTTTCAGAGACAGATAGAATCGCTGTAGTTGTTCTTTCGTTGAGGCATTGGACATTCCGGAGTATGAAAACGCAAATTTATCTTGAAAAACCTCTCTTACAAGATATGTCTTTCCTATTCTCCGACGTCCGAAAATAGCAACAAACTTCGACTCATCAGAATTGTAAGCGTGTTTCAGCTCTTGGATCTCTTTTTCTCTTCCGATCAACATATTTAGGGAATTTTGACTACAAAGATACAAAATATTTATTGCGTCGCGTTTCCAAATGTTGTTTTTTTTGTGAGATTTGGAAACGTGACGTATTGTTTTTGGTGCAGATCTTGATCTATTGCCCATCCATCACGTTTCTAAATTTGGCTGGTTGATGTAAATATCAAGGTATATTTTTAATATTCAGCGATAAAACGATAATTGTTAATTCATGTCGGCAGTCGTGGGTTTGGCTAATTGCCGATAAATGTGTAATTTTGCAGATATATGCATCACTATGTAGCGGTGGTGTGTTAATTCTATAGTAAGTAACTATGAAAATAGCTCTTATAGGCTACGGCAAAATGGGCCGGGCCATAGAACAGATAGCCATATCACGCGGTCACGATATAGTGTGTCGGATCGATGCTGACAATCCCGAAGACTTTGACTCCGATACATTTGCATCGGCTGATATCGCAATTGAGTTTTCGACTCCGGCAACTGCGGTCAATAATATTATGCGGGCTTGGAGCCGAGGCGTGAAAGTGGTTTCGGGTACTACCGGCTGGCTGGAGTGTCGCGACGAAATGATGGAAAAGTGCCGCAGAACAGGCGCCACGTTGCTGTGGAGTTCTAACTTTTCACTGGGCGTAAATCTGTTTTTTGCGCTAAACCGCTACCTCGCTTCGTTGATGTCTGGTGTGCCGTCGTATATCCCGTCGCTCACCGAGACTCACCATATACATAAACTCGATCATCCCAGCGGCACTGCCATCACTTTGGCCGAAGGGATCATTGCCCGCGACGCGAACGTGAAGGGATGGAGTGAAAACACCACTGATGATGACGTGCTGATACATGTGACCGCGCTACGTGAAGGTGAAGTGCCGGGAACTCACATGGTTACATGGGATAGTCCTGTGGACGAAATCACCATCACCCACCGTGCCAAGAGCCGCGACGGATTCGCTCTCGGCGCAGTAATGGCGGCGGAATGGGTTGCTGCCGGACAGTCGGGATGGCTCACCATACAACAATTCATCGAATCTCTGATTCCTTGTCCTCAATTATTAAAAATCGTAGAGTAATGTCTAAATTCATAGATGATTTTAAATCGCGTATCGCCGGCATAAAACTGTCGCGCTGGATACGTTTCAGCGTAGTTTCGCTAATATTTATCGCCTGGGTAGCGTGGCTTGGCAGCTGGTGGGTGCTGATTTTCCTGCCGCTGCTGTTTGACATATATATTACCGGATATATACCGCTCACCTGGTGGAAGAAATCAAAGAATCCGGTAGTACGCACCGTAATGGGATGGGTCGATGCCATCGTTTACGCCCTTGTGCTGGTGTACTTTGTGTTCATCTTCGTTGGGCAGAACTATGCTATTCCATCGTCATCGCTCGAAAAGACATTGCTTGTGGGCGACTATCTGTGGGTCAACAAGATGGTATACGGCCCGCGTGTACCGATGACCCCCGTTCATTTTCCTCTTGTACACAACCGCTTGCCTATTGTCGACACCAAAAGCTATCTGGAAACCCCGCTTTGGGAATATAAGCGACTGAAAGGTTTGCGAAACATAGAGCGTGGCGACATTGTAGTATTCAACTTCCCTAAAGGCGATACAGTCACTACCAAGACCATGGAATCGGCTGAAACATATTACGACCTGGTGAAACAGTTCGGACATCAGGCCGTACATGCCAATCCCGATCGGTTTGGTGAGGTGATGTGGCTCCCAGTCGACCGTCGCCAGAACTACGTGAAACGTGCCGTAGGTCTGCCCGGCGAAACTTTGGAAATTCACAATGATACCATTTATATCGACGGAAAGCCTCTGGCGATGCCAGAAAACGTACAGTTCAACTACTTCTATCAGTTCCGCTCCGGAGTGCCTACCGAAGAACAGTGGCGTGCTCTTGGGGTGTCGCCCGACGAGCGATACAGCATGCACATATCGCCCGACGATATAGAAAGTGTTGCGTACAACGGCTTCTATGTAGCTCCCGACGGCAGCGTACCGCCGATCTATATCACTCCTCTTACACAGGCTATGGTAGACAGTCTGCGTGCCAATCCCGATGTAGTCAATGTGGTGAAAGCTCCACCGTATCCGGCCAACCTGTTTCCTGAAGAGGATTCTCAGTTGTGGACACTTGCCAACTATGGGCCGGTACGCATGCCTCGCAAGGGTGAGACGATGCGTATCGATGCAGACAACTGGCCTATGTATGAGCGGGCGATCCGCGTATACGAAGGTAATACCGATGCCCATATGGATGGCAATACACTCTATATCGGTGGTAAACCTGTGAGCGACTATACCTTCAAGATGGACTACTACTTTATGATGGGCGACAACCGCGATGCGTCGCTCGACTCGCGCTTCTGGGGTTTTGTTCCTGAAGACCACGTGATAGGCCAGCCCTGGCGTGTACTTATTTCGTTTGATAAGGATCGGTCGATTTTCGATGGCAAGATACGCTGGAACCGTATTTTCAAGACCCCTAATCCCGACGGAAATCTGTGACGGCACCAACTCTCCGCTATCCCGACCGTACGCTTGTAGTACCTCCGGTGTATGCTGGGTCGGTAGGACTGTATACAGTGATGTCGATGTATGGTGCGGTGGCTTTTGATGCCAGTGTACGTTGGGACAAAAGACGTAAAGAGTCGCACCGTACACTGATAGGGGGTGCCAATGGTACGCAGATGCTCACTGTGCCTATAGTAAAACCAGAACATTACCACGGTACTACTGTTGGCGACATTCAAGTGTCGGATCACGGTCACTGGTGGAGTCTGCATTTCGGCGCTCTGGAATCGGCATATGGTCGGACTCCTTATTTTGAATACTATGCCGACGAGCTTGCATCGGCATACACCGGCAATATTTCTTCGCTATATCAACTTGATCTGCTACTACATCGGTTTGCTTGCCGTGTGCTTGGCCTGAAAGATGTAAGCGACTGCGAGATATCAAATCCTGAAGGAATAGCGGCGGTAGGCGATAAGATAACCGAGCATCCCTACTGGCAGGTATGGAGCGATCGTTTTGGCTTTCAGCCGGGGCTATCAATACTCGATCTGATATTTTCCGAAGGGCCATATGCAATAATACATTTACACCGCAACGCCAATTTTCAGCCTATATGAAACGAATACTGATACTCAACGGCCCAAATCTTAATTTACTCGGGCAACGTGAACCTGAAATATACGGTTATACCAATTGCGAAACTATTCTGGCGCAACTGCGACAGAATTATTCAGATGTCGCTATTGATTATTTCCAGTCAAACCATGAGGGCGATATAATTGACAGACTACAGCAGATAGGCTACGATGAACACACCGGAGTAGTACTTAATGCCGGTGCTTATACCCACACTTCGCTGGCGATCGCCGACTGCATTGCGGCAATAGCAGTGCCCGTAGTCGAAGTGCATATAAGTAATGTTCACGCCCGCGAGGAGATACGCCATCGGTCGCTGATTTCCCCCGTAGCTGCCGGAATCATAGTTGGCCTGGGTACGGATGTATATCGCCTTGGAGTGGAGGCGTTGTTAAGGCTCATCTGACATGGACTCAAAACTCGAAGATTATATCCTGGCACACATTGACCCTGAACCGGAGGTGCTTCACCGTCTTAATGGCGACACCCACCGCGAATGCCTTTATCCCGATATGTGTTCGGGACATCTGCAAGGCAGGTTGCTCAAAATGATCGTGCGCATGATACGTCCGCGACGTATTCTCGAACTTGGTACATTCACCGGGTACTCGGCTCTCGCTATGGCTGAAGGGCTGGATGACGACGGCAGTCTGCATACTATCGAGGTAAACGACGAAATGGAGGACTTCATACGTCGACATTTCGATATGTCGCCATATGGCAGCCGTATTACACTGCATATCGGCAACGCTCTTGAGCTGATAGATCTGGTGTCGCATGGCTACGGCCCATGGGATCTGGTATTCATCGATGCCAACAAACGCCACTATTGCGACTATTATAATGCAGTGAAATCGTTTGTGGCTCCAGGTGGATTCATTCTGGCCGACAATACGCTGTGGTATGGAAAAGTTGGTACAGACGCTCACGACGCACAGACGCTCGGAATATTGAAATTCAACGACATGGTAGCGCAAGATCCCGATGTAGAGACTGTAATGATTCCTCTCCGCGACGGACTTACTCTTCTTCATTTGAAAAATAGCTGAATAGCTACGTCTGAAAACAATAAGTGATATTATAGCGTTTTTATAGTGTAATCCTATAGAAACACTATCTGTCATTATGAAAAATATAACCCGTCAAGAAGCTCTCGACTTTCACAGCGAAGGTCATCCAGGTAAAATAGAAATTGTACCGACCGTACCATATTTTTCACAACGCGATCTGTCATTGGCCTATAGCCCCGGGGTGGCATGGCCCAGTGAAGCCATTAAGGCAGACCCTGCCGATGCCTACCGCTACACCAACAAGGGCAATCTGGTAGCAGTCATGTCTAATGGTACGGCAGTGCTTGGTCTCGGCGATATTGGTGCGCAAGCCGCCAAACCCGTGATGGAGGGGAAAGCTCTATTGTTTAAGATATTTGCCGGAATCGACTGTTATGACATTGAAATCAATGAAACCGATCCTAAACGTTTCATTGAGATAGCAAAATCTCTTGCACCGACATTCGGCGGCATAAACCTTGAAGATATAAAATCGCCGGAGTGTTTTGAAATCGAACAAGGATTGCGCGACGCCGTAGACCTCCCCGTGATGCACGACGATCAGCATGGTACGGCCATCATATCGGGCGCCGGACTGCTTAATGCTCTCGAACTTCAGCATAAGTCTATCGGCGATATCCGCCTCGTGGTAAATGGAGCCGGTGCTGCAGCCATATCGTGTACCAGAATGTATGTCGCTCTGGGTGTAAGGCCGGAAAATATCGTGATGTGCGACTCAAAAGGAGTGATACGTGCCGACCGTGCCGACCTAACAGAGATAAAGCGGGAATTTGCCACTACACGCGATATCCACACTCTGGCCCAGGCAATGGAGGGAGCCGACGTGTTTCTTGGCCTTTCAGTTAAAGATGTCGTGACGCCCGAAATGCTGCTGTCAATGGCTCCGCGACCTATAGTGTTCGCCCTGGCCAATCCCGACCCCGAAATCGATTATGAACTGGCGATGTCGACACGAAGCGACCTTATTTTCGCCACCGGACGTTCCGACTATCCCAATCAGATAAACAATGTGCTCGGATTCCCTTACATATTCCGTGGTGCGCTTGACACAAGAGCTACCACTATCAATGAAGCAATGAAAATAGCAGCGGTACACGCCATTGCAGAGTTGGCCCACGAGCCGGTACCCGACGAAGTACGCCGTATCTATGGAGTCGACGACATGTCGTTCGGACCCGACTATATCCTGCCCAAAGCCTTCGATCCGCGCCTTATCTCTATCGTCTCGTCGGCAGTGGCCCGCGCCGCTATGGAAAGCGGTGTAGCTACCCATACCATCGACGACATGGATGCCTACCGGCGTTCGCTCAAATCGCTTATATGCCAGAACCTGCACGAAATAAAGCGACTTACCGACAATGCCATACGCAAAGCATCGGTATAGCAGAAAGATCTCCGGTGGTCAATCTTCGTAGACAGTAGGGTCGGCGATACCGGCCTCGGCAAGTGCTTCTCGTCGCTCTACACAAGTACCGCATCGTCCGCAGTGCTTCTCGCCACCCTTATAGCACGAATATGTGTGCGAATAATCTACTCCAAGCCTGGAGCCGCGTAAGGCAATCTGACCTTTGGAAAGTAAGGTATACGGTGCCTTAAGCTCTACGGGGGCAAATGTTCCCTCGGCTATGGCGTGCCTCATGGCGCGGACAAAACCTTCGCGACAGTCGGGATATATCGCGTGATCGCCCGAATGGTTGGCGATCATCACCGTAGTAAGTCCTCGACTTTCTGCCAGTCCGGCAGCGATCGACAGCATTATGCCATTGCGGAACGGCACCACTGTAGAACGCATATTATCCTCTGCATAGTGTCCTTCAGGAATCGCGTCAGCTCCGCTCAACAGAGAACTCTCAAAATATCGGCCCATAAAAGCCAGGTCGATCTCTACAAGCTCAATACCGAGCTGACGGCAATTCCAGCAGGCACATTCAGCTTCGCGGGCATTATGATTGGCTCCATAACTAAAAGTCACGGCAAGAGCAATTTCTGATTTATATTCATGCAGCATCGTCACGGAGTCCATACCTCCCGACAACACCATCACAGCATTCTTTTCCATAATTACGTAGGTTTTTACAGCAAAGTTACTCAATATGATTGGATATATCACCTATTATATGTATCTTTGTCGCCCAATAACCGACCAAACTAATTAAACCAACTGATTAGCAATGGACAAAAGCAAAATCTACACTACAACCGGCGATACAGGCGTCACATCGCTTGTCGGCGGTCAGCGAGTAAAAAAAACAGATATACGTATCGAAGCCTACGGCTCGGTTGACGAACTCAACGCCAATATCGGCGTACTCCTTTCAATACCCTGCCTTCAGCCCTCATGCGTAGAGATACTTCGCCGTGTACAGAATAAACTGTTTAACATCGGCGCTTATCTGGCTACCCCAAATCCCGACGGAAGTATCACCCAGTGTCCCGGTCTGTCATCAGACGACACCGCCAAGATCGAAGCTGTCATTGACGAACTCGACGCCCTGCTGCCGCCGCTGACCAATTTCGTGCTTCCTACCGGCACCCAACGCGCTGCCACAGCCCATGTATGCCGCACCATGTGTCGCCGTTGTGAACGACGCATCGTAGCGTTGGCAGATCAGACCTATGTCGACCCCAACGTTCTGAAATTCATCAACCGACTCTCCGACTTCCTCTTCGTATTGGCCCGTTTTAACAACGTCGACAATCAGGTAGAAGAAGTATTCTGGGACAAAAACTATTGAAATATAATTAACAACAATCCACAGTAACTCTCTCAAATATGTACTGGACACTCGAATTGGCATCAAAACTCGAAGATGCCCCCTGGCCCGCAACAAAAGATGAACTCATCGACTACGCAATGCGTTCCGGCGCCCCCCTCGAAGTAATCGAAAACCTTCAGGAAATGGAAGACGAAGGCGACACCTACGAATCAATCGAAGACCTCTGGCCCGACTACCCCTCCAAAGAAGACTTCTTCTTCAACGAGGATGAGTATTA
>CAZOCO010000100.1:0-8252 GCA_964578325.1 uncultured Muribaculum sp.
ACTTAATTTACATACATCTATGAGAGATAAAATTCAGGAATACGAAGCAGTGACAAAGGCCGCCGAATTATTTGTAAAAAGTGTAGCCGAGGGCAATAGTGAACACGCAAAGAAACTTTTCACCGACGACGCTGTGTTGTTTGGTATGCTTAACGGCGAGATGGAACATGGCTCAATAGCACAGTTTTATACCAATGTTGATACCGTCGGAGCCGATGTAAATTTCAAGGCTCGAATCGATGTACTTGCAGTAGAGGAAACTGTCGCCGTAGTCCGGGTGCTTGAAGAGGGTTGGAGTGGAACAATAGACTTTACCGATTTCCTACTATTGCTGAAGATTGGAGGAGAATGGAAATGCGTGGCAAAGGCATACAATCAAAACTCCAATACCATAAAGAAATAAACTCACAAATGGATGCAAACAAAGAAATTCCAGATGGCTTAAAAAATATACTAAATAACATGTGTCCGACATAAAAATCCGCCCCAAACATGAAGTGCCCCCAAAAGTTAGACATAAAACTTTTGGGGGCACTTCACGGTAGGGAGGTTTTGCAATACACTCAAGTCTTTTGTATGATGATCAATCAGGTATATTCTCCACTATCTTGTAGGCCTCCAGGTTTCCAAGTTTAGCGGCTTTAGACATATATTCGCTTGCTTTAGAGGAATTGATTTTCACACCGTCGCCTTTTTTATATAAATCGCCCAGTCGCTCATAAACCATGGCAAGTACACAACCGGGAAGTTTCTCGCTGGCAATGATCGGCTCATAACATTTCCGGATGAAGTCGCCTGAGTGGTTTAGAAACTCATCGTTATAGCTCATACTTCCTAAATAAAAAAGCGACCATTCATCTCCATTCTCCGCAGCTATGGTTCTTGCAGGCAGACCCACCTTGTAGCCTTCCTGATATATGGGCTCCGCTTGCAGTCTTTTACCATATTGGTCGTTCCATGCATCAGCAAGAGTCATACTGTTGCGCATGAATGCTGTTTGCACATCATCGCCGAATCGTTCGCCACGTATTGGCAACATGAGGTTTGAGCGTGCGAAATCGCTCCCTAAATCCCCCGCTATGTATGTCCAGAAGAAAGCATCCGGCATATTTACCTTGCCAAACCATGCACGCTGCAAGGCTGATCCATATTTTTGAGCACCGTTGGCATCTCCGAGAGCAGCTGCGCGTTGATAATATTCACGTGCTTTCGTACGGTCTTTCTTCACTCCGTGTCCATCCTCATACATTCCACCGATTACGGTGAGAGCGTAGGGAATATGCTCCTGACCAACCGCATTGAAATATTTCAATGCTTTGCTGTAATCTTTTTTACGGTCATAGTATATACCAAGATAATCATTAGCTCTCTTGTTGCCGTTGTTTGCCGCGGCTTCCATCAAGCACACACCTTCAACTTCCTTTCCGGGAAACATATATGAAGTTTTGTAAAAAGTATATAGGTGACCAAGTTCTGCTTTAGCTTTGTCGTTTTTGTCTGCGACCAATTGAAGGCAACGTGCGGCAAGTTCCGGACTCCATATATTATGATAGAGGGCCTTGTCCACCACTCCGTCTGCCGATAGTTTCCCTTGTGAGTATGCTTTGCGTACAGATTCATATAATTCATTGGCTTTATGCTGGGCCGCCGGGGAGACAGTAACATGTACTTCATCGGGTGAGATATATCGTCTTTTGAAAGATGTTTTACCGGCAGACGATATCTGAACTGACATCGCGAGTACCAGGATTAAAAGGATCGCAATACGTGGCTTCATGTTTAGAATCTAAATTATAGTTTTAAAAATCAATAAAGTGTTTAATATTACTACATTTCAATCCTCCATATTGTTTAATACCACACCACAAAAAATCTAATAAAATAATTTGCGCTTTATGAAATCATTGCCACAGAAGCTTGGTTGTATCAGTTTTTCATTTGTAAATAGTAGTGATGCATATTGATTTAAACGATAAAAATCGACCAAAATGAGCAAAAATCTGACATTTTTACCAACAAAAAATGCTATTGGAAAGAGGCGTTTCGTGTCATCTATCAGCTAATCATTTATTTTTTTTACCATTTGCCTATTTATCAGCACAAAAAGAATAAAGCCCTGACGCAGCTAAACTGTGCGGCAGAGCCTTGCAATCGAGGAGTGATTATGCCTTATTTTTCTACTGGAGCAAACTGATCCTTGCCAACACCACAGATCGGGCAAACCCAATCTTCGGGCAGATCGGCAAATGACGTTCCGGGAGCTATACCGTTGTCGGGGTCGCCTACTTCGGGATCGTATACCCAATCACACACTTCACATACGTACTTTTCATTATCCATATCAAATCTATTATAATTGTTAATACTCTTGCGGTTTCATTGCGACGTCGACTAAATTACCGTCACAATTAAAACATCTGTATATGCGCAATTGTTCACAGGCCCCTGCCTCTACTACGCGACCACAACAAACCCGACCACACAAAACAGCAATTTTTGCAATGTAATTCGCGTAAATACACCATCGAAAAATTTAGGAGTAAAAACACGCCTGCAAAGTTCAAAATTGTATTTTATGTCTTTTCGATAATTAAAATTAATGCAATTACCTGGTACGTTATAAATTATAATACCGCTGCGATATTGCGTATAGAGGAGAGGCGTTTCATGAAAGAAGCGTCTGATTTTGCCTTCTGCATATTATAATCACTTTGCAAATTAAGCAACAAATCAGCCGGAATATTCAATGCCGCCTCAATTAGTAAAGCCATTTCAGTATTAACGCCTCTTTTGCCTTTGATTATCTCATTTAAAAGGGACGGTTTGACACCTATGCTTTCAGCGAGCTTTGCTTGAGCAAGGTGACGTGCTTCAAGTTCATCCTTTATAAGTTCTCCAGGATGGGAGGGTTCAAACGGAGTAAGATTGTTAGCTATCATGTCTGGAGCAACTCCGGGTAATGTAATCATATCAATCATAATGATTTGAGAGTTCAACAATATTACATATAGTCAAAATCGGTTCTTCGGCAGTTTCACGCATAGTAAACTCTATCCGATACTGGTCATTAACTCTAATGGAAAACCGACCTACTTTGTTTCCTTTTAAGGCCTCAAAGTTCAGAGAGTTTATCCGAAATAAGTCCTCTTTGCGAGATGCCCATTTCAGATAATCAATTCCTCGCTTATAGCGTTTGACTACATCAATCCTATAACGATGCTTTTTATCGTTACATTCTCCCTTTGTATAGAGATCTTTAAGATATTCTTCTCCGAATTCGACTATCATATTATGAGGCAAAGATATAAAAAGTTCTCCGTATTCACAAATTTGTGAATATTTTTTTTCATTATCACGTTATTTATCAGCTTGCATTAAACATAGAAGTATACGAAACAATGAATTAATTCAGACGACAATCGGACGCATGCGTACGACGCTGCGGCAATGAGTTTGAGCTACACCGACTTTTTTTGCCTGATTTATGCTGTAATCAGTGGAATTAAAACTATTTTTGCGGAAGATTTTTATCATCGCCGACTGATTATGATTTGTAGCAGGATTTTTCTTCTTGGAGCTGTTTTCGTGGCAACCGCAGTGCAGATGGTCGCCGCCCAGACTCACGATTTCGTATCGCGATGGGAAGCAGGTATGCGTGGCGGATACGCCTTTAATTCCAATCCTGTTCTTATGGATCGCATGCTGCCCGATGGCAAGATAAGCCATACGGCATTGTCGTGGCACATGCGCTACACGTTCCAGCGGCCGACGGCCGGGCGCACAGCATCGGTATACCAGGGGCTCGGAATAAGTGCCAACACTTTTTTATTGTCGACCGATATTGGTACACCGATAGGGATATATGTGTTTCAAGGAGCTCCGGTGGTCGCTCTTTCCGACAGGCTGTCGCTTGATTACGAGTGGAACTTCGGCGCTACATTCGGCTGGAAAAAGACCACCGACGGCAACGACATCAGATCGAATCTCGTAGTCGGCTCGTCGGCCAACGCCTACCTCAATATCGGTATAAAACTGACCTACGCACTGACCGCCGGAATTAACCTGTCAGGAGGAATCGACCTGACACACTACTCCAACGGCAATACCTCGTGGCCCAACCCGGGCGTAAACACTATAGGAGGAGCAGTAGGGCTGGTGATAATACCCGGCAGCGGCATGCTGAAACCGGTATCCCCGTTTGCCACCGACACCACATTCTGCAAAGGGCTGTCATACGACATCATGGCCTACGGGGCCTGGCGCAAGTCTTATTTTCCGGCTGAAGACGGTGCTTTTACCGAAGATGGCGAGAAAGCTCTTCTGCCGGGCCACTTCGGGGTTGCCGGAATCACCTTCGCGCCAATGTACGATCTGCATCCGACGTTTCGCACAGGAGTCTCGGCCGACATCCAGTGGAGCGAAAACACCGGCCTGTCGAAATATCAGGTTCCCGGCACTTATGGTGAAGACATCCGCTTCTATCGGCCACCATTTCTGCGTCAGGTATCGGTCGGACTGTCGGCCCGCGCCGAGCTGGTAATGCCCATTTTCTCATTGAATTTCGGAATAGGCTACGGACTCCTGGGCCCTGCGGAGACGCGCAATCTATATCAGACCGTAAACCTCAAAGCATACGTCGGCGGCCCTCTGTTTCTCAACGTTGGCTACCGTATGGTTGAATTTCATTCACCGTCAAACCTGATGCTCGGCGTCGGCGTCACGCTGGGCCGACACATTAATCGCTGAACAGCATCAACCGGCTGCCGTTTTATCGGAGTTACATGCCCGCGGCAAGCTGACATATTGAGAGGCAAGATGCTTTTAGTTAAAAACAGGGCTGAATCTATCGGCCATTACAAAAATTTTCGTAATTTTGTCTAATATCCGTCCTACCTACGTTAAGTAAAAAAATCTCACAGTCAACTGTAATGGCAATTCAAGACACCAATTCTGTCAATATATTTTTTGCTTTATTAAGGTCAGGGATGTACGGCACCCCGATACCGGAGTCCGCGCTTCCCGAGACCATCGATTGGACGGCGGTTGTCCCACTGGCTCGTAAGCATTCCGTATTAGGCACGATCATCGACAGCGTGCAGTTCCTCCCCGAACGATTACGGCCATCTGCGGCCACTGCGGCTAAAATGAGCAAGTTTGCGATGGGACTGATTCAGGCAAACCTTGTTTTGGACAAAACGGTAGCGAAACTGGTGGCTTTTTTCAGGCAACACGGCATCAACGGCGTATTGCTCAAGGGGCAGGGCGTTGCTCGTTATTACAGAATGCCACAGATGCGTCAGCCCGGCGACATTGACTTTTACGTCGGCAAGACGGCCTATAAAAAAGCCGTGGCGCTGTGTAAAGAAAAATTGATCGAGCGTCCGGATGCCTATGAAGAATGCGCCAAGCATTTCGGATTCGAGATGTCGGGAGTTCCGGTCGAGCTGCACCGTCTGGCGGCAAAAATCTATTCTCCTTTCCGGAATAATCGGTTTCAACGCTGGATCGTCGAGTCGCTCGAACAGTCACCATCCCGGCGCATATTGACTCTCGACAACACCCCGGTCAACCTCCCTCCCCTTGATTTCGACGCGCTATACATTTTCTATCATGCGTGGTGTCACTACATCATGGGTGGAATCGGATTGCGCCAGTTATGCGACTGGGCCATGCTGTTTCACACCTGCGGCGGTGATATCGACACCGACCAGTTAAAAGAAAACATCAATCGCTTCGGCCTTACAAAAGGGTGGAAGCTGTTTGCATCCATTGCAGTCGGCCATCTTGGCGTGCCTGAAGACAAAATGCCTCTCTACGATCCGGCCTACGACAAGAAGTCTGAAAAAATTTTGATGGATATTCTCGACGGCGGCAATTTCGGATATTATTCTAAAGAAAAAAGCCGCATCCGCAATCACGAATATGGATTTTCGTATGGGTTGGCCAAAATCCCGGCTGTCACCGGCTACTTCCTGTCGCTCTTCCCGATAATACCGGCTGAAGCCACATTCCTTTACTTCAACCGTCTGTACTACGGCGCGGTATCCTGCACTAAAAAGTCGGTAAAAAACCTGAATAATTAGTTTCCCGAAAAAACGTCTCGCATTGAAACGCATACTTTCATATCTTCGCTATCTATGGCACATCACCGCCGGCTACCATCGCACAGCCATATTGCGCACGCTGCTGGGCATAGTCCGTGTAGGCGTGGTGCTCACCTTTATATGGTTGAGCAAGACGGCTATCGATTGCGCCATAGGGAGGGTGTCGGCTGATACCTACACGCTTATTGCGTGGTTCGCCCTTATGGTAGTGTGCATGCTGGCCGACGTCATGCTGTCGCAGTGGGTAAGATATCTGGAGTCGCGCGCCACCTTGCTCATGGACAACAGCGTCAACCGGCGCCTTTTCAATGTACTTATGGCGATGCCGCTTGTCAACGGCCAGCAGGGATTCCACAGCGGCGACATGCTCAACCGCCTCACCCTCGATGTCCGCACCGTCTCCACCTTCGCCCTCTCCCAGCTTCCGGCCATGGTGGTGATGATGGTGCAGCTTATGGCGGCTTTCGCATTCCTCGCATGGCTTAATCCCTACCTCGCGCTCGCACCGGTGATAGTAATGCCGGTGTGCCTGCTTGCCAGCAAACTATATTTCAGGCGAAACCGCCGTCTCACAGCCGAGATACGTCAGGGCGAAAGCGATATGCATGTATCCATACAGGAGGGTCTTAAGCATCGCATGGTGCTCAAATCGCTCGAATGCATCGACGAAATCGACCGCCGCATCGGTGGCATACAGCAACACCTCGACTCATCCAACCGCGAGCAGACGCGCCTCTCGGCAGTCAGCGGCACTATGGTCCGGCTCGGATTTATCATCGGCTACCTCACGGCCTTCGGATGGAGCATCTTCAGCCTGAAAGCCGCCATCATCACATTCGGCACGATGACAGCTTTCATTCAGCTTGTCAACCGCATACAGCACCCCATTGCCGGAATCGCCGGCTACATTCCCACCTTCGTCTCGACATCGGTCGCCATCGACCGCCTCCGCGAAATCGATACATGCGAAAATCGCGCGCCATCCGCGGTAACGACGCCATGCATGACGTCTGCCCTCGGTAGGGACGCCATGTATGGCGTCCGCAAACCGTGCAACGTCCGCAAATCACACGACGTCCGCAAACCGTGCGGCATCCGTGTCACCGACCTCTCGTTCCGCTACGAATCCGACGGCAACGCCATTCTATCGTCTTTCACCCACGACTTCACCCCCGGCAGCCGTACCATGATTGTCGGATCGACCGGTGCCGGAAAAACCACCCTGATAAAGCTGCTGCTCGGACTCCTCACACCCGACTCCGGCACCATCGAGATATATGGCGACGGCTTCTCGCGCCCAGTCTCGTCGGCCACCCTTTGCAACTTCGTCTACGTGCCACAGGGCAACTCCCTGCTCCACGGCACCATTCGCGACAATCTCCTTTTGGCCGCCCCCCACGCCACCGACGATCAACTGGCTGAAGCGCTCCACATCGCCGCTGCCGATTTCGTGTTCGATCTGCCACTCCGACTCGAAACCTCGTGCGACGAAGCCGGAGGAGGCTTAAGCGAAGGCCAGGCACAGCGCATAGCCATTGCCCGCGCACTGCTGCGTCCCGGATCCATACTGCTCCTCGACGAGTTCAACAGCGCCCTCGACACCGACACTGCTGCCACACTGATGCAGCGCCTCTCCACCAGCTGTCGCGACGCCACCATCATCATCATCGCCCACCATCGCACCGCCGTCGCCCCCTACTGCGACACCATCCTCCCCATCACCCCCGCGCGATAGCGACGCCATGCATGGCGTCCGAAAATCACGCAACGACAACCCCGGCGGTAGGGACGCTACCAAGGTGCATCCTCCCCCCACACCAACATAGGATGTTCCATGGAAACATCCCTACCATCTTGCGACACAACGAATTACGTCCGGCACCCGGTAGGGACGCCATGCATGGCGTCCGGAATTAACATCGGGGGTTCGTACATGCCGGACAGTATACATGTTACCCCTACCACTCTGCAACACAATGGATTACACCGCAACCCGTAGGGATGCACCATGGTGCATCCTCCCCGACCGCAATCATAGGATGTTCCATGGAAACATCCCTACAATCTTGCGGCACAACCGATTACATCCGGCACCCGGTAGGGACGCCATGCATGGCGTCCGACTCTTTCGGCTACGTTGGTATATAC
>CAZOCO010000101.1:0-374 GCA_964578325.1 uncultured Muribaculum sp.
CTACGGCAGCAACGGCTTTGTCAATACCGCGTTTCAGATCCATAGGATTGGCTCCGGCTGCGACATTTTTAAGACCGACATTGATGATAGACTGTGCGAGCACTGTAGCTGTAGTAGTACCGTCACCGGCGTCGTCACCGGTTTTCGATGCGACTTCTTTTACGAGCTGTGCGCCCATGTTCTGGAACGGATCTTCCAGTTCAACTTCACGGGCTACCGATACACCGTCCTTGGTGATGTGGGGAGCACCGAATTTCTTTTCAATAATTACGTTACGACCTTTTGGGCCGAGAGTTACTTTCACGGCGTCGGCAAGGGCATCAACGCCTTTCTTTAGCTCTCCGCGAGCCTTGATATCGAATTTAATTTCTTTA
>CAZOCO010000101.1:384-8245 GCA_964578325.1 uncultured Muribaculum sp.
CATAGTGTTGTAAATGAATTTCAGTTATGTTTGTGTTTATTCAACAACAGTTGCCAGAATGTCGTTCTGACGCATAAGAATGAGTTTCTCTCCGTCGATTTCAATTTCAGAGCCGGAATATTTGCTATAGATGACAACGTCATTTTCCTTAACTGTCATTTCGACATCTTTAGTGCCGGGGCCGACAGCGATTATTGTGCCGCGCAGAGGTTTTTCCTGTGCTGAATCCGGAATTATGATTCCAGACATTGTTCTTTCTTCGGCAGGAGTGGGCTTTATAAGCACTCTGTCGGATAATGGTTTGATTGTCATAAGTCGTTATTGTTTATTTTTGTACATATATTATTTATTAGTGTGGATGGAATCCTCACACCATGTTATTTGCATATATCGTGCCAAAGTGGTCGGATGTCATTCTATGCGCCATTTTGTCAGATTTGAGATTTAATTCATTTAGACAACAACCATGAGTCACGATATGTTCTCAACGGCAGTAAAATATTATTGTGCAGACGAATGGCATAATGATTAATTTGCCTTACAGTATTACGATGGCTTATATGTCGTTGTATATCAATGAAGTCTGAATTATGCCTTATTCCCAGTCGTCAGTATCAAAGCCGCCTGCTTGGCCGCCAGGAGTAAAGCATTTGCCATCTTCAAATACGCCGGCACGGGTAGCGACGTCTTCGTAAATAATAATAGGAGTGTCAAGTTTTTCTCCAGAGTTTTCACCGTAGGCTACTTCTTCAGTGATAAGAAGATAACCAGGCTTGACTGTAGCGATGTAATATTTTTCTATTGTACTTACACGACCGTCGTTATACGCCAGTGTTGTGGTCTTGAGTACACGTGCATTTTCTCCGTCTTTCCAGAACGCCAGTCCTTCAATAACTTCTCCACCTTCAACAGTTTCGATATTGAGTAAGAACGGTTCAATTTGCTCCTCTTGAGCCAATTCTGGAGATTCGAGAGGATATTGAGCTTTGTTGATTTTCAAAGTGTCTACGTAGCCCTCGTCACCCGTAGCTATGTTACGTATTTTTGCATATGCTGATGATGGATCTATGGCGTATTCAACAATTTCACCGTATTTGAGTTCTCCGATTTTGTCTGTTGCAGATGGAGCTGAAAAGAGTTCTGCCCCTTCATATGCAATGTTACCATAGACGGGATCTTTTACATGTGATTTGCACGATACTGACATTAAGACCAGTGCAACGGCCGCAGAAGTAATAATTGATTTGTACATACTTAAATTTTGGTTAAGTTAATTATTATATGATTTATTTGAAATTGCACTATACAACAGTGTTGAAACGCCGATAAAGATACGTCAATAGATTTGTTTTCCCAAAATTTCACATATGAATTGTAGAAAATAATATAGTCATTGTTTTTCATAAAAAAGAAGGCCAACCAAAATAGTTGACCTTCAATGTGTTTGTTTTTGAGCCGCGAGTGGGACTCGAACCCACGACCGTCTCGTTACGAATGAGATACTCTACCAACTGAGCTATTGCGGCTTGATAATCGTTGTGATTTTTACGGCTACAAAGTTAGTAATTATTTATGTCTTGATTACTATATGTGACGGTAATTTTTGACTTTTTGAGGTCGATTTTTGCCATTGCCGGTGTGGAGATGTATGGCACGATAGCAACGACTGTAGTCGACTGATTGTAGTATGACGATGATGTTTCGGTCTCAACCGACACCGGAGTAAGTATGAACTCTCCGTCGGCCGTTGTAAGTTGTTCTCCGTCGGCATCTTTTTTTACCATTTCCATAAGGTAGTTGCGCAGTGATCCAAAATCGTATCGGCAGCTATCGGTATTGAATGTGGTGTAGAACGATGTGGTGTCGTTGGTCAACTTATTGTCGGCAAAGAAACTTTCGCGGTCAGATTTCTTTACAAGAAGCAGATATGGCGGTGCGGATATGCCGTAGGCGTTTTCAATCTGCTCGGCAGCAACGCGTAGTGTCATAGAGTTGATTACGGTGTTCTGCCCTTTGCTTTCTTTGTATTTGCGTACGATTTCTTTTATCGGCAAGGTGAGATTTACTTCGTATCCGGTAGGAGCGACAATGACCGGAGAGACAGCGGCTTCTGCCATAAGCTCGGGTGCAAGTGTCTGTGAGATGTTGTTGTTATTGATAACTTCAGGTGTGATGGCGAGAAAGGCGTTTACATAGTTGTATGTCGTGTCGCGTCCGGATTCGAGCTTTTCATGTTGAGACAGATACATATACATACGGGTGGCATAAAAGCTCATGATACGCCCGGTGCCAAATGAATTTTTTACATATATGCCTTTGAACCAATCGGAAAAAAGTGTCGGAGAGTTGAATACCTGTTTGCCGTCGGCCGAAAGATATTTTGAGTAGAATTCTCGCCCGAGTTCTACCGGTAAATTCACGTCGACTACGCGTACCGAGTTTGATATGTAATCTTTTGCTATTGAGTCGGGCCAACCTATTATCGATGCGTTGTAGACCGACGATGCGATAGGCGTGGGGTCGTAATATCCGCTTGGATCAAAGTTGCTTGAAATCGGATAGGGAAGATCTTTGGTGAGTTTGAAGATCTGAAGTCCCATTGGGACGAGAGTATCTCCCACATACGATCCTGTTGACATAAACATACGCAGTTTAAGCGAATCGATATTCTCCGGGCCAAGTTTTGCTGAAAGTTGGTTTGCAGGCATGAATTGCGCAACGTAATCCGACGATATCATTCCGAATCCTTTGGCATCGATGTTGCCGAGCAGCTGTGTGGATGTGCGCGACGCAACAGCAGATATGGGCGATGAGACAGCTATATTCGATATGCCATCATATGTCTCGCCGAGGTTGTATTCGTTAATGATAATTTCAACTTCGTCGTCAGCAATAACGGAACCGACAGTATCATTAGACTCGCATGCTGCAAATGTCATGGCCGATAATAGAGCCATGAGAGCAGGAACGACTGGGTGTGAGAGACGGAATTTCATGATTGTCAGAGAGTATTATAAAAGTCAGCGTAAGCATCGCTGAAGTTTTCTTCACCGGCATAGGGTAAGAACGGCTTTCCGGTGGCTTTTGCGTAATCAATAAGGGATTGGTCAATATCGGCCGATGCCTGTACTATGGCGTCGGCATAGTCAATCGCCAGGCGGTTTATTGCAAGCCAGTCAACATTTTCAGCATCAAGTTTTTCGATTGCTTCGGCTGGTATACCGTCCATGATAAGTTTTTCTTTGAAACGCGGATCGAGTGTGCCGTCAAATTTGTTGTCGAATAGTGAGAAAACTATTTTTGAATCGGCAAGCGGTTTGTCGGCTGCATATACGGTCTTTAGGTAAAGTGGAATGAGACCGACAACCCATCCGGAGCAATGAATCGTAGATGGAAACCAGCGGAGTTTCTTTACAGTTTCGAGTACGCCGCGGGTAAAGAAGATAAGACGTTCGTCGTTATCGGCAGGAAACAATTCGGTTTCGAGTTGATAGTCTGCTTGTGAGCGTGTGAAGTAGTCTTCGTTGTCTATAAAATAGACCTGCATGCGGGTCGGTTGCAAAGTGGCGACCTTTATAATGAGTGGATGGTCGGCATCATCGATTACAATGTTCAGTCCCGACAGACGAATCACTTCGTGTAGTTGGTTTCGGCGTTCCTTTATACTGCCGTATTTTGGCATAAAGGTTCTTACTTCCGTTCCCTTCTCCTGCATGGCCTCTGCGAGCTTAAGGCAATGTTCAGACATTGGTGAAGATGGGAGGTAGGGGACTAATTCCTGTGAAATGTAAAGAATCTTGTTTTGTTCCATTTAATGTTGATGGTCATGTGTATAACAGACTGCAAATTTACAAAAAAAAATTGAGGTATTAAAAAATGAAGCTGTTACGACAACATGAAATGAAGCATAATAGGATAATTTAACACAAACATGTATCCGGCGGGTAGTCTGGTTGTTGATAGTATCAACGCCGCAGAGTATATCCAGTGGTAAGAGATGCCGAATTTGGTATGGCGTTGTAGCGCTTCAATCCGTATCGATGTGTTTTTGCCGGACCGTCGATGGGGGAACCGAAAAATTCAGTCACATTATAGCGTGAATGGCATTGCGGACACTCTACGACATTAGAATTGTCGGGTAGGATACGCACAATTATGTTGCTTTTGCGCTCGTAGGGGCATGCAAGGTCGTAGACGAGGGGTTGATTTTCTGCATCGCATGTGAGGAGAAGTCCGCCGAAGCCTGTGCGTGTATTGGCATTAAACGGAAAATCGCGAGGTTCACGTTTGCCCAGATCGTTACTGCGGATAAAGTATTTATATTCTCCCATGGAGTGTACGCCATATATATCCCAGTTGTACGTAAGGTCGACATATACATCGGCATAGGGTATACGGTCTGAATTGACTTCATGGCATCCCTGAATCAGTATTGATGCAGATAGAATGAATAGTATGGCTGATAATCTTGACATGGTGGCAGACATCAGCGGTTTAGCAGACGGTTGAACGCTGCATGGTAATGCTCGAAATTGAACTGCGCCAGTGTCGAGCGGTATTGTTCTGATATTTGTCGGTTGCAGAGATTGCCGATTGAGCCCTCGTGGGTGTGGCGTATGTGCTTGTCGGCGGTAAATTCACCACGTTCGATCTTCATACCTACCTCTTTATATGCGTCGCGGAAAGGTGTGCCGTCAAGCACCATACGGTTGACTTCTTCTACCGAGAACATAAGATCGTAACGGCTGTCGTTGAGAATCGATGTGTTGACTTTTACCTTCGATATCATTTCCGTAGTCATATTAAGTATGTCGACCAGGGTGTCGAAAGCCGGGAGGAAGGTCTCTTTTATGAGTTGAAGATCGCGGAAGTATCCTGACGGAAGATTGTTGGTGATCAGTGTTATTTCGTAGGGAAGTGCTTGAAGTTTGTTGCATTTAGCCCTTGTCAGCTCGAATACATCGGGATTCTTTTTGTGTGGCATGATTGACGATCCGGTGGTGTATTCGTCAGGTAGCTTTATGAATCCGAAATTTTGCGACGAGAACATACATGCATCAAATGCCAGTTTTGACACTGTAGCGGCAATATTGGCAATTGCTTGTGCTACGATGCGTTCTGTCTTTCCTCGACCCATTTGGGCGTAGACTACATTATAGTCCATCGACGCAAAGCCGAGCAGAATGGTGGTGAGGGTGCGGTTTAGTGGAAACGACGATCCATAGCCGGCGGCCGATCCGAGCGGATTGCGGTCGGCGACGGTATACGCACCGTGCAGCATGGTGAGATCGTCGAGCAACGATTCGGCATAAGCTCCAAACCATAATCCGAACGACGATGGCATAGCGACTTGCAGATGGGTATATCCGGGCATTAGTACATCGGCATATCGCTCGCTTTGCGAAAT
This sequence comes from uncultured Muribaculum sp., assembly GCA_964578325.1. GTDB lineage: Bacteria > Bacteroidota > Bacteroidia > Bacteroidales > Muribaculaceae > Muribaculum. Next base: position 5,792 of record CAZOCO010000101.1, read on the forward strand.
TAGCGTGTCGAACAGTGTCGTCATTGCCGTAACAATGTCTTCGATACGCGACCGGATATATAGTTTAAGATCTACAAGTACCTGGTCGTTGCGTGAGCGGCCTGAATGTATTTTTTTCCCGATTTCGCCTAACCGGCGTGTCAGCAAAAACTCAATCTGGGAGTGTACATCTTCAATGTCGTCTTCTATGGTGAAGTCTCCACGCTCGATGTCGGCGTAAATATCCCGCAGTGTGGCGGATAATATGGCCAGCTCATCGGCGGTGAGTAGTCCTACAGATTCAAGCATTGTGATGTGGGCAAGTGAACCCAATACATCGTATGGGGCCAGGTACATGTCCATTTCACGGTCGAGACCGACTGTGTATCGTTCTACATCGGTGTTGACTGTGACGTTTTTTTCCCAGAGTTTAGAGGCCATGTCGGTTGACGTTATGATTGCGCCAGATTCTGTATCATCTCACCGAAGCGGTTGGCGGCTTCCTGAAGTTTTGGCCCTACCATCGGCTTGAGCATGACAGGTATGTCGACTTCAATCGCTGTTGTTACTTCTGTTGAAGTTTCGGATTTCGGAGCAAGATTTATTGAGAGAATGAGCTTTACAGGAGCATTTTGTGCTTGTAGTGCCACACGACGGCCCGGTATACGCTCTGTGACGTTGAGTGTCATGTCGCCCATCGGGGCGGCGTTGATGGTGATCGAGTCAGTAGTGAATTTTACCGATCCTATTTTCGCTTTTACATCGTCGGGCAGAGTGTCGATGCGGTCTTGATACGATCCCATGTCGCTGATGCGCGTATAAACATCGTCTATAGGCATAGCCACTTCAATCGGTTTGCTGGCGTATGTGGTCATATGTTATTCGCTTATTTTATTGGGTGTCCAGTTTGCGGGATCGCGGCGCCAGAGTTTTAGGGTTTCAAGGTCGGATGATTTTACGTAATCGATCTCTACTGCAGCTTCGAGCATAGCATCATAGTTGCTCAATGTGATGAGTTTTACATTGGCGTCTTTGAATGCTTTTTCTGCGACAGGGAAACCATAGGTGAAGATAGCAACCATACCCACTACCTGACATCCGGCATTACGGATAGCTTCAACGGCTTTGAGCGAACTGCCGCCGGTAGAGATAAGATCTTCGATCACTACTACTTTCTGTCCGGGCTTAAGGTTTCCTTCGATCAGATTTTCCAGTCCGTGGTCTTTAGGGGTGGAACGTACGTATACATATGGCAGTCCGAGTTCATCGGCTACCAGTGCTCCTTGAGCAATAGCTCCTGTAGCTACGCCAGCTATTGCATCCGGTTCGCCAAAGTTTTCAGCGATAAGTCTGCAAAGCTCGATTTTAATAAATGTACGGAGGTCGGGGTATGATAATGTTTTACGGTTGTCGGTATATATGGGTGAGTTCCATCCCGAAGCCCAGGTGAAAGGGTTTTCGGGCTGAAGTTTAATTGCCTGAATGTTGAGGAGTTTCTTTGCTACAAGACTTTCTAATTTTGCCATCGTTTTATGGTTTTTTAGTTGGAGAGTATATAATGTGAATTTTGGTCTGAAAATTTTTGTGCAAAGTTAGGCATATCCTTGTAATAATAAAAGTAAATATGCGTGAATTTTCATGCTGAATTTTGTGTTATACAACATATTTTAATCTCTATCTTGCTGTAAATGTGATCTTTTGAGTCTGGTGGGCTTTGAGCGGCTGGGTAGTCTGCTGTTCAGAGATTGAGACCCATTTACTGTTGGCCGATTATATGTACCTATGTGTATAAACAGTTCAGACGGAAAACCCGCGGCTTCCCGTCTGAATAATACATCGTATATTTGCTTGAAATTATGCTAACGCTTGTATTGATGCTTTCAGTGATGCTATTTTTGCTTCTGCATCGGCTTGTTTGCGACGTTCGGCATCAACTACTGCTGCAGGTGCGTTATTGACGAAGCGCTCGTTTGACAGCTTTTTCATTACCGAGGCGAGGAATCCTTCGTAGTATGCCAAGTCTTTATTGAGGCGAGCCAGTTCAGCTTCAACATCGATGTTCGAGGCAATAGGGATGTTAAACTCTGTAGTGTCGACCATAAACTGTGCGGCAGCAGGATCTTTGTCTACACCCGACTGAATCGGGTCGACATTGGCGAGTTTAGAAAGTACAGGATTTACAAGATCGTTCCACGGGCCGCATACGATATTGAGCGTGAGCACTTCGCGAGGCGATATCTGCTTGGCGGCGCGTACGGCACGTATGCCGACCACTGTGTCTTTGGCACGATTCATGAGCTCCAGAATTTCGTTGTCGCTCTCTTTGGGCTCCGGAAGTCGTGCATACATTATTGATTCGCCGTCGGCGCGCTGTGTCAGATGTTGCCACAGCTCTTCTGTAATAAACGGCATGAAGGGGTGCAACAGTCGCAACAGAGTGTCGAAGAAGTTAGTGGTGGCCTCGTAGGTTGTGCG
>CAZOCO010000102.1:0-8212 GCA_964578325.1 uncultured Muribaculum sp.
CGATACGAAGGGCAACTTTCAAGCCGTAATGGTCATTAATATGAAGGTGAGGTGTCTTTGTAACATCATCAAAATGTAAGTAGATAGTCAAGTCATAAAATTCTCCCAGCTCCTTTCCTTTCTCTTTTTGGCGTTCTTCCCTATAAGGTTCTCCGGCTTTAAGCCATTCGGAATCATCTTCATTCTTGCATCGTTCATTCCACGTCTGCATATCTGCCAGCATATCTTCGGGTATTGGAAAACGAGGTTTTAAGAGTTGTAGAGCACCCACATGGTCATGGCAATAATAGTTCGGGCCATCTAACACAATAGCAGAGTCGTCAGAAAAATCAAGGCGGTAGAAGAAACCGTCTTCATCACGGTTATTATATTGCTCCCAGCACCATTCTACGTCAGGAATCGGATAGTTAAGCACAGCAAGGTGCACACCTTTGGCCGTAAGAACTTCGACAATGTCACCGACCTTAAAACGTTGACGTGCCTTTGGCCTGCCGAAAAAGGTATTGTCTTCGACCTTTCCAAATTGCCCTATTGTTATTGTGTAGTCCAACAGTTCCCCGTTATTATCGTAGAGCCATTCTGCCCCGGCGTCACCATACTCAAATGAAAGGCCGTAGGGAATCTGTGTAATCCAACTACAGTAGATATCTTCCGTGTTTTTCTTTACGTACTTTTCATCCGCCGGGAAAGTACGAAAGTAGCATTCTCGGATATATTCAAATTTAAATTTTGGATACGGATGTTTCAAATTACTTCTAAACACAGCTTGAGTAACCCTATACAGCCAGTTGCCACGAAGATTCGGTTTACGATTGGCAAGCGCCTCAAACTCCTTGAATGTCAGGTCTGGATTAAGTCTCATATCTATGCTTTTTATGGTGATTATTTATGTATATACCCGAAAGGAGATTTGCTAATCAGATCATCTGACTTGTAATCAGTGAATTTACAGATGCGGTAATCATACGAAAAATCAATAGCATTGCTTATCCCATTTTGATTTTTGATAAAACACATCGTAGCCAGATTGGGCAATTTTTGATACACCGCATAGCTATAATTAGAGGGACGCTCAAGGAGGGCAACTATATCGGCATATTCCATTATCCTTTCAATGGAAGTGATGTTATCTTTTACAAGGAATCGAGGGAAAGACCCTGAACCCTTTAATTGTGACGACGCTATAATTGTCACTTTAGCTTCCTCTGCGACTTGTTTTAGCCCCATGAGCACCTGGTCGGGGCAATCACGGTATTCCTTAATTAATTGAAGATAATCAATAAAAACAACCTTCACATTATTAGTGACGGAGGACTCAAAAACTCTCTCCTTCAGGCTTTGAATGGAGATAGCGGCAGTATCGTCAATATAAATCGGAGCATTCTGAAACCGCTGAAATGTTTCCTCATCAGGATCATGCTCTCCTATTTTCTGCCCATTTCGATCTAACTCAAATACGTTCGAAAGCATCTTGCGCATGACCAGCATATTTGATAATTCAAGAGAGAATAATTCCACGGGAACTGACTGATTGACTGCTAAAGCGGTCATTAATGAGATAAAGAACTCCATCTTGCCGGAGAGTGCCGTGCCCGCAATAACAATGAACCGACCTGGGATGTATCCTCCTATTGCTTCGTCAAACTTTAAGAAGTTTGAGCAAATATTATTATCCATTTTCGAATAGCTTAAGTAAGTTTTCAGATATGGATTTCCACTTTAGAAAACAACATTTCGGGCGTTATCTTCATGATGTCGGCGATCGTATATACATCGGCATCCTCAAATAGCTTCCGGAATGCACGACAAACCTTCAGGCCATGATTGATCTCAAGCTGGTGGAACACTCCGCTCCAGTTGGCGTACCAGTTATGGTCTTCAGCTATGTTTATATTCATTTGTTCTTGCGTAGTCGTGTCGTTGGTTGTCATAACCCTATACTTCGCATGATCTGAAAGGATGTTGATGAATGAGTTATACTCCTCGTCAAGATCCTCTATATAGATACTGCCTTCAACGTCAAAGGAATCGTATTGATGATAGCCCTTGGCAATCTGCTCCTTAAGGTTGAGAGTGATATCGCGTACCTGTGCCATTACATCATGCTGCAACTTCACCAGTTTCTCATTAAGCAGTGTAAAATGTCGCACTTCATCCTTGGTGAAAAGAAGAGGTGAGGTTTTAGACAAATACTTACGCATCTCCTTATACTGTCTATACTCAATAAGGGTAAGACTCTTCAGATTGACAATCGCATCTTCGATTTTCTCCATGCTGTAGCCACCCAGCCAACGGTCGCTTGATGTATTAGGTAAGACATCACATATCCCTGCGCAAAGAATTATCTTGGTTTTCTCATCGTCTGCATCACTCAATCCCTCAAGAAGAATCTCGCGGAGATCAAAGTCGTCCATAAAAGTGATATCATACCCATCAACCTCTTCGGTATACTCGTCTGACAAAAACGGCAGCAGGTCGGGAAGTGTCTCGGCACCACCATACTTTGAATTGAAAAGCTTATTATCATTGTCTTTGAGTCGGTGTATCCAGTATTCCGAACAATAGTCAGCGAAGCTACGCAATCCGATGCTTACACCACAGTTGTCAATATACATTTCGGCAAGATAGCGGAGTGCCTCTTCGGGGTCAACAGTGTCCGCTTGGCTTCTGTATGATAGAATCTTATTAATGGGTATTGACATCTTTTCCTCCAATATGTGGTTTTCGCATAAAAGAGCTTTTACAATTGTTTTCATATCCTTTTTTAAGATTATGGCTTCTAATTAAATAACATTACTAATTTCACTTCATTATCAATAGTCCTATCCAAAGTGTATCCGTATATAACATCTTTACCAATACCGGTGAGAAAGTTGTTGAGGGCGTACATAGTCATAGCATTATATATAGCATCGGGTGAAAAGTAGATGTGGACAAGCCTGCAGGTCCTCCCATCCGGCGCTTCATTGTGATAGGCCTCGGTGAGTGTCTTTCCGTAACCAACCAGTATGTAGTTGGCTGTGTCTTTTGATAATACGGATACTATATCAACAAAAGAAATAAATATATGGGCATCAGGGCTTATCAGATGTTCTAATTCATCGATATCTCCTTCAATACTATATCCTTTCGGGATATCGTTCACCCATGTTGGAATATCTCTACCACAGTTATTACATTGGTATCGTGTCATCGGTAAGGGCTATCTGATGTTTCTAAAGGATGTTTTTCTGTCAAATCCGGCCGATTCGGCTTTTTGTATATCTGTGCGCGTGTCTATGATGGTAAAATCCTTTAGAGATGAAATATAGGCATACAGATTGTCATATACCTCCTGCGCCGGTATCAGTGAGGTTATCGGAGTCCCGATGAGAATAGGATTGGGGAGCATGTCACTTTGCTTCACCCTTACATCTATTTTATTACCTCTCCACCTAAGACTATAATCCTCGTATGCATTGAAGAAAGTCATCGGAGCGGAGCCTAATCGTTGCTCCTTGGTAATCTCCGTAATTTTAGTGACCGACCAGTCCAAATGTACGTTGGGAGGCTCGCCAAGGTAACGTTCTACCTTAAAGAAATACCACTTTAAACCAATTTCCAGCATACAAAATATCTCAGTTGCCACGAGTTTGGTAACCCACTCATAACGGCGTCCTACCCACTCTCTTGTCCGAATCTCCTTTTTAGGCGCATCTTTCTCCATCCGGCTATAGCTGAAGAACGGAGAATCAATACGTGCAAGAACAGTAAACTCACGTCGGTCATATACGACGTTCTCATCAATACCATAAATACCAGATAAGTAGTCGTAATAATCCTTGTTATTTCGTGGGGTCAGGATTTTCATAAAGAGTACTCATTTTAGATATGATTTTTGAGACTTCATTACGGAGTAATTCTGGAGCTAACACTTCGAGTTGGTCGCGATGGAGGAGTAGCTCCTGAATGAAATCAAAGGTAGGTATTAATCGGAGCGAAAAGTCGGTATATTTTTCATTAGAGTTTATTTCACGCTGACTATGATGCATTGGAAGTGAACGAAGATAGCCAGGGAGTTCAGCATAAGTGCGGATTACAATATTTTCTACCTTTTCCCCCACTCCGGCTACTATTCCGAATACGTCTCTGAAATAATCAGATGGGACAAAATATTTCGGATAACTGAAGGCTTCGTCAGTAACAATAAGTTTTTTTACTCGATCGAGAGCAAAAATCCGTTTTCTGTCGTGACCAACTTGACAAAGCATATACCAGCGGCGCTTGAAGAGCTTTATACATAGTGGTCTGATAGAACCTGAGAACTTTACTCCTACAAAATTCTCGTACTCAATCTCTATTTCACGGTTCTGCTGGAGTGCCTGTAACACCGGTTCAAGCCATTCGCGTCCCGAAGGAATATCCTCTAATAATATCTTTTCCGAAATAGAAGCGTTACCGAGCAGGATCTCGCCGAGAGAGAAGCTGTCGAGAACCCATTTGGTGAGAGAGTTATCCTCAATCGCTTCAGGATTTACAATACGATAAGTATTAAGACCTCTGCCGCGCCGACATTCAATGTCAATGCCGAAATGGCGTGCCACGGCCTGACAATGGTTGTAAAACGTACGTTTCGTGAGTTCCGATGCATTGTCATTTGCCGACGATGTTTGCCATTTATCGGCAATCTCCTCAAATGTCATACCGGGGCTACGTTTCAGAGTATCAATGAGCCACAGGTATCTTTTCAAAAGCAGTTCTACCATGTTCCAGTTTTTATGATGCATCGGATAAACCCACCGATATCAAGTAATTGTAGGTCGTTATCTTCAGTGTTTAGCGCCCCGTGAGGATAAACTGTGAGGAAACGTTCGTAATCATCCCAATGGAGATTATCAAAAAACGCAAATGTGTTTTGACGAGCAAATTCAGTAACGTTGTTGAGGTCATCTGTCGTTACTGTGGGGTTGAGCAGAATCTTCTTCTGCTTCATTAATTTCAGTGCAGCCGAAGCACACTCATTTTCAGCCACTATCCATTCTGGCTTATAAAGTTTCACTTTCTCTGTGACGAACTCCATGATATCATGACCGTAAAGGGCATCATTCCCAAAAGTTGGCCCAACTTCTGAACATTCCATTTCGGTCGCCGTTTGTTGCAATAGGAAGGCTGTTTGCTGATCTGTGGTCGGATTCTTGAGCGTAAACGGTTTCAAGAAAAATAGAGGTTTATTATTCATTACTTGAAGTTTTTTTATTCTATTGCAAAGTTAAGGCATTAATCGGCAATAAGGTTTCCGATTAAAAATAAAATCGGCAATTCTTTGCCGATTTTACCTAATCCAGAGACTGAAATCAGAGTTTCTCTACAGTGAAATAACTGGTGGAAACTGAGATTCCTTTGATTTCAATTCCATGCTGACGCTTGTAGGCATCAAGAATTGTTTTGATTTGTGGCGAAGAGATTCCTGTCTCAACGCATTGCACACTTAATCCTTTGGCGATACCTTTGCTACCGCCGATGTTTTGTTTTGCAGTTACTTTAAATGCGTAAGCCATAAAATATAATTTAGTGTTGGGATGTAAATTTATGAGTCTATTCGGAAATATTCGTACCGATTTGCAATAATTTCTTATTCTCTAATAATTCAAATATGTATTTAGTATCAGACTTCTCATCCAATATTTTGGTTGTCAAGAATTGACTATCAAATAACACCCCGTCGGATATGGGAATTTCTATACAAGCAAAATGCCACCAGTTAAGTGAACGAGGTTCTACATATAGTTTTGAGGGTTCCACCAGTTCTTTAATTTCATCAACAATATTCGGATATTTAATTCTGAGATTACTAAAATTACCAATCTCCAAAGTCATGAATAAAGACTGATGTTTCCTTTGAAAATAATGAATATCATATTCCAAATTCCAGAGTGGCTCAAAGAGAATATCTAATGAAATAATATCATTAATTTTAAGCTGAAGGTATCTATATTTTTTTTGTAGGTTTATCAGTTATTTCAAACTTGAGTGATGTTTTTTTCTTTATTGCATTTATAAACTCTCGATCATTGAAAACATTGTAATACCACTCCTTTACTTCATCCAATAAACGGGCATGTTTTAGGATCTCATTTCTTTTGGTTAGGAAATGATATTGATTGTCAAGGCTTACCCCACTCATATTCTTAACATTATTATAAAATTGGTTGATAATAATTCTACAAAAGTCATCGCAAGGTTTATCTACGATTGTTTTGTAAACGCTCTCCAAAAGTTCGAGATGGGTTATATTGATATATTTGTTGTTACTAACACAAATGGGTCTCAATGATAGTATAATTCCGAGATGTTTAGGGTCATAAGCATCTACTAAATCCATATAATCATCAAGATCATTACCGGTCAAATTATGAAACACTTTGTTTTCAATTATCACAACAAAATCATCAGCGAAAAGTAATAAATCTATTCGTCCGGCAGAAGTTTGGCCTCTCTTTGGTTTGGTTGGAACTTCACGATATACATTAATATTACTTATCGAAACAGGTATGTCCAATTTTCCTTCAGGTCTCATTTTCTTTCTGATAAGATTTATCAGGCAATCAAAAAAAGTTCGTCCTAACTTATGGGGATTATTGGAGTCAAAAAAATAAGCATATATATCCGACCACGAATTTTCATCATGGGATATTCCTACAATATCAAAAACTGTATTTGGATTGTCTTGTTCACAAATTTCGATTGGTACACTTACCACCTTGCCGTCAGAGCTGGATTCAATCATAATCTTTAAGTATTTCAATAAGTTCAGTGTATTTATCTATATCTTCAGTTAGTCGATTCCTGTCTAATTTGTGGAGAAAATTAAGTCTGTATTCAAGAATCGCATTGGCTTGTTGTTCAGAAAAGCCTCGTTTAATAAGTTCGTTAAAAGAAGATTCTACGGAAGTAGACTGCTTAATGAGCATTATGATTTCATCGACACTATTAGTAAATTTGAGATAACCTTTTAGAATATGGATACGGTCTTTAATATTTCGAATTTCTCGTGAAATATTAATTGCTGCATACCAAAAACCTGTGTGTTCGGCTTGTATATTGTGTACAAAAGTCATCCAGTTACCATTCAAGCGGCTATCATCTAAAATTTCTATATCGTTATCGTTGATTGTTCGTACATTTTCTTCAATATCTATGTAAGCCTTTGGACTGGTTTTCTCATAATGCATAAATCCAAATCTACAATCCTCTACGTCCTTAAGAAATCGCTTTAAGGTGGGTCTTAAATAACTATCGTAACATTCCTTGATGTCAGATTTAAGATGCTCTGCCGTATTAATAAACAGCGGATTGGTTAAAAAAGACAGTTTGGCTGATTCTGCGGGTATTCTAATAGTGCAGTTGCAGTAGTTGTCAAATGATATTATATTCATTTTAAGAGAGATTCATCCAGTTAAATAATAATTTATATCAGTCTAAAAATGCTTTTATTGAATGTCCAATACTCTATTAATTATGGTTGGATTGCCTAAATTTGTCATTGAACCGTTAGAAAAGATTGTATTATTGATGTTCATTGTGCCTGATTGGGCGTGGATGTGACCGAAGATGTGTGCTTTTAAGTTCAGCGATGATAGTCGCGCGAGAAGTTCCTGCGAACCGTAGTGTATTCCATCGTCACAATCAAGGATACCATACGCCGGCGAATGAGTTATAAGAACGTCGGTATCGAGGGGTATATTGGCATAGTTGTATGCCTGACGTTCTGTTATACAATCATTGGTAAACATCGGCACTCCGTAAAACTTGATGCCATTTATCTCTATACCGGAATTGCATAGATAATAGACATTAGTGTCTAATCCATCAACACCTGCGCCATATAAATAGTCATCATGATTGCCGGAGATGAAAATCTTATACCTGAAAGGAAGATCACAGAACCAATTTATAAAGTCAAGAGCCTCCTTCTCTGTGCCGTTCTTGGTGAAATCTCCGGAATGCACTATTATGTCTGCATCAGGAAGACCACATAGCCTGCAATGCTGCCCGTGAGTGTCGGATAGGTGAATAATTTTCATGACGGGTCTTATATGAGCGTCTCAATAAGATTGGGCCTACATTGACGCATTTCGGCATTGCGGTCGCACGAAAAAAGGCGCGACACCCTTTCTACTTATCTGCTTTAGTCGGCTCTGGTAAACCGTGAGTTCAAATAAGAGGAAAGCGG
>CAZOCO010000103.1:0-8191 GCA_964578325.1 uncultured Muribaculum sp.
CGTAGGTGCAGCTTACGTTGTCTTTGCCGAGACCGGCTACGTAGAGGAGGGTGAGATCGATCGAGAGATTTTTCATCGGGCGGAAGGAGCAACCCAGCGTGGGCTCAAGTTTTGTCATTCCGGGTGTCTCAGGATTGTAGTGGTGGTCGGACACGGGTGTGGTGTCGAGAATGAGGCCGCAGCGGGCATCGAAACGCGAGGTGACGGCATATTCGGCGCCTACACGTATAAGCCATGAGTTGGTGTAGTTTTTGGTGATGTGCTGGTCGTAGGCTGCTTTTAATGCCGGATCGAGGTCGAAATTGACGTCGAGCGACTTGTAGGCGTGCCATCCGGTGAGCTGTCCTTCGAGAGCGAGGGTAAGTTTTTCAACGGGTTTGTACGATGCTCCGAATGTCAGAGTCCAGGGCATGGGCATTTCAGATGAAAACTGGGTGTTGATTACTCCGAGCTGCTGGCCCAGTACCTGTTCGGCCATTTCGTTGGCAAACAATACGGAGGCATCGCCAGTCTTGACCTTGACATTCTGCTGTGAACGGAAGTTGACACCGACGGCCCACTTCTCATTGATTTCGTACATCGCGCCTACGTTTACTCCGAAAGCTACGGCCGATGTGCCTTTGAGATTAACCGAAGCGGGGATGGTGGTTGTCGGTATCACGAGACCTGTCTGATTATATATAAGACCGGCATATGTGGTCGGATCAATCAGTCCCTTGTTGAGATCAACTTTACCCCATGACACCATCAGCCCGGCTCCGACCGACAGACCTTTTATCGGTTTCCATGCTACGGTGGGCTGTACGGTATATGTCGAGAGGGATACTTTCTGATTCAGCAGTGCGCCGGCCCAGTTGTTGCCCCAGTTGATGTTGGAGCCGTAGGGGGTATAGAATCCTATGCCGACTTTTACGTTGTTGTTGACCGAGAAAGCGGCGGTTGCCATGATAGGTGTGCTGACTTTGTTGTCGGTGGTATAGTCGGTCTTTGTGGCGTCGGCATTGTAGACAGAGGCGGTACATGTCGGATAGAGGAATGTGCCCGACAGAGAGACAGAAAATGTCTTATCCATAAAGCCCATGCCGGCGGGGTTGAAGTAGACGCTTTCGGATTCGAGCCGTTGAGAAACTCCGGTGTGAGCCATGCCGCCCTGACGGGCGCTGAGGGTGTTTACCTGATAGCCTTCGGCTACTGCCGTTGTCGTAATGGCAAGAGAGATAATGGAAAGGATAATGTTCTTTTTCATTCGTTATACTTAATTGGTTAGTATGTCCGACCATCACAGCCGGGTAGAATTAGATGGGCGCAAAGTTAGATGTAATAATTGAATATTTAATAAAATCTGCGCACAAATCGACCATTTGTGCAGTTAAACTGACCAATTTTTCGCATATGGCGTAGTAAACGGGATAGTATTTGTGGCTTTCGTTGAAATTTTCGTAAATTTGCTTACCGAAACAGGTAAACATCGTCACAACAAGTATAACCCATCACCAGAATGCTACGATTCAAGAGACTTGACAGATTTATGTTGCAGAGCTTTGTGCCTCTGTTTCTAATGACGTTTCTGATATGTCTGTTTATCGTGCTGATGCAGTTTTTGTGGAAGAATATCGACTATCTTGTGGGGAAGGGGCTTGGTGTGGATGTTTTGGGAGAACTGTTTTTCTATGCAGCGCTCACGATGGTGCCGATGTCATTGCCTCTGGCAGTGCTGTTGGCTTCACTGATGACGTTCGGTAATCTTGGCGAGAGATTTGAACTCACGGCATTGAAAGCTTCCGGTATCTCTCTTACACGAACTATGGCTCCGCTGACGGCACTGATGATCGTGGTGGCCATAGCTGCATTTTTCTTTCAGAACAATATGTTGCCGATAGCGCAGACTAAAATGTGGACTCTACTGTATTCGGTCAGACAGAAGTCTCCGGAACTCGACATTCCTGAAGAAGAGTTTTACGATCAGATAGAAGGTTTTAATCTGTATGTGAAAGAGAAAAACAGAGATACCGGCCTTCTGTATGATCTGCTTATCTATAATGTGTCGAAAGGTGGTGCGGACAATGCTACCATAATCTTTGCTGATTCAGGCAAGTTGAGCATGACCGAAGATAAGAGCCATCTGATTTTATCGCTATGGGATGGTGAACAATTTGAAAATCTTAAAGAACAAAACGGAAGCTCCCAAAGTAAAAATATCCCATACCGCAGGGAATCGTTTACATCGAAAGAGGTGACGATAACGTTTGATGCCAATTTCAACAGAATGGATGAAAGCGGCATGCGTAATCAGTATGTGGGTAAAAATATGACAGAGCTACAGGCTACGATAGACTCTGTCAATGCCAGGGTAGACAGTATCGGTCGTACTTATGGAAAGGCCCTGATTGAAACCCGGCGTTTCAACCTCACGCCTACTATCACACAGTACAGTGATTCGGGTCTGGTGGCAGTAGCGCGCCCTGACATTGCGATGGATCGTATGATAAATCTTGATTCGCTATGGAATTCCGCGTTGCCTTCGGTGCGTAAAAATTATATAAACAACGCATTGTCGAAAGCACGTGCTTCCAAACAAGAGTATGAATTCCGGGCGATGTCGATGGAGGATGACAAAAAAATTCTGCGCCGACACTCTATCGAACTGGTAAAGAAATTCACGCTCTCGATGGCATGTCTGGTATTTTTCTTTATCGGAGCTCCGTTGGGTGCGATTATACGAAAAGGAGGTCTTGGAATGCCGTTGGTAATATCAGTATTCCTGTTTATATTCTACTTCATTATCGATAATACCGGCTATAAGATGGCGCGTGACGGTCATCTTCCGGTGTGGGAAGGAATGTGGCTGTCGACGTTTGTGCTGTTGCCTCTCGGAGTGTTCTTTACCTACAAAGCTGTAAACGATTCAGCTGTATTCAATCCTGATGCTTACCGGAATATCATACGTAAGTTGCTTGGTCGTGCTGAACTGCGTAAACTTGAGCTTCGCGATATGGTAATGAACGAAGTAGAAATTGGAGTGGGCGAGCAGATGATCGCCCACTTGGATGCGGAATGTCGCCAATGGCTCGACAGGTATGGGCGTATACCCGGCTATTGGTCATTGCTGACCGACGGAATAGACAAGCCTATGCTCGACCATCTGCGCGACACTCTGGAAGCTACCGTGACATATCTTTCTGATTCGCGGTCAAGACTTGTGATTTTGAAACTGATGGAACTCCCGGTGTTGCGGCGACTATGGCTTTATCATCCGTTTGCAAAGCGCTGGATGGGGCTGGTAGCAGCGATAATATTTCCTGTCGGAATCATAATTTATGTGGCGCAGCGTATAGCTTTGACTCAACTCAATAAAGAAATACAACATATAATATCGGCAGATGTTGAACTAAAAACTCTTTTAGGTGTAAATACTTATGCCGATAATGACGACAACGATATAAATAATCAAAATGGATAAGATAAAACTGGATACAATAGAGGAGGCTCTGGAGGATTTCCGTCAGGGCAAATTTGTGATAGTAGTAGATGATGAAGATCGTGAGAATGAGGGCGATCTGATTGTAGCTGCTGAAATGATCACACCCGAACAGGTGAACTTCATGCTGAAGAATGCCCGCGGGGTGTTGTGTGTTCCTTTGACGATATCCCGTTGTAAGGAACTTGAACTCGACCATCAGGTGACAGACAATACCAGTGTACTCGGCACTCCGTTTACCGTTACGGTCGACAAACTCGAAGGCTGTTCGACCGGAGTGAGCATAAACGACCGCGCTGCCACCATCCGTGCTTTGGCCGATCCGACATCAACACCATCGACTTTTGGCCGCCCCGGACATATCAATCCGCTTTACGCCCAGGATAAGGGAGTGCTACGCCGGTCGGGGCACACTGAAGCTGCGGTCGATCTTGCCCGTCTGTCGGGACTGCAGCCTGTAGCTGCTTTGATGGAGATAATGAGCGATGACGGAACAATGGCGCGTCTTCCTGAATTGCGTCGCCGTGCCGATGAATGGGGGTTGAAACTTATTTCTATCGCTGATCTGATTGCCTATCGGCTTAAAATGGAATCGCTGGTAGAACGTGGTGTAGAAGTAGATATGCCCACCGACTACGGACACTTCCGGCTTATTCCGTTTAAGCAGAAAAGCAATGGTCTTGAGCACATAGCCCTGATAAAGGGTGATCTATCGGCCTCGGAAGAACCGGTTTTGGTCAGAGTACATTCATCGTGTGCTACAGGTGATATATTCGGATCTAAACGCTGCGATTGCGGTGAACAATTGCACCGTGCGATGCGAATGATCGAAGAGGCCGGATGCGGTGCTATCGTTTATCTGAATCAGGAAGGCCGAGGAATAGGCTTAATGGAGAAAATGAAAGCATATAAACTGCAGGAGGAGGGATTGGATACTGTCGATGCCAACATATGTCTGGGACATCTTGCCGATGAACGCGACTATGGCGTAGGCGCACAGATACTGCGTGAAATCGGAGTACGCAAAATGCGTCTTATTACCAATAATCCTGTGAAACGTGTCGGTCTGCAAGCCTATGGCCTTGAAATAGTAGAAAATGTGCCCGTGGAAACAGTGCCCAATGAATACAACCGCCGTTATCTAAAAACGAAAAAAGAACGTATGGGACACACTTTGAAACTGTAGTCGCCAAGCCTGAATGAAAATTTAAGTCTCTATAAAACATAATAAACCCAACCTTAGATTCATGAAACTCGTTAGATTAGGATTGGCCGCCATGATGGTGTGCCTCACCGTTTTAACGGTCAAAGCCCAGATTGTCACGACGACACCGGCTATGGTGCAGCGTTCGTCAGACAATATCGTGATTACTTATCATGCCGATCAGGGTAATAAAGCCCTGATGGATCTGCCAACATCTGATGCGGTGTATGCCCATGTCGGTCTTATCACCGGAGACTCGTCGTCGGATTCAGACTGGAAGTATGCTTCTACATGGGGTGATAATGCCGCCAAGTATAAGCTCACACGTACCGGCACAAATACATATACGCTATCGATTCCAAGCATCAATGCGTATTACGGAGTAGCAAGTTCGGTATCGGTAAAGAAGCTATGCTTCGTATTCCGCAATACCAATAATTCGCGTGAAGGCAAAACCGCTTCGGGCGGTGATATTTTTGTCCCGGTATATGCTGACGGCGTGTTTCAGATGGAGCTGAATTCATCGACGTCGCAAACTGTGTTTACATCGCCGACTGCAATAGAGTTTACGTTGAATACCACTATGAGTGCTAAACTCGCGATGTATCTTGAAACCGGAAATTCCCGTACGTTGATAGCTGAAAATGCTTCGGCGAAAACGTTGTCTATGGCTGTAAATATTTCTGACCCAGGCCAGTCGAAGATAATTGCCGAGGCTACTCGCGACGGAAA
Organism: uncultured Muribaculum sp.; assembly: GCA_964578325.1. Classification (GTDB taxonomy): domain Bacteria; phylum Bacteroidota; class Bacteroidia; order Bacteroidales; family Muribaculaceae; genus Muribaculum. The sequence continues at coordinate 5,415 of CAZOCO010000103.1, forward strand.
GACGCTGACCGAAAGCCATTCGGTGTATCTGTCGGCCGGTGCTACAGCGCGTAACTATCCTGGAGGTGTTCCTAAAATGGGTCCTGTAGACAACGGCAACGGTTCGGTGACATTCTGTCTCGGGGCTCCGGATAAGAATTCAGTATTTATCGTGGGTTCGTGGAACGACTACAAGATCACCGACAGTCAGAACATGTATTATCAGGATTATCAGGGCAATCGATATTTCTGGACTACTATATCCGGTATTGAATCGGGTAAAGACTACATGTACTATTTTATTGTCGATGGAGAAAAGATAGTGGGAGACCCATATGCACGCCTTGTGCTTGATCCGTGGAACGACAGATATATTCCGGCTTCAACCTATCCGTCATTGCCGACCTATCCGTCGTCGGTATCGGGTGTGCCTGTGGCTGTCTATAATACCAAACTCGACGGAAAGAGCTACAACTGGAAAGTGAAGAACTTCAAAGGAGTGGATCAGAGTCAGCTCGTGGTATATGAGTTGCTTATCCGCGACTTTTCCGGTACCGAAGGACAGGCTAATGCCGAAGGTAATATTGCCGGTGTAATGGAACATCTCGACTACATAAAGTCGCTTGGAGTAAATGCTGTAGAACTGTTACCTATAATGGAGTTCAATGGCAATAATTCGTGGGGTTATAATACCAATTTCTATTTTGCGCCCGACAAATTTTATGGTACTCCCGATGATTACCGTCGCTTGGTCGACGCAATCCATCAGCGTGGTATGGCAGTAATACTTGATATAGTATTTAATCAGTCGGATGGTCTGCATCCATGGTATCAGATGTATGATATAGAGAAGAACCCATTCTACAACGGATCTGCACCTCATGCCTACAGCGTGCTCAATGACTGGAATCAAGACAACGCTCTGGTACAGCAACAGTGGAACGACGCGCTCAAATACTGGATCGAAGCTTATAATATTGACGGCTATCGTTTTGACCTTGTCAAAGGTCTTGGCTCAAATTCAAGCTATGGAGCTACCTATAACTCGACCACCAATTCGTTTACCGGTGTAACTGATGGAAAGACCAATGCATACAATGCCTCTCGTGTCGCGCAAATGAAGAAACTACATGATGCTATGCGTGAGGTAAAACCGGATGCATATTTTATCAATGAGAATCTTGCTACAGCACAGGAGGAAAACGAAATGTCGCTCGACGGTGAGATTAACTGGGCAAACATCAATGGCGATGCATGTAATTTTGCAAAAGGTGTTCAGGCTTCTCTGAACCGCTTTTATGCACCACTCGATGGCAGCCGCAACTGGGGAACTACTGTTTCGTATGCTGAGAGTCACGATGAAGAGCGTATGGCATATGCTGTGTCAACTTCAGGTGTAAGCGGTGTAAAAGGTAATACTGCTGCTACGATGCGTCGTCTTGGTTCGGTAGCTGCAATTATGCTGATGTCGCCAGGCGCGCATATGATATGGCAGTTCCAGGAAATGGGTGCAGACCAGACTACAAAGAACTCTTCGGGTAACGATACGAGTCCTAAACGTGTGATATGGAACTACCTGAACGATGCTGATCGCGCAGGGCTTGTTCAGTCTTACCGGGAACTTAACGCCATACGTCGTGCAAATCCGCAGCTGTTTACACAAGAAGCTACGGCAACTATCAATTGCGCTACAGTAAACTGGGGTAGCGGTTATACAATCAAGATTACTAACGGAGCTTCAGAGCTGTTTCTTGCTGTTAACGCCGCTACTACAGGATCAGGTCGAGTTAACGCTGCTTTTACCTACGCTGACTCCAATTATCAGCTGTTGAGCTGTTCGTATGGCGTAACACCTACATTAGCCAACAAGCGAATTACGCTGCCTGCCGGCTCATATGCAATATATGCTACTAAAGATATATCGTCGTCGATAGATGAAATCGCAGCTGACGAAGATGCTGTAATGGTATTTTCAACCAGAGGGCGAATTGTTATTGAAGGTAAATATAATGATGCATCAGTCTACACCGTAGATGGCAGATGTGTTAATCAGTTTGATGGTCTCAATAACGGATTATATATCGTGATTGTCGATGGCCGTCCGTATAAGATAGCTGTACGTTGATATTTTTAGGCAATGATAATTATACCGGCTGCACTTTGTGTGGCCGGTTTTATTTTGGGCATACACCATGTATGGTGTTGCGATACACTACCGATATAAGAAACGGCTGATCGCAGTAAAAAAAAAATGATGGTGCCGGGTAAAAGCGGATGTTTTGTAAAAGAAAGTATGTCAAAGTTCGCTTTGAACCTGTTGTGGGGTGGCAATGGAAGGGTATGTGGTTTTGGATTGCCATCCGTTAGCTTTTGGAGCGGGCCGGCCCGTGTCGCCCGTCAGGCGGGTCGGGCGCGTGGAAGCGTAGGTATGAAGGTAGAGTGACGAAGTATTAAGTCGAAAGTGGCATTAAAGACTCCAGGGCAATCAGCTGTATATGATGAAGTTATTCCGGACAGCATACATGCTGTCCCTACCACAGAATTGGCGTAACCGGTTGTTGATGATGGAGTTATTTCGGACGCCATGCATGGCGTCCGTACCGCCGGGGTGGCCGTTTGTACTGCTGGGTCGGTGAGGAGATAGGGGTTGTGGGTGGCGGGGCGGTGTTGGAGTTCTTCAAGGAAGCGGTGGAAGGAGTGGGTGCGATTGAGGCGGCCCCGATGGCGGGGTGGCGGCACGGGAGAGCCGTGGATGATGAGGTAGCATAGCGGCGAGAAGTCCATCCACGGGAGGATGA
>CAZOCO010000104.1:0-8054 GCA_964578325.1 uncultured Muribaculum sp.
TCATGTCCCATCAAAGTGCGTCCGGTAAGCATCAGGTCAGGGCGCGCGGAATACAAATCTTCATCAACGAGGAAATATTCCTGCTCCCAGCCGAGATAAGAGTTGACATGCTTTACCTCCGGATCGAAGTAACGGGCAACGGCCGATGCGGCGTCATCTACAGCGTTGAGCGCACGTAGCAAAGGAGTCTTGTAGTCGAGCGACTCTCCGGTATACGATATAAAGATAGTGGGAATACACAGAGTATTATCAAGAATAAACGCCGGTGAAGAAATATCCCAAGCCGAATATCCGCGGGCTTCAAAAGTATTTCGGATACCACCGTTGGGGAACGACGAAGCATCGGGTTCCTGCTGCACGAGCAGTTTTCCGGAGAATGTCTCTACCATGCCACCCTTGCCATCGTGCTCTACAAATGCATCATGTTTCTCGGCTGTACCATCGGTCAGCGGGTGAAACCAGTGGGTATAGTGGCGGGCACCGTTGTCAATAGCCCATTTTTTCATACCGGCAGCCACACTATCAGCAACCTCGCGTGGAAGCGGTTTCTTGTTGTCGATAGCGTCGACAAGAATGTCGTAGGTCTTTTTAGGCAGATATTCAAACATCTTCTGACGATTGAACACATATTTTGCATAATAAACCTCCGGACGTTCTGCCGGCATCTTTACAGGAATGGCTTTACGGTTAAAAGCCTCTTCCACTACTTTGAATCTCAACTTGGACATAAGAAATTAAAGTAACAATGATTATAATTAGTTAAACAGTAAGTTCGATTTTATCTTTTATTCTCGCCATAGCCCGCTGCGTAAGCTCGGGCGTATTGAAAGCCGTAAGCCGAAGGAAACCTTCACCGGCTGGGCCGAACCCTACACCGGGAGTTCCTACGACATGACACGTAGAGAGCAGCCAGTCAAAAAACTCCCACGACGTCATCGTTCCAGGAGCCTTCACCCACAGATACGGTGAATCGACACCTCCGTAGACCGTCAGTCCGACCGCAGTCAGCGCCTGTCTCATCAGCGATGCATTGTCCATATATGCGTCAGTCATCTCCTTTACCTGTCTCTGCCCCTGTTCGGAGTAAAGAGCGGCGGCACCGCACTGCGATATATAGCCGGCACCGTTGAACTTGGTCGTCTGGCGACGGCGCCACAACGAGTTAAGCGATACGGTATGACCGTTTCCATCGCTACCCGTAAGTTCGTGCGGAACGACAGTGTATCCGCAACGTATACCCGTGAATCCGGCAGTTTTAGAAAAGGATCGGAACTCTATTGCCACCTGCTGCGCGCCATCTATCTCGTAGATAGAACGAGGAACACCGGGCGAACGCACATATGCTTCGTAAGCGGAATCGAATAATATAAGCGCGCCCTCTCTCAATGCCCAGTCAACCCACATAGCCAACTGATCATGCGTAAGCACCGTACCGGTAGGATTGTTGGGGTAACACAGATATACAACGTCGACATGGTGGCGGGGCAATTCCGGACAGAAACCGTTGGCTTCGTCGGCAATGAGATATGTCAGTCCATTCCAGCGGCCATCAGCACCAACCGTTCCGCCTCGCCCGGCCATAACATTGGTGTCTATATAAACCGGATAGACCGGATCGGTCACGGCTACCGATATATTGCGGTCAAGTATATCACCAATATTTCCGATATCACTTTTAGCCCCATCGCTGATGAATATCTCGTCGGGAGATATACATATCCCTCTTGCCACATAATCAGTTTCGGCAATCGCCTGGCGTAAAAAGTCATATCCCTGTTCGGGCCCGTACCCGTGAAAGGTCGAAGCCTCACACTGGTTTTCGACAGCCCTTATCATTGCTTCGGCCGCAGCTTCACAAATAGGTCGCGTGACATCGCCGATACCCATGCGTATAACATCGGCCGACGGATATGTCTTGCAGAAGGCCTCCACACGGGATGCGATTTCGGTAAACAGATAGGATGGCGTCAGCCGCAGATAATTATCGTTGATCTTTATCATATGGATACTATCGATTTACGTTCATACACACCTTCAAAAACCTCAACTGCATCGCCCGAAAGAAACACATGGTTGCTCCCGTTGCAATCCCAGAATATTTCAAGATCGCCACCTCGCAGATGCATGGTAACACGTTCGGAGAGACGCCCGGTAAGTATTCCGGCTACAACTGCCGCGCATGCACCGGTACCGCAAGCCATAGTCTCGCCACTGCCACGTTCCCATACTCTCATATCGGCCTCACATGGCGAAACGACTTTGACAAACTCTATATTGGCTCTATCGGGCCATATCGAATTGTTTTCAAGCAAAGGCCCACAGCCGAGTACAAGATCATCGGTAGGATACTCATCACAGAATATTACACCGTGAGGATTACCCATTGAAACTGGAAGCACTTCGTGACCTTCAATAAGAAGCATATCACCGGCAACATTAATTTCAGGCAGTTCCTGACCGGAAAACCGAGGTTCTCCCATATCAACCGTAGCGCCTGTAGCGTAACCGTCGTCACCTACATGTATCTCGATGTGACGCACACCGGCTCCTGTTTCAAGATAAAGCCAGGGACGGTCAATCATCTTACGGTCAAAAATAAATTTGCCCACACAGCGGCAACCATTACCACACATGCGGGCTTCAGAACCATCAGCGTTAAAGATACGCATTCTATAATCGGCGACTTCCGACGGACAGACGAGAATTATCCCGTCGCCCCCTACACCCATGTGTCGGTCACTCATCTCCCTCGCCAATTCTTCAAGGCTATCGGGAATGCGATCCGTGCAATCGATATAGACGTAATCGTTACCGATGCCATGCATTTTGGTGAAGTGAATACTTCGGGCGGAGTCAGTCGTGTTAGACAAGCGCATGGTTCGTTTTTGATGGCGCAAAGGTACGGCGAAAAATTTTCACCTGCAATAGCTTCCTGCAATTTATTCCTTAAAAAATCGCATTCGCTACGTCGACCGACAGATTATCAATGGCATATGGATTTTTTTTGTAAGAAATATTTGAGAGCATGCGATTTTTTCGCTACCTTTATAGCCATAGTTTGTTTAAAGCAATATACACAACTTTAAATCTATTCATAAATCACAATGATGAAACGAACCGCAATAACTTGTGGAGCAGGTATAGTTCTGTTCTCACTTATCGGCTGTAACGCCGGCAAAAACCAACCTACAGTCACGACCGACGACGATGTTATACTCCACGCCTGGTCGTGGTCGTTCAACTCAATCGCCGAGAATATGCGTCAGATAGCAGATGCCGGCTACCGCTATGTACAAACATGTCCGGCCAACACGTGTTTTATAGGCGACAACGGCGGCAAAGCATTGTTCAGCCAACCGGGCGATTCAGTCGAGGGTAAATGGTATTACTACTATCAGCCCACCGACTGGCAGATCGGAAACTATCTTCTCGGTACTGAAGAAGAACTGGCAGCCATGTGCGACTCGGCGGCAAAATACGGTGTAGACATAATAGTCGATGTGCTGCCTAACCATACCGCTATCGACCACACAGCTGTAACCGAACGGCTTGACAGTGCTGTCGGAGGCCATGAAAACCTGTTCCACGCCAACGGTTTCACCCCTATCACCGAGTGGAACGACCGCTACCAGTGCACCACCGGAGAAATGGGCGGATTGCCTGATGTCAACACCGAAAATCCCGACTTCCAGCATTATTATCTGCAATATGTCAACCGCCTGATCGGACATGGCGTGCGAGGTTTCCGATATGACACGGCAAAACATATCGGACTCCCTTCCGACCCGCTTGACTCGCTGGCCGAACGCAACAACTTCTGGCCGGTAGCACTCGGCATGGAAGATGCGAAAGGACTATCTCTGGCTATGCCAAGCGACTCTCTGTTTATCTATGGAGAAGTACTGCAAGACAAGAATGTAAAAGAAGAAGAATATGCCGAACTGATGCGCGTCACAGCCTCAAACTATGGCCACATATTGCGCGAAGCCCTTGAAAACGGAGCCTACAATATAGAGCTTGCCGACTGGCACCACAAGGCCGACGGCAACCGACTGGTGACATGGGTAGAATCGCACGATACATATGCCAACGCACACGAATCGGCCCACCTGACCGACGACCAGATACGCCAGGGATTTGTATTTCTTACAGCCCGTGCCAATGGCACACCTCTGTTCTTCTCGCGTCCGGCCGGAAGCTCGCGAGACAACTATTGGGGCAACAATCTTGTGGGGCCTCGTGGCAACGATGAATTTTTCAATCCGGAAATCATTGCCGCCAATCGTTTCCGACGCGCCATGTCGGGTCAGCCGGAAACCGTTACAGTTAACGACAACGGTACAGTGATAGAAGTAGGCCGCGGAAACAAAGGCGCTGCACTGATCAATTTTTCAGCTGAAACCGTAGAGACCGAACTTCCAACTTTACTACCCGACGGAAAATACACCGATGCAGTACATGGTAACACATTTGTGGTATCTGATGGCAAATTAAGCGGAACTTTAGCTCCACTATCCTCATACATAGTATATTAATAGCAAAACAATCTGTTTTAAAAGTCAAAAATTAAACACCTGCGGTTTAGTCAAAATAAAAAAATTTGCTTTCCGCAGGTTTTTTCACTCTATTTTTTCATTACTTTTAAAAACACCATACCATTTATGCTTACAAATTGAAAGTTATTCAAAGAAAATCATCAAAAACTCTCAAATGATGTTTTTAAACATATTTTTAGGTATTGCAAAACACATGTGATATATATTAACTTTGCAACGCACAAGGGAAACAACCCTGATGCATTAATAGAATAAATAATCTTCTTAACAATTAATATCACGAAAAAAAACACAACCATAAGTTAAGGGTAAATAAGTAGTACTTTTTCATACGTAACTTTCCAATAAAGACAGAATAGATATTCAACAAGCAACAAGCGAGAGGTGAGGAGACTGTGAAGCCTTCTCACTTTTTTTATACCATCACACGAAAACCCGTGAAACGAATGAAAAGCGATGGGGTAATCATAAATTTTCACTACTTTTGCACAATCAATAAATTTCCGATGCTTTTCAACTCCATAGAATTCGTAATCTTTCTGCCGCTGGTATTTATGCTATACTGGTTCGGAGTGAAAGGACTCCGTGCACGCAATATACTTATAATAATAGCGAGCTGCCTGTTTTACGGATGGTGGAGTACTACATTTCTGGCCCTGATATGGTTTACTATAATATGTAGCTACATATCGGGAATATACATCCAGAAATATCGCGTCAACGGAGACATCAGACTCGCAAAATACGTGTGTGCAGCCAACATTGCAGCCAATGTCGGAGTACTCGGCGTATTTAAATACTTCAATTTTTTCGGAGAGAACTTTACTGCACTGTTCCGGGCATTCGGCTGGGAACTTGACTGGGTTACTGTAGACATATTGCTTCCTGTAGGCATCAGTTTCTATACATTTCAGGCTTTGAGCTATACTATCGATGTCTATAAAGAAAAAATTCATGCCTCACATGAGTTCATATCGTTTTCAGCATTTCTTATATTCTTTCCTCAACTTCTGGCCGGACCGATAGAACGGGCATCGTCACTGTTGCCGCAATTTCAGCATCAGCGCATCTTCAACTACGCAGCTGCAGTCGATGGCATGCGACAGTTTCTGTGGGGATTGTTCAAGAAAATGGCTATAGCCGACGCATGCGCACCGGTTGTCGACAATATCTTCTCCAATTATGCCATGTTGGGCAGCTCTAATCTCGCCATGGGTGTAATGCTGGTTACATTTCAGATATACTGCGACTTCTCTGGATATTCAGACATGGCCCGTGGTGTGGCAAGGCTTTTTGGCATAGAGCTGATGCAGAACTTCCAGTATCCATTTCTATCGCGCACAGTGAGCGAATACTGGCACAGATGGCATATATCGCTCCAGACGTGGCTTCGCGACTACATCTACTTTCCGCTCGGAGGATCGCGCAAAGGGAAATGGAGAACACTGGCAAATACCTATATAGTCTTTATTTTTAGCGGACTGTGGCATGGTGCCGACTGGACTTTCGTGTTATGGGGATTATACCATGCAACCGTACTCGCGCCGAAAATAATTCGAGGCAAGAAAATCAAGGCAAGTCCTGTCATAGCAAATAACTCGCGGTTGCCATCGATAAAAGAACTTACAGCATGCATCACCACGTTCATACTCATGGCGTTCCCACGTATATTTTTCCGGTCGGAATCTGTAGGCGAAGCATTCGGATATATAAAACGTATGTTTACGTGCTTCGATATACCTTATGCACCGCTCGGAGGCATGAAAGTGATGGCAATGATAGTATTCATGATGATATGTGAATACATTGCACGCCATAGATTATTTCCGATACAGTTTGCAGGCACCGGACTTACGAAATACAGACCAGTCAGATGGTCGGTATACTATATTGTAATTATCGTCGTGATACTCACATACCAATCGTCAGAACAATTTGTATATTTTCAATTTTGAAACGTTTCATCCGATATAGTCTGTTGTTTACATTGCTGACAGTAGTGCTGCTCACTGTCGGTGAAGTTTTGTGTCGACTCTATCCCAATCCATATTCCTATAAAAATGAATGGCTTAACTGCCATTCTGCCGAAGTTGAGACACTGATACTGGGTAGCTCGGTAAACTACTACGGCATCAACCCGCAATTAATAGACGGATGCTCATTTAATCTGGCAGGAGTATCACAGAATTTTGAATACGACTATCGACTTCTCCGAAGGTATTTCGCCCAACCAGACTCTCTTAAGCGCATTTTGCTATCGGTGGGATATGCAACATATACCGACCCGCCACTCGAATCTACACGCGACTGGATGTTTGCTCAAGGCTACCGTATATATATGGGTATAGACCGCAATCCTTTACTATCGCGCTACGGATTCGAGATAGCCAATTTCAACGGTTATGCTGGAAAACTTCGCAACATGCTTACAGGCGAAAACTCCATAATCTGCGACACTCTTGGTCACGGCACAGCTATGTCGCTAAAAAATAAATCGCCACGCTGGATAGAAGATGTTAATGTAACTGTTGTCAGACATACCGCTCCCGATTTCAGCAACGTATCCTACAATATTGCGTATCTTGACAGCATTCTTGACTGGGCGGCAGCACGCGACATAGAAGTAGTACTCCTGTCTCCACCAAAACATCAACTGTATCGCGACCTCATGCCCGTGGCGCAGAAGTCTCTTACCACCCGCATAACTGATTCTATCGCCACATCACGTTCGCTGAAGTGGATAGACATGACCGATTCTCCCGACTTCGATGACGATGATTTTTACGACGGCGACCACCTTACCTCCGACCACGGCGCCGACCGCTATACACTACGACTGCGCGACTTGTAAGAGCCGCAATAAAGTGTTAACTTTGTGAATTGTTTCGACAATTCCGACACTATGATTTCAATACAGAACCTGTCGGTGGAATTCAGCGCCAAAAGCCTGTTTGACAACATCAACTATGTCATAAACCGAAAAGACAAGATAGCTCTCGTAGGGAAAAACGGCGCGGGAAAATCCACCATGCTCAAAATAATAGCCGGCCTGCAGCGTCCGACTTCTGGCTCTGTGGCCATACCACAAGGCATCACTATAGGATATCTGCCACAGCACATGACCACTGCCGAAACAGCAACGGTTGTAGAGGAGGCACGTACAGCTTTCTCTCATGTGGCTGCCATGCACGATGAATACGATCGGTTGAGCAAAGAGCTTTCTGAACGCACCGATTATGATTCGGAATCGTATGCAAGGCTCATTGACAGCGTGACAGCACTGTCTGAACGCATAGCGATAGAAGAAAGTGAAAATGCAGAAGCCGAGATCGAAAAGACACTGATCGGTCTGGGATTCAGACGCGAGGATTTCTCGAGACCCACATCAGAGTTTTCCGGAGGTTGGCGTATGCGTATAGAGCTGGCAAAAATATTGTTGCAGCGACCCGACGTACTGCTGCTCGACGAGCCGACCAACCACCTCGACATCGAATCGAT
>CAZOCO010000105.1:0-8048 GCA_964578325.1 uncultured Muribaculum sp.
GCTTGTTGATAGTGATGTTGCCGGAACCTTCGCCGAGGATTACGCGGGCAACTGCGGCCTTACGACGGCCTACTGCATTTACCTTTTCCATACTGCCTTATTTAATGGTGTTGATGTCAATAACTTTGGGCTCCTGGGCTGCATGGGGATGCTCGGGGCCGTTGTAAACGTGCATGTTCTCGATGAGCTTGCGGCCAAGACGGTTCTTGGGAAGCATACCCTTCACAACCTTAACGAAGAGGGGGTTGATGCCGGGTTTGATGTGTTTGTTGAACGACTTCTGCTGAAGAATAGCGGGAGTAGCCACGCGCTGACCGCCGGGATAGCCGGTGTAGCTGAGGTATTCGCGATCGTTCCACTTGTTGCCGGTAAGACGAACTTTGTCGGCGTTTACGATGATTACATTGTCGCCGCACTCAACGAAGGGTGAGTAGGTAGGCTTGTTCTTGCCGCGGAGAATCAGGGCGACAACCGAGCAGAGGCGACCCAGGGGCAGGTCGGTAGCGTCGATGAGCAACCACTCGTGGCTGCACTGCTCGGCATTGGGCATTGAGGTTTTGTAGCTTAAAGTATCCGCTTTTTAAGATTGTAAAATAAATTAATAATTTGACCGTATCATACACGTTGTCAGGCCAATAGACGTGGCGCATGTCCGGTCAGGCCATTAATTTGGACATAATCGGTCTGCAAAGTTACTACTTTTGTGTCTCTTGCACAAATATTTTTGCGATTTTTCGGATTTTGCCGTATCGCGGTCTGTTGTATGGGATAGAAAATATAGCAACTGCCGCCAGGATCGCTTGTTGGTGAGCAATCATGCCGGCAGTAGTGTGTCGCGGGGAAAAAGTGTCAGAGCTTACAAATCTTACCCATCTGCAGTATTATTCCGGTGGAATTTTCCTGAATGATATATATGAACGGACGGTCTACGACAAATGGATCGGCATCGGGATAACATGTTGCTGTGGGGTCATTAGTGATTGTTGCCGATGATACGGTTGCTCCATCTTCGGCTACTTCGATGCGTGAGCTTTGGATTAAATCGAAAGATGTATCGTTGTCGGTGAAAAGCCAAGATCCGGTCTGTCCCATCTGGCTTAATAGGACGGATAGGTCGGTGTTTGCTTCAACGTTGAATTTTGGTAGGATCAAAGGTGTGTTGAATATGTGTACAATTGCTTCTGGGTCAAGATCTGAAAAGTTCTGCAAGAGGTCGCTGATTATATTGCTCACCGATGTTACTGTCTCTCCTTCTGCCGGAAGAATAACGATCATGTTGAATTCGCCTCTGGATATTTCGGAGAAAAGAGCGGTGAAATACTTGCAGATATGTAATTTGCAATGCGCGGTGCGTTCCATAAAAGTGACTTCGGTTTCTGTGCCGTCGGCATTGTGGAATATTCCAGGATGGCTTGCGTCTTTGTCAAATTTATGTTTCCAAGGGCCTTTGAAATATAGTAGGTCGGCAGCCATATAAGGAGTTGTAGGATTGATATCTAAAGAAAAAAATCCATTTGTTTTACTGTTGACCCATGTTGAAAATAGTGTGGCCAGGTCGTCGGTAGGATTGATGGTGAATATGTCGGTAGAGTAGTCGTTGATAGCTATCTCGTCAAAAGCCTTGTCTGATTTCAAGTCGTTACGCCTCCATATTGAACGGAAAGTATCGAAAGTGATATTGGGCGAAAGGTCAGTAAGGTTTTCGGACAAATATCTGTTGAGTTTATTGAGGTCTGTATTTTCGGATTGATTAAGTAGCTGTAGTGTAATGTTGCGTGTGGCATTGTCTCCGCAGTTACTCATTAACGACACTAAACTTATAGCGCTCCATGGAGACAGAACAATATTGTCGTTTTCTGGAGCATTATGAACGGCCTGTTTAAAAATGTCGTATGAAAAATCTGTGTATCCGATGACTGCCTGACGTTGTTGCTGGTCAAGCTCGATATGTTTAATGGGCGTATATTTTTCGGATGGGCTATTGTCGTCTGAACATCCCAAAATAGTCCAAAATGGCAGTAAAAACCAAAATATTATTTTCTTCATATCGGAAGTGAGATTTGTTAATATATATCGTATATGAACTTGAAATCAGTACTGTAATTATAACCACCAGCTTTGTATGGACCGGGTGCTCTAAAATATCCATTGTAAAGTCCGTTCCAACCCCAGTTCATGTATAAATCGGTAGTGCGGATTATTTCTGTGGTATAATATTCGTTGGTGTCTTGCCGGTAGAAATCATATGTTTTTGCTTCTTGTTTGTATGCAATCAGGGCGGCAGTAGTGTGTAGTCGGGAAAAAGTGTCAGAGCTTACAGATCTTGCCCATCTGTAGTATGAGGTTGCCCGGTCCGCGGAGAATGTAGACAAACGGTCGATCTACGATGAATGGTTCGCCATCTTTAAAGTTGATGGCAGTATCTCCGGTCATCGATGTGGCAGAAGAGGCTGTAGCTCCCTCTTCGTCGACCTTAATGGCTGATTTTTGGATGAATTTAATATGTAAGTCTTCATTGTCGGCGAGCATTCCGGGCCAATTATTGCTCAATCCCATACGTGATAGTGCTTTATTGAGCTTGATTTCGATGTCGATCTCAAATCGAGGCAATGTTACCGGAATCATGCCGATGTTGGATTTGAATTCATACTTTTCCTCTGTCTCCGGAGATCGTGCGAATAGATCTTGTCGCAGGTTGGCTATCAGGTCATTTACGTCATATCCGTCACCCGGTAGTAAAATGTCAAAATTGCAACTGTTGTATTTAAACGGAATGGAAATGAGATCATAGTAGATGGTGGAAATCCATAAAAGTCCAATCTTTTTCTCCATCATAGTAACTTCCGACTCCGTACCGTCGAGATTGTGAAATATGCCGGGATGGCTGTCTGCTTTGTTGAACGGCGAGGACCATTGTCCTTTGAAATACATCAGATCGGCGAGAAGTACTTTTGTCGATTCATTTGCATCGATGTTCATGTCTGATATCATGCCGTGAGAGGCTTTGGTGAGCCAGTCTCTGAAGTCGGCAAGCAGCGATTGTGGTGACGAAAATATGCTGTGCTGCGCATGATAGTCGTTGATGATGCAATTTTTAAATTGATTGTTCAGTCTGACATTTTCTTTGCTCCACAGCGAACGGCATATCGATAGTTCTACCCGGTCGTTTAGCGACATGACCTTATCGTATAGCGACTTATTGACTTCATTGATGTCGATTGATGAGGGAGTATTGAGTATGGAGATGATTGACGCTTTGGTTTCGGTGTCAGCAGCGTTGCTCAACATCGACAGCATGTTGGCCATGCTGTATGGCGAGACAATGACGTTTTTGTTCTCGTCGATGTCGTTGACAGCCTCGCGAAAGAAGTTGAATGAAAAGCTGTTGTAGCCATGGACGACTTCTTCCTGTTGAGAGGTGAGGAAAATAGGGTTGTATGTGGGATTCTCATTGGGATCATCGGAGGAGCATGCTGTCATAATGGCGGCTATGCTGCTACATAATAATATCTTTTTCATATATATGAGAAATATTTATTTAATGTATATGGCTTTAAAGTTGTGGGTATATGTAGTGTTAGTGTATTTGTCGTTATAAGTTCCGGGCGATTTATAATAGCCGTTGCCGTACCCTTTAAATGCGCCCCAATTTATATAGATATATGTGTCTTTTTCATATTCTGTGCAATATAATAGATTGTTGTCCTGTCGATAATAATTATATTGTGTCGATGTTTCCTTGAAGGCTTCGACCACCCAAGTATGTCCGAATTCATCGTCTGAATCATCGTCGCCTCTCATATAGACGGGGCCGCCGCAAATGGGTTTCTCTAAAGGATTAATAGCATTGGGCTTGGGAACCGGGCCTCCATATATTTTTTCAACACAATAGTGGGTAGAAAACGTCATTAGGTCGGAGCTCTCATATCCCAATTTGCGAAATACGGCAGGGACTTTATCAGAATATGTGGCAGAATATGTTGGGTCTTCATGATAATCAGTCTCAAGTAGTTTGCCCAGTTCGTATAGCAATTTTGCGATGGTCTTTGCTCCCAGATCGTCATTAAATAAATGATATGGGGCGAATAATATTTGATCCCAGTCGAGAAGTATGCCGTTGATTGCGGCTGGTTTTTTGTGATAAGCCATGATTTGACCGACTGCAAGAGGTACACATCCGGTATAGCCGTTAGGTGCATAAAATCCATAAGGTTCTTCTTGGCACCATTTTGTCTTGCCTGTAACGCCGGCGGAGTAATTGATCGTTTCGCCGATCGGTTTGCCGACGCATGTTATACCGTTTATTGTCTTTATTATTTCAGGCCTTTTGTCGGGATCTTCTTTTGCCCGATATATTCCGTGGATGGAGTCTCCGATTGATGAATTGGCGTCTTGATATGCCCATTCGAGATAAATTTGTTGTGCGGGTGTGGGATTTGGATTGAAATATCCGTCGGTAGTTATGCCGTAGATTTTATTGTATACACGCCGGTCGGCAGCAAGTAAAACTGCGCCTCCGTTCTCAAAGTTGACGACATAGAAAGTAGAGTCGGAAGAACTTCTTGAGCAGTCAGGCGATTTTAATAAAGAGACATTTCCGTTAGTAAATCCGATTGCGGCGCTTCGGGAGCAATCTTCGTCGGAAAGCGCGAAATCGGTCAGCGCTTTTGTTGAAATTTCGATAGCTTCATCAAAAGAGATGTATTTTGATGGCAGGTTTGATTGATCGGATGATGCGGTCGGGATGCTGATCTCCGGTTCGTTGAGTTGGTCTGAACACGCTACGGCTGTCAGGCCTAAAAGCAAAAGCAGATATTTTTTCATAGGATGAAAGAGTGAAAGATGATTTTTGCAAATATATAAACAAATTGTTTGGAAATCAAGATATTTTGCAAATTAAAATGCAGGAGTGGTAAAAATCGACATGTTGTATGGGATAGAAAATATAGCAACTGCCGACCGGATCGCTTGTTGGCGTGCAATCAGGCCGGCAGTAGTGTGTGTCGGGAAAAATCAGAGCTTACAGATCTTACCCATCTGCAGTATGAGGTTGCCCGGTCCGCGGAGAATGTAGACAAACGGTCGATCTACGATGAATGGTTCGCCATCTTTAAAGTTGATGGCAGTATCTCCGGTCATCGATGTGGCAGAAGAGGCTGTAGCTCCCTCTTCGTCGACCTTAATGGCTGATTTTTGGATGAATTTAATATGTAAGTCTTCATTGTCGGCGAGCATTCCGGGCCAATTATTGCTCAATCCCATACGTGATAGTGCTTTATTGAGCTTGATTTCGATGTCGATCTCAAATCGAGGCAATGTTACCGGAATCATGCCGATGTTGGATTTGAATTCATACTTTTCCTCTGTCTCCGGAGATCGTGCGAATAGATCTTGTCGCAGGTTGGCTATCAGGTCATTTACGTCATATCCGTCACCCGGTAGTAAAATGTCAAAATTGCAACTGTTGTATTTAAACGGAATGGAAATGAGATCATAGTAGATGGTGGAAATCCATAAAAGTCCAATCTTTTTCTCCATCATAGTAACTTCCGACTCCGTACCGTCGAGATTGTGAAATATGCCGGGATGGCTGTCTGCTTTGTTGAACGGCGAGGACCATTGTCCTTTGAAATACATCAGATCGGCGAGAAGTACTTTTGTCGATTCATTTGCATCGATGTTCATGTCTGATATCATGCCGTGAGAGGCTTTGGTGAGCCAGTCTCTGAAGTCGGCAAGCAGCGATTGTGGTGACGAAAATATGCTGTGCTGCGCATGATAGTCGTTGATGATGCAATTTTTAAATTGATTGTTCAGTCTGACATTTTCTTTGCTCCACAGCGAACGGCATATCGATAGTTCTACCCGGTCGTTTAGCGACATGACCTTATCGTATAGCGACTTATTGACTTCATTGATGTCGATTGATGAGGGAGTATTGAGTATGGAGATGATTGACGCTTTGGTTTCGGTGTCAGCAGCGTTGCTCAACATCGACAGCATGTTGGCCATGCTGTATGGCGAGACAATGACGTTTTTGTTCTCGTCGATGTCGTTGACAGCCTCGCGAAAGAAGTTGAATGAAAAGCTGTTGTAGCCATGGACGACTTCTTCCTGTTGAGAGGTGAGGAAAATAGGGTTGTATGTGGGATTCTCATTGGGATCATCGGAGGAGCATGCTGTCATAATGGCGGCTATGCTGCTACATAATAATATCTTTTTCATAGGCAAAGAGTCTTATTTAACGTAAATAGATTTGAAGTTTTGCTGTTAGAGCTAAAAGCAAAAGCAGATATTTTTTCATAGGATGAAAGAGTGAAAGCTGATTTTCGCAAATATATAAACAAATTGTTTGAAAATCAAGATATTTTACAAATAAAAATGTGAGAATGATAAAAATCGCGTTTACAGATAGCTCTGCGAGGGGTCGGATGGATTTTTTTCTTCCGGAGCAAGAAAAATGAGGGTGGCGATTGTTATAATATATACAATCGTTTCAACCATACATTAAATTATATATAGTCATGATATTGAACCACGTTTCGCAAAAGACTCGCGACGACATAACCCGCGCTCTGCATCTGCTGGTGATAGTGCTGTCGCTGGGGTTGATAGTATGGATCTCCGTAGATACTTTCACTCATGTCGATTATCTTGAAAACAAGGCCTACATGCACTTTCAGGGGTGGGTGTGCGTGGTGTTTATGCTCGATTTTATAGCCGGACTGTTGTTTGCCGAGCATAAATGGAAATATATTAAGCGCCGCTGGTTTTTCTTTTTGCTGTCGGTGCCATATCTCAATATTATAGCGGCGACACACTGGCAGTTTACGTCGCAGGAGCTTTACTTCCTGCGGTTTATTCCTCTGGTGAGGGGCGCGCTTGCTCTGTCGATAGTGGTGGGCTACATGACCACCAACCGTATCACGTCGGTTTTTATGACATATATTATGGTGTGTATGTCCATCATATACTTCTCGAGTCTGATATTTATGGAGCGTGAAATGCCGGTCAATCCGCAGGTCACGGGTTACTTTACGGCCATCACGTGGGCATTTCTCGAGGGTACTACGCTCGGCAGCTCGATATACCCGGTGACCGCGGTGGGAAAGGTGTTGTCGGTGATACTCGGCATAATGGGTACTACGATGTTTCCGCTGTTTACGGTCTACGTGACCACGCTGGTGCAGCGTTTCAACAGCCGCCATGATATCGGTCTGTTTAACGCCCAGACCGATACTCCCGATCAGTGATTACAGGCAGCCTGCAGGCCGGCGGTGAAAATTATTTGTCGGAGTTGAAAGTTTTTAGTAACTTTGCCGTCGCTTTTTAGCGCCCCTTCAGTGTGATGGGAAATTAAGGAGCAAAAAACTTAATTTTGAGTAACACAAACCAACAAAACAAACAATGAAGACTTATCAACTCAACGCCGAGGCTCGTTGCGACTTCGGTAAGAAAGCCGCCAAAGCTCTTCGTGACGAGAACAAAGTTCCCGTAGTGCTCAACGGTAGCGAAACAGTAGAAATGCCCTACGCCGGCACTCTTAAGCCCGGTGAAAAAATTGTGGCTGTAGGTAATGGCCGTGGTCTTATCACTACCGACCTTCAGGTAAATGTCGACGACATCCGCAAGCTGCTCTATACTCCCGACGTATTTGCAGTGGAAATGACTGTAAACGGCGAAAAACGTAATGCCGTGCTCCGCGAAGTACAGTTCCACCCCGTAAAAGATACCGTACTCCACCTCGACTTCCTCGAAGTGACCGACAAGAAACCCGTTGTGGTTGAAGTTCCTGTCAAGCTCGAGGGTCACGCCGAAGGTGTTAAGGCCGGTGGTAAGCTGGCTCTGTCGATGAAGAAGCTGAAAGTAAAAGCTATCTACACCGAGATCCCCGAACGTATTGTTGTGAATATCGACCACCTCGGTCTGGGCAAGACACTTCAGGTCGGCGACCTCCACTACGAAGGTCTCGAACTGGTCAACGCCAAGAATGCCGTTGTCTGCGCCGTACAGCTGACACGTGCCGCTCGTGGTGCCGCTGCCAAAGC
>CAZOCO010000106.1:0-7878 GCA_964578325.1 uncultured Muribaculum sp.
AATTTAAACGAAGAGTTTTCTGTCTGTTTAGCATCCAAGAGGTATTTATTTCGATTTTTCCGCTCCAACAATTATCATTTGTATCTTTGAAATCTTTTATTTTTGATTTTGCACAAGAATAGAATATCTCTCCACCTAAATTCATATTCCACCAAGAAAACAGAGGTCTGTTATATGAGGCATATAGTCCGATTTTATCGGTATTAAGGCAATTTTCAGGTAAGGTGTACTGACTACCGGTTACAGTGAATCTTGTAATATAACCTATTGCTTTATGATTGTACGAGTTGTATAATACAGCGTAAATTCCCCTTGAGCTATAGCTGATTTCTGCATTTTGTGAAATAGATGGATTAAGATCCGGATTACCGGAAAAATAGTCGGAGACCGTTGAGTAATAACGGAATGGATTTAGGTCTCGGAAATTGGGTCGCATTATACCCATAGAATAAGAAATAGAGAATCTACCGAAATTGTTGGAATTATAGCTTATATTTACAGAAGGAAACAGATTGTCGTAGCTTTTATCTTCGGTCAATGAGTTGATTGACTGTGTACCTGTGGTTTTGGTGTGCTCGTAGCGCATACCTATTTTCCCGAAGAATGAGTTTGTGAAATTCTTTTCAAAACTAAAGTATATGGCCGATGTCTGTTCATTGTAATGGAAGCTGTTGCTATGTAATGTATCATGTATCCAGCTGCCAGATATTAGATTGCTGACTTGAAGGTCTGTATTATTGTTAATGGCTGTATATGACGCACCCGATTCTATCCTGTATGAAATGAACGGTAGTGTAGTATCAAGTTTTACAGAGTGGATCTTGTATTTATTGATGCCATAGTCCGTGAGTCTTGCTTGAACTTCGTCACTTTGGCATGTCGATATGTCTGATAACGATTGTGAATTACGATTAAAATAATTATAAGTCATACATATTGTCTTGCCTTTAGAATCAAGAATCCGGTCTACATAGGCTGTAAGTGTAATGGCATTATCCGGTCGCGCCGGTGAGTCATTATATGAATTGGTTGTAATGTATCTGTCGGCAGTGGTGTCATGCAGACTGCTTCTCATATTCATATTACAGACGTTTATGATAGTCCCGGCACTCCACGCATGGCTGATTTTGTATTTAAACAGGCCATTCGCCGATAATGTGCGGTTAATAAAGTAATTGGTACGACTGGAGGTGTGAATATAATCCGAGAAAGTATATGTTCTGTCAAGATCATTAATGCCTCGTATGTTTTGTATGCTGAAATCAGCCGATAGTTCTACTTTACGGGTTGTATGACTTATGTTTCCGCCGGTCGTATAGCTGAAGTGTTCACGAGCTGTTACATTCCCCAAAATGCTGCCGCGAGTCCCGAGAGATTCATTACGTGTAGTAATATTTATATATGCAACATTTTCTGCTACGGCATATTTGGCCGGAGGTGTGGTGAGTAGTTCAATTTTTTCGATATCGTATGATTGAAGATTTTTCAGTTTAAGAGTCAGTGCCTCGTTGGACATTTCAATCAGTCGTCCGTCAATAATATATCTTACATCCGATTTACCAGCCACCTCTACTTGTTCATTTACGATGGAAATACGCGGAATTTTGTCGAGTAACTGTAGTCCGTTCAATCCTGCTGCAAACTGGTCATTTTTGATTATATAGATTATACGGTCGGACTTATATTGTAATTCCGGACGTTTTGCAGTAACAACAACTTCTTTTAATACGGGTTTATATTTCACGAATGATTCGACTGAATCGTCCGGTTCAATAGCATAAATAGACACAGGAAGTGCTGCCGCTCCAATGAGCAGCATGTTGATTGGTTTCATAATGACGCGGGATTTGTTTATTTGAAAGCTTTTTCGCTCCCTTTTATGAAGAAGAAGGCTGAACCGTTGTATTGTTGCAGTCCGATATTAATCGTTTCTCCGTTGTTGATTATCTTGACTAATGTAGAGCGGCCTCCTTCTCCCTCCTGTTCAAAGAGGTTTGATGCTTTAGATGAATCCTGGTGTATTGCCTTTTCGATTTTCTCTATGATGTCGGGATTGTCTGTGACATGAAGGCTGCGATAATAAATACCGTCAGACTTTGAAATCGAAGTTGTTACACTTTTATTTTTATTATACCGTCCGTCAAAAAGAGATTCGACTGCGAGCCGTGGTGGCTTGGCGAGCGCAGTAAAAGAAGAGATAATAAGTATGAGAATAAATATGTAATGTTTCATTGGTTGAAGGGCTTATTGTTAAAGAAATTATTTATCATTATTTGTTCCTGTGACTCAAATTCAGCAATTTTACTCATGAATTCTTCCGCCTTTTTCATATCGGTGTCAATCTGAATAATTGCCTGTCGGTCGTTCAGTCTCACACCATTGGCGTAAGCTATGTATGATGAGTCTGCATTTGTACTATTTGTTGAAATACCAAGGTATATGAAAAAACATAATCCAATAAGAATAGTTGCTGTTGCGACTATGTTGTATAAATACGGAGATTTCCAGCTCCTTATGAATTTATTTTTATAAATTCTTATACTGTTTTTTGCTACAGCAGATTGTATTCCCATTAAGATTCTTACTTCATCAATCAGAATTGACGAATAATCAAGATTCCCAAGTACATACTGTAATTCAGTCTCTTCATACACGGATAATCTACACTCCATGTATAGTCGACATAGTTGTTCTGTTTCTTGAAAAGTCAATATGTGGTCTTTATTTTTCATCAGTTCAATTTTAAGTAGTTATCTCTGATTTTCTTTCTTGCTCTACACATATTCATCCTGACAGCCTCTACGGTCATATTGAGTTTAGATGCAATTTCCTCGTATTCCATGCCATCATGTGCTACCAGCATATAAATTTGTCGCTGTATATCGGTGAGTCCGGTTGAAATTATCGCTTCGATATGCCGGATGTCATCGACGGAATCAGGTATAACAGAATAATTTTCAATGATGGATTCATTTAGAGGTTCTGTTCGTGGTCTACGAAGTTTGTCAATACAGATATTTCGTAATACAGTAAATAGCTTATTTCTTGCTTCCAGATCCGAATCAATCCGGCCATTCTTCCATAACCGGAGGAATGTCTCCTGCAATGCATCTTGAGCTTCATCTTCATTCTTGAGAAAGCTCAATGCACTTCGGTGTAATTTATCCCGAAGAGAAAGGAATGAATATGTCAGATTGTCTTTTTTCATATGCTTTCATTATAGATACGATTTCACAACAAAAACGTAACCGTAATAATGAATAAAAAATATTATTGTTTCCGATGGGAAATCTATTGTATATCCCAATTAAATAATATATGTGTAAAATTAGATATTATAATCATACTCTCATTCTTATTGATAATGATTTTTCATATATAAGCACAGAGGCAGCTTAAATCCAATCGGTTTTAACAATTTTATCATAAAAAATCTGTGGGTTGACGTTTTTTAAATTCTTTTAGTTATTCTGCGGGTAAAATTTCACATTCAAAATGACACTTCGGTTGTTATATACTATGAAAACAGTGATATAAACAGTTTTTCCAACATCCCTCGTCCTCCTTATTGGGTAGTGATACCAGATATTGAGGTTCTCATAAATAATAGTTGAAACGTGGACAAGTCTCGGAATTTGTTTCCGGGGCTTGTTTTTGTAATATGATTGTTTAGACAAAAACGATATAATATTTGTTATAACTTAAAAAACAAATAATAATGATATGGAGAATAATACTTTTCGGTTGTCAAACGGCATAGAAATGCCATCGGTAGGATATGGCGTATATAAAATTGATGGAGATGAATGTCGCAAATGTGTGACTGATGCAATTAATGTGGGTTACCGCATGATTGATACTGCACAGTATTATGGAAACGAGATTGCAGTGGGGCAGGGTATCGCTGATAGTATAGTGTCACGCGACGAGTTATTTCTTGTCACGAAACTGTGGTTTACAGATTCGGGTGAGTCAAAAGCCTCGTTGGCTATTGATGAATCATTGCGGAGGCTTGATACATCCTATATTGATTTAATGCTGATACACCAGCCTATCGGTGATTATTATGGAACATGGCGGGCTATGGAACAGGCATATGCCGATGGGAGAATCCGGGCTATCGGTGTCAGTAACTTTTCCCCGGAGCGACTTGTGGATCTTTCACACTTTGCAAAAGTGCCACCGATGGTCGACCAACTCGAATTGCATGTATTTAATCAGCAAATTGAAGCACGCAAAGTTGCCGGACGATACGGCTGCCATATAATGGCATGGGGGCCACTTGCTCGTGGCCGTAATGACTTCTTTTCTAATCCGGTATTGGTGGCAATAGGTGAAAAGTATGGCAAAACAGTTTCGCAAATAGCTCTGCGTTACCTTGTTCAGCTTGGAATTTCTGTCATTCCTAAAACTACTCATTACGATCGTATGGTACAGAATATTGCAATTGATGATTTTACATTGACGGCCGACGATATGTCTGCTCTGGCAATGCTGGATAAAAATGAAACGTTGTTTTTTGATTTACACCGGGTTTCCGATCTTGAGGAGATGTTGAAACGTTGATAATCCATATTACGAACAAATCGTGATAATAGTTTTTCGCAGTTTGGCCGTTTTTCGTTAATTTTGTGGCATAACATCATAAAGGATGCACAATGAAAACTGACATAAACGAATTGATAACTCTTGGCTACGAAGTAGAGGGACTGTTGTTGCTGGCAATGCATCGTGGAGACGAGACTCCTATGCAGGTGTGGCATATGATCGACAGCCATTTGCAGAATATGCGCCGGGGAATAGCTATGCAATTGGATTTATCGGTTGATACTGCCGCCGATGAATGTTCTTCCATTCCGGTCGAAGAGATGGTCGATAATACGAATCAGATTGTAGCCGATGAAACGGAGTCGCTAATTGTAACCGAAAATGTGTCACCAAATGTTGGTGATGTTTCTTTCAGCAGCGGTACTACTCCCGAAGAAGTATCTGTGGTGTGTGAAAATATTACTGATTCTGATGAAGTGTCTGATATTAATGAAGACGAATCTGAAATTACAATTGATGGCGATGAACCTTCCGCTGTAGATATTTCTGAAGAGCTTGAACCGGAATTGACTATTGATGAAAAACTTGCGCGGGAAAATTCCCGAAATTTACGCAAGGCGTTTTCTTTGAACGATAGGTTTCGCTTTCGTCGCGAACTGTTTGGAAACAGTGATGCTGCCTTTACCGATACCCTTGATCTTGTTGAAGCTATGAGATCTGTAGATGAAGCTCGCGAATACTTTTTTGAAGAGCTGGAGTGGGATCCGGATAGCGATGAGGTAAAAGACTTCATGGATATCATCACCAAACATTTCCTTGCCCGATGAGTGGAAAATTATATATAGTGCCGACTCCGGTGGGCAATCTTGGAGATATGGCGCCAAGAGCGATTGAGACCCTGCGTTCGGTTAGCCTGATTTTATGTGAAGATACTCGTACAAGCGGTAATCTATTGAGACACTTTCAGATAGATACGCCTACTGCAAGTCATCATAAATACAATGAGCATACTACTGCCGAAACAGTCGCACGGCGAATACTTGCCGGGGAGAATATCGCTCTTGTCAGCGATGCCGGCACTCCTGGTATTTCTGATCCGGGATTTATGTTGTCGAGAGAATGTCGTAAACTTGGTGTGATAGTCGAGACATTGCCGGGCCCTACAGCATTAATACCGGCTCTTGTAAACTCCGGCTTACCATGTGATCGGTTTGTGTTTGAAGGGTTTCTCCCGGTGAAAAAAGGTCGTGCAACCCGCTTGTCCGAACTTGCCGCCGACACCCGCACATTTGTTATATATGAGTCTCCGCTTCGGCTGGTGAAGACATTGCAGCAGTTAGCCGAAGTGTGTGGCGAAGATCGTCAGGCATCAGTGTCGCGTGAAATTTCCAAACTTCATGATTCTACTGTGGGCGGAACGCTGGCATCGCTGATTGAATATTTCACCGTCAACATTCCACGCGGTGAGATTGTTGTAGTTGTAGGAGGTTGTCCGGTCGAATCGCGAGCCGGTACACATCGCAATAAATATAAAAATGAAGAATAGATTTTAACTATAAATTTATAGAGAAATGAAACAAATTCTTATTTGTGGCCTTACTGCAGGGTTGTTGGCTCTGTCAGGATGTGATAGTGGAAAATTAAAAGTTGTCGAAGCAGAAAATGCATCACTCAACGATTCTCTTCGTACGGCTCTTACCATGCAGGATTCACTGCTGGTATTGGTCAATGATATTTCAGAAGGTATGGATCGGATAAAAGCTATGGAACAGATCCTGAATACTACCGATCTAACAAACGAAACTTCGGTAAAACGCGATCAGGTCAGACATGATATGGAGCTTATCCAGAAGACTCTCGAACAGCGTAGGTTGCGATTAGCCGAACTTGAAAATAAGTTAAAACAAAGCAATCAAAATAATACTGTATTGCAGCGTACAATTCAGAATCTAAAAGCTGAAATTTCTAATCAGGAAGCTACGATAAATAATCTCCGTTCAGATCTCCTTGCCGCCAAGATTGAAATTTCAGAGTTAAATACACGAGTTGATTCTTTAAATACTACGGTGACAGACGAACGCAATGCCAAAGAAAAAGCAGAGCAGGAAGCCATAGCTGTGGCCGATGAATTGAATACCTGCTATTATGCAGTAGGTACGAAGTCTGAACTAAAGAAATCCGGTATAGTCGAGTCCGGATTCCTTCGTAAAACCAAGGTCATGCAAGGTGATTTTGAACAGAGCTATTTCAGTCGTGCTGATAAACGCACACTATCTGAAATCCCGACACATGCTAAAAGTGCGAAGTTGCTATCAAATAATCCTGCTGGCTCGTATGAAATTGTTGATGTCGACGGTAGTAAGGTAATCCGTATTACGAATCCGGCAAAATTCTGGTCTTTATCCAATTATCTGGTAATACAAGTCGACTGATATAATAAACCGATATCTCATATCGACGGGTGTCTGAGTATTTGCGACAGACATCCGTCGTATTTTACTATATAATAGAGTCTGAATGTCGGGAAAATGTCGTAAATTTGTGCCAACGTAAACTAATCGCTGAAGGATTATTCAATAAACTGATAAATAATGAATAAAATCATATCAAAAGAGCATTTCTCCGAAAAGGTGGTTAAACTGGTGGTGGAGGCTCCCGAAATAGCTGCATCGCGTCGTCCGGGACACTTTGTCATAGTCATACCATGTGATGGTGGCGAACGTATTCCACTTACGATTGCTGATGCGGATACCGAGCGTGGTACAATCACGCTTATAGTTCAGATTGTTGGTGTGTCTACTGCAAAAATATGCAATCTCGAGCCAGGAGAATGTCTCGCTGATGTTGTCGGGCCGCTTGGTAAGGCTACAAAGATCGAAAATGTCGGTACGGTAGTATGTTGTGGCGGTGGAGTAGGGGTTGCTCCTCTACTTCCAATTATAAAAGGCATGAAACTTGCTGGTAACAGGGTCATCACAGTACTTGCTGCCCGAAACAAAGATCTGATTATACTTAAAGATCAATGTGCCGAGTGGTCTGACGAACTCATTATAATGACTGATGACGGATCAATGGGGCGAAAAGGTCTTGTTACCGACGGTGTGGAGGGTGTATTGAACACTGAATCCGTGAATGAAGTCGTGACAATAGGCCCGGCTATCATGATGAAATTTGTATCAAAACTCACTCAACGTTATAATGTACCTACAATATGCTCCCTCAATACTATTATGGTTGACGGTACCGGAATGTGTGGTGCATGCAGGGTTACAGTAGATGGAAAGACCCGCTTTGTGTGTGTCGACGGGCCGGAATTTGATGCTCGTAAAG
>CAZOCO010000107.1:0-7854 GCA_964578325.1 uncultured Muribaculum sp.
TCGTTAAAATAAAAATAAGGTGCTTTCGCAAGCTCCTTATCCGATGGGTTTCCAATAGGTAAATTTTCAAGGTAAAAAAGATTGCTTTTGGCATTTGGTTTTACAATGCAAAATTGAGGCTTATTTTTGACACTGCAAAATAAAAAAATATGTTATACAACACATTTTTTGTTTTGTTTAGTTCTAAAATGCATCGTTTCCTTATTCTGAACCGACTTATAGCCCGTTTTTCTTTAACAATTAAAGCGACACAGCGATATAGAGTCGCCATCAAAAACCGCATATGAGAAATGATGTATCCAATCTCCTAAAATTACGGTGCGACACGTCGGGCTTATCTCATGATCGAGCATAATATGCCTGTGACCGAAAACAAAGTAGTTTATGTCGGGATGGGTTGAGTACCAGCTTTGTGAAAACTTTACCAGCGGTTCTGCTTCAGCATCGGCTGTTACAGTAGGTTGCGGAGTATAACCGCGCGACGATTTTGACCAGCGGTGAGCAAAGGGTATTGTCCATCGTGGGTGAATTGCAGCGTATAGTTTTTGTGCTATCGGCGACCGGAATATGTTGCGCATCATGCGGAAAGTGGCAGGCAGTTTTCCCACACCGTCGCCATGCGACATGAAAAAGCGTTTCCCATAGATCTCTTTTTCCAGCACACCGTCTATAATCGTTATACCTATCTCATCGCGCAGATAGTCGAAAAGCCAGATGTCGTGGTTGCCGATAAACCAATATATGCGTACTCCGCTGTCGGCCAGTCGTGCCAATGCACCGAAGAAGCGGACATAGCCACGGGGAACTACGGTACGGTATTCATACCAGTAGTCAAGGATATCCCCGAGCATATACAGTTCTGCTGCATCATCAGATATTGACTCAAGAAATCTCACCACGCGGTCTTCATAATCGCGTGGTGGAACAAGATAATCGGCGCCAAGGTGCAGGTCTGATATGAAATATATGTTATGGCGTATCGGGGTCATAGCATTCCGAGTTCGAGTTTGGCCTCTTCTGTCATCATGTCCTGGTTCCACTCCGGCTCAAATACGATGTTGATGTTTACTGATTTCACTCCTTCGATAGTTTCGAGCTTGAGGCGTGCGTCTTCCACAAGAAAGTCGGCGGCCGGACAGTTTGGGGCAGTGAGGGTCATATCGATGTTGAGGATGGCGTCATCCGTCACATCAATCTTGTATATAAGTCCCAGAGAATAGATGTCGACAGGTATTTCAGGGTCAAACACAGTGCGGAGTAGTTCTACTGTTTTTTCTTCTATGCGCAGACGTTCGTCGGGAGTCATTTTTAATATCTGTGGTTTTATGTTATTGTTCAGAAAAGAGATGGTTGCATACCTTCTTCTGTTATGTTTCGGTCAGGTGCTGCAATCATGGCGAGGAATTCATCTTCATTGATTATTTTTACACCAAGCCGGGTAGCTTTTTCAAGTTTGGCCGGTCCCATATTTTCTCCGGCAAGCACGTAGCTGGTCTTTTTTGATATCGACGATACGTTTTTGCCGCCATTCTTTTCAATCAGCTCTTTATATTCGTCACGGGAGTGATGGGTGAAAGTACCCGAAATCACTATTTGTAGACCGTCGAGCCGATCTGTGTGGTCGGAAGTGTCTGTCGGGATCGACATGGTTACTCCTGCTGTGCGTAGGCGTTCTACTATAGCCCGATTGTAGGGGTCGGCAAAATACTCTGTGATACTCGTCGCTATACGCGGGCCGATATCGTCGATCTCGGTGAGGCGTTGTGCCGAGGCTTCGATCAGTGAGTCTATATCGCCCATGGCACGTGCCAGTCGTTTGGCTCCTGTCTCGCCAACTTCCGGAATTGACAGCGCGAATACCACACGTTCAAACGGTACGTTACGCGATGCGTCGATGCCGTCGATAATGCGCTCTATCGTTCGAGGCCCTACGCCTGGAAGCTGTAGCATTTCTTCTCGATGAGTGTGTAGATCATATAGGTCAGCGATGTCGCGTACCCACCCATTATTGTAGAGTGTCGTTACCATTTCTTCTCCGATACCGTCGATGTTCATCATGCGGCGGCCTACATAATGCTCGATGCGTCCGCATATCTGGGGCGGACAGCCTTGTCGGTTGGGACATATCCACGCTGCCTCCCCCTCTTCGCGCACAAGTGGAGTTCCACATGCCGGACAGCGGTCGACAAATACTACCGGAACAGCTCCTTCGCGGCGTGCCGATATGTCGACTCCTGTGATTTTAGGTATAATCTCGCCACCCTTTTCCACATATACCATATCATCTATATGAATATCGAGCGAACGGATTATGTCGGCATTGTGTAGCGACGCACGTTTTACTACTGTTCCCGACAGCAATACAGGATCGAGATTGGCAACGGGGGTAATTACACCAGTGCGTCCTACTTCAAACGATACATGATCCAGACGTGTCAAGGCTCGTTCGGCTGCAAATTTGTATGCTACAGCCCACCGTGGCGACTTGGCCGTATATCCCAGATTGAGCTGTTGCTTAAGGTCGTTCACTTTAAATACAAGTCCGTCGGTAGCCACCGGCAGCTCTTTGCGTGCAGTATCCCAGTACGCTATAAACCGGTCGACATCGTCTATCGTGTGCAGAAGCTCGATTACCGGGGCTACTTTAAAACCCCAGCTGCGGGCGGCCATCAGATTGTCGTAGTGGGTCTCATAGGGTAAGGTATCTCCTATTATATAATAAAATATGGCATCAAGACCTCGCCGGGCTACTTCTGTCGGACTTTGCATCTTTAATGTTCCCGAGGCGGCATTACGAGGGTTGGCAAACAGCGGTTCCTCATTAAATTCTCGTTCTGCATTTAATCTGTCGAAAGCAGCCCACGGCAACAGTATTTCCCCGCGTATTTCAAATTTTTCAGGCCATCCGTTACCCATCAGTCGTAGTGGCACGGAACGTATTGTCTTGACATTGTCGGTGACAACGTCGCCTTTTTCTCCGTCTCCGCGTGTTACAGCACGTACCAGTTCGCCATGTTCGTAGGTGAGAGATATTGATGTACCGTCATACTTCATTTCGCCTACGATTGTAAAGTCTTGACCCATTAGCCCGTCGCGCACACGTCTCACGAAATCATCCACCTCTGCTACCGAATATGTATTCGATAGCGACAGCATAGGATGTTCGTGATGAAATTGCGTGAAGCCGTGAGTGAGATCGCTGCCCACGCGGTGGGTAGGCGACAGAGGATCATCGTACTCCGGATTTTCCAGTTCAAGACGTTCAAGCTCTTTCATCATCATGTCGTAGTCGTAGTCGGATATTTCCGGCGATGACATCACGTAGTATAGATGATTGTGTCGATTGAGTTGTGCGCGTAGTGTGTCTATGCGTTCTTTTATGTCCATTTACCTTGGTGTGCTGTTTTAGTTTACAAATATAATACATATTTGTGAGCAGACAATGAGCGTAAAGAGGTCAGCCGTGCAATAAGCTCGTTGTCATACTGCAAATATACGAAAAATAACATCGGATTTTCGTCAATATTTTATTACCTTTGTGCAGTCGGTCGTTGTGACCGTCAGTTATGCTCTGATTTATGGCTCGGCAGATAAAATCTACATATGGACTTATTGGGTATCCGCTCGGACACTCGTTTTCATACACGTATTTTAATCAGAAATTTCAGTCGGAAGGAATTCCAGCCCGTTATCTGAATTTTGAGATCGATGATATAGCAAAACTCCTCGACGTGTTGGCTGAATATCCGGATATACGCGGACTAAATGTCACGCTGCCATATAAGCAGAAAGTTATACCATTTCTCGATTCTCTCGACGAAAAAGCCAGGCAGATCGGTGCAGTAAATGTGATTAAAGTGTCGCGTACCGAAGCAGGCGACATTTCGCTCAAAGGCTACAATTCCGATGTGGTCGGCTTTTCCGACTCATTGAAACCGCAGCTTTCGGATCTCCGGAAAAAAGCTCTGATTCTTGGCACGGGTGGAGCTGCGCGCGCGGTGCGTCAGGCTATGACCGACCTGGGCGTGGAGTCGATGATGGTATCCCGATCCCGGCGTCCCGACAGCTATATCATCACATACGACGAGCTGACGCCTGAAATCATGGCCGAATATCACATGATTATTAATACTACCCCTCTGGGTATGTATCCACATACCGACGAGTGTCCTGAAATTCCATACCACCTTCTTACTCCGGCACATTTGTGCTACGATCTTATATATAATCCCGAAGAAACTCTGTTTATGCGGCTTTCTGCCGAGCATGGGGCTGAAGTAAAAAATGGCTTGGAGATGCTTCTGCTTCAGGCTTTTGTATCGTGGGATATATGGAATAGCTAAATGTAATAATTTTATCTATATGAAAAATACTGCACGTTATCTTTATATTGCGCTTGTAGTTCTGATACTGTTTCCATGGGATCTGGCCTTTGGCGTTAATATTATCACTCCGGCTGTAGCTTTGTTTGTCGGACTCATGTTTGCCATGTGTTTTGGATGTCCGTTCCCTAAATTTAATAAGAAAGGCTCCAAATACCTGCTTCAGGCATCAGTGGTCGGTCTTGGTTTCGGTATGAATGTGGTCGAATCTTTGAAATCAGGCTCCGAAGGTATGGCATTCACTATCGTATCGGTAGTTGTTGTGATGATACTTGGCGTGTTGTTTGGCTACTGGATGCATCTGTCGCGTAAGACGAGCTATCTTATTGCTTCCGGTACGGCGATATGTGGTGGTAGTGCCATTGCTGCTGTAGGCCCCGTGCTTCGTGCCGATGAAAAAGAGATGGCCGTATCTCTTGGTGTGATATTTATTCTCAATGCTATCGCTCTGTTTATATTCCCTCCTATCGGACACTTTTTTGAAATGTCTGATGCACAATTCGGTACATGGGCGGCTATCGCCATTCACGATACATCATCGGTTGTCGGTGCGGGCGATGCATATTCACCCGAAGCACTTCGTATCGCCACTCTTGTAAAGTTGACGCGTGCTCTATGGATTATTCCTCTGGCACTCGTAACTATGGTGATATTCCGTGAGCGTGAATCTAAAATCTCTATACCCTGGTTTATTTTCCTGTTCGTGCTGGCTATGCTTGCCAACACTTATCTTGATTTACCACAGTGGCTCTCGGCTTCTTTAGTATGGTTGGCAAAGAAGGGCCTTGTGCTTACGTTGTTCTTTATCGGAGCCTCGTTGTCTCTCTCTATGGTTAAGTCGGTCGGTAGTCGTCCGTTGTTACTTGCCGTAGCGCTGTGGATAGTCATCGGCGTATCATCGTTCATGGTGGTAATGGCTACAATCCCTTGACGGGATGATTTTTTCGCGGCCACCGTTGTCATATGTCCCTGCTGCTCCGGCATTAGCCGGGGTAGTATCAGCCATAGCGGTCGCTCCGTTGATATGTGTGCCGTATTCCATTGTTCTTGGGTGTGTCGTAGCTTGTCTCGGTCTGCTGGCGGCATTCTATCGTTACCGCTGGGCGGCACGGTTTCTTATTCTGTTTGCTATAGCGATTTTATCGACAGTCTGGCACTCTTCCTATAGAATGCCGTTTAAAGAGTTTGATACACCGGTCCGATTGAATGGCGAGGTGACGGAGTGTCGCTCTTCCGCGTCCGGATCGTGTGTCCGTGTGGCTTTAACCGATGGGTACGATGTTGAACTATATGTTCGTGGTCACCGTGCATTCTGTTGTGGTGACTCTGTTGCGTGTACTGCAAAGTTATCTTGCCCGTCGGCTCCACGTTGGCCTGCACAGACCGATTATGCCGCTTTTCTTGAGCGTAAAGGCATAGCCGCTACAGCTATGGTTGCGGCTGATTCTGTCTTCGTTACCGGGTATTCAAAATCGGTGGTATGGAAACTGCGTCGTGTGCGCGACAGCCTGGCTGATTGTCTGCGGCGAAGTTCTCTTTCTGATGGTGCTACATCATTCCTCATTGCGACATTGCTTGGCGACTCGTCATCTGTCGACGTAGAGATGCGTCAGCGTTTTTCGTCTGTCGGAGTGGCACATCTTCTGGCTTTGAGCGGAACACACGTGGCTGTAGTATCTCTTATGATAGCCTTTGTGCTGTTTCCGTTGTATTTGGCTGGCGGTAGACGGTTGATGTTGGTCGTTACAGTAGTATTTCTTTGGGGCTACGCATTTCTTACAGGCTTGTCGCCATCGGTGGTAAGAGCTGTAATTATGGCCACTCTGGTGGCTGGTGCATATCTGCTTTCCCGCCCTTTGACTGCATTTAATTCATTGCTTGTGGCAGCCATATTGATATTGTTGTTCGATCCGGCGGCTTTGCTATCGGTAAGTTTTCAGTTGAGTTTTGTTGCAGTGGCCGGTATACTGATGGTAAACAGGATTGTTGTTACACGCTGTCATCTCCTTCTACGGTACAGAGCTGCGGCATTTATTTTCACTATGATTGTTGTTACTGTGGCGGCAACGTTATTTACTGCCCCGCTCACAGTAATGTATTTCGGTGTGTTCCCGGTATATTTTCTGCTCGCGAATATACCCGCTATGATATTGATTGTCCCGATACTTGCCGGAGGAAGTGCTATTATTGTGCTGGAACTTTTTCACTGCGGTTCTTCTTTTCTGTGTCGTATTGTAGACTTCATATATAATATACTCGATGGCATTATTAACATGGTTGGGTCTCTACCGCGACACGTTGTGACTGGTATTGATATTTCTTTATTTACCGCAGTGGCTTGGATATGCTTTTCTGTCGGGTTATTACTTGTATTGTGGCGTCCTCGTAGCTGGGTGGTGCGCAGTGTGCCTGTCGTTGCGATGCTCTTGTTGATAGGAGGCTGTATCCGTGATGTCTGCATCCACCGCAATTTGCCCGATGAAGAAGTTTTTATCATCAATGATTCACGCTATGCCGGATTGCTGTATCGGAGTGGTAGCCGAGCTTGGATTCTTACTCCGGAGCCGCCGGCGATTGCCCGTACTCTCTGCTCTCGGGCTGCAAGGGTTCATAAAAAGTATCTGTCGCTCTACAGTGTGGATTCTTTGCGTATCGCACCTTCGGAATTTGTTACGCGCAACATATTCCGCCATGGGCCGGTCGTGGCTTTCCGCTCCGATACTATGATGTTTCTCAATAATGATACGCTCATGGTTCCCGACAATGTATCTATGATATTATTGTGCCGAGGCACCACACGCCGGTCGTTGCCAGAATTAAAGGGATGTAATGCCGATTCTGTTATAGTGATGCCCGGTGTGCACTGGCGCGTAGCCAGGTCGGTCGCCGATTCTGTTTCTGATAAAGAAGTATTCTCTCACGACCATACCATCGTCTATCGCTGTTCCAGATAAGTTTTTTGCGCTTTGACTATATCTTTGGAGGTAAAAGTGCTAAATATATTTGCGTAATTGATGAAAAATAGCTTACTTTGCAGACGTTTTTGGATCGCTTCGGAAAAACCGTTAGGAATGATGCACTTGGCGGTGATATGAGACCGGATGATTTATTAAAACAAAGCGAGAAATCATAATAGTAAAAACAGAAATATAACTAAAGCCATGTCAAAGATTTGTCAGATTACAGGCAAGAAAGCAATGGTGGGCAACAATGTGTCGCACTCAAAGCGTCGCACAAAACGCAAATTCAACGCCAACCTCTTTGAAAAGAAGTTCTATTGGGTTGAACAGGATGCCTGGATTCGCCTGACCGTTTCAGCTGCTGGACTCCGCACTATTAACAAACTCGGTCTTAACGCCGCTATGCTGGAGGCTGCTAAAAAGGGTTTTTTAACTGGTAAAGACATTAAATTTTTAGATCTCTAATCAAAAATGGCAAAGAAAGCTAAAGGTAATCGCGTTCAGGTTATCCT
>CAZOCO010000108.1:0-7822 GCA_964578325.1 uncultured Muribaculum sp.
AACTTTGTCTAATTAATAAGCATTTTTTGTAACGCTTATTTAGGACGCGTCATACTAAATATGTGTGGCGCGATTATTCTGCGAGCATATATAGTGTAGGATCTACACCGCTTACGGTGTTGTAGCAACCCCATGAGCCGTAGCTTGTAGAGTACTGGATCCATTTCTCTGTGCCGCCTACAGTGGTGCTGATGACCCAAGAGCCGTCGCCGTTGGATTTAGCTGTAAAGAGTGCAGACTCATTGAGCTCACCATCGACAACAGGTGTTGCGGTAACATTGAATGAGTTGTATGTGCCCTGCATATAGAGGAATCGGTCGGTATTGGGATCCTTGATGAGGAACTTACCTTCGGGAGCAGTGTAAGACTCGTAGCTGGTGACGAACTCAAAGGCGTTGGCGTCTGAAGCAAGTTCAAACGAAAGGCCTGACGATACGGCAGCTGTGTAGAGATAACCGTAATTCTTCGATGCTTCGAGCGGAGTAGCGCAGATGCCTTCTGCTACCATGAGGTATTTACGGTCGAGGAGCAGTTCGTTGCCTTCTACCATGTTGAATACAGCTACGCCGATGGTTTTGACGAATGTCCATCCGTCTGCAGTTTTCTTCCATTGTGTGGTGACGTTGATGAGGCCATCGTTGTTGATAACCCATTCGGTTCCGTTGTAGAGAGCTGTAGCGACTTTGTTCTTGTTGTAGATAATGTACTGTGTGCTGTTAGGCTCTGCATATGGAAGCTTGCTCTTAAGGAAGACGGGGAGATAGAACTCGGGATCAACGAGTGCGTTTTCTGCGACACCCATTGAGGTATAGTCTTCTGCAGAGAGGGTGGTGACGTTGCTGGCGGGTGCCCATGTTCCGTTTGAAAGAGCGTATACGTCGACTTTCTTTTCAGCGGCTACACCAGCGGCCGGAGGAGCCATAGCTACGATCTTCTTGCCGTTGACTTCAACGGGGATGAAGTTGTAGAATTTGGGAGCACCTCCCGAATTTGAAATTGACAGGAACCAACCTACGATAGTATAGGTCTTGCCATCTTCAAATGCTTTTTTCTGGTCGTTGGTGAACTGATAGCCAGAACCCTGCGCTTTTTCTGCGCCGTCAACAATAAAGTTGTAGTAGTTGCCGGATATGGAAACTGTGGCAGTGAACTTGACGTACTGACCCAGAGCGTTGTTGGTGCGCAGAATAGCAGCATCCATGTCGGCACCGGTGACTTCAACGGGGGTGGGATAGGTGTATTCGTCAGCGCCCATTACTTTGTAGTCGTCGGCAGTAATGGCAATCTGGAAGCCCTTGTTGTAGGCACCGATTGTACCGGTTACTTTTACCTTGTTGCCGGGTTTTACTGCATTGACATCGTAACCTGAAGCCTGGTAGCAGAGTATTGAGCCTCCCTTGTCGGTGACAACGAAGCCACGGGCACAAATAGCTGTAACGATACCGTCAATCACAACGTTGTCGTTGAGGCTGATAGAGCCAAGTTTGTCTGACATTTCCCACTTTTCGCCGAAGTTGGGTTCTTCGTCGGTATAAGCATAGTTTACCACAACTTCAGCACCGTCGCCCAGTGTAGGATAGTTTTTGGCGAGGAATCCGGGTATGTAGTCAGACGGTAAGTGGCGAGGAGCAAAAGCCTCAACGTAGTCAACGTCGCTGCCATATGCTTGCTGGTAGTCTGCGGTTGTGACGTCGTACACGGGAGTTCCGCCGTTGGCTTGCTGATAGGTGAGTTCTACTGTAGAACCTTCGTCAGCCAGGAAGTAAGGGAAGCTCGACGATGCCATCCATGCGGGTAAATATGTTTTAGCCGGAATAGCTGTCGAGAAGAACATGTCTGTGGCAAGATTCTTCAGCTCGGATGATACGCCATTGGCCTGTGCCAACGATACATTGGTTGAATTTTTGGAAATGGCCGAGAAATCGGATTCAGACAAAGTGTATGCTCCGGTGATGGGCTTGGCCTCGATATTGTCTTCGTCGAAACCTGGAAGGCTGTGGTCGTTCCATGAGTTGACAGAGCAACCGGCCAATGCGAGAACTACACCGCAGGATATCGCACTTTTGAAGATATTATATTTCATATGTGTTATAGTTGCTGTAGATTAGAAGTTAATTTTCATGCGGATCGAGTATGTGCGTCCGAACGAGTAGAATACGCCGTAGGCATTTTCCCATGTACCGTTGCTGCGGTTAGAGGTCATGGCGTCGACGATGTAGCGGTTGTTGAACACATTGTAGACGTTGCCGTAGATGGTGGCATTGATGTTGCCGATCTTAAACTTGTAGGAAGCGTGCATATCGAGCTGCTGTCCCCAGGGAATTCTCCATGGATCTGCAACTTTTGTCGTACCGTTGATGGCCATATCAGAGCCTGAAAGGGTGTAGTCGGAGTAGCAGAGGGCTTCCATTACCCAGTCAGCACCGATGCGAGCGCCCTTGAAGGGGATGAACGAAGCGCCGAGTGAGGCCTGGAGCTGTGGAGAGTCGCCGACTTTTACATTCTTCTGGTCGATTTCGGCTTTGAGCTGCGGATATACAACGGTTGGATCGAGAGTGTTGACTCCGGCGAGCTGGCCATTAGTGTTGGCGAGCGGCTGGCCGAGTTCATTGACTACGTAGCCGGTGGCTTTTGATGTCCATTTCCAGTTACCTACCGATGCCATACCTTCGATGTTGAGCCAGCGGAAGGGTACATAGTTGAAGTCGAGTTCGACACCCATGTGGCGAGCGTCAACGCCCGACATGTTTACAACGTAGCGGTTGCCGTCGCCGTAAAGAGCTCCGGGAATCTTCTTGCTTTCATCGATAGTAGCGATAGTACCTGATTTAGTCATGGTCTTGTCAATCCACTGTGTGAAGTAGGCGTTGACGGTCATGGCGAATTTAGGCATGTGGATACCGTAGCCGATTTCTGCCGAGAAGCACTTCTCGTTGAGCGCGTTCTTGTTGGTGGCGTTCGATGTAGAATAGTTAGTGAAGGCTCCCTGCTGGAAGAATGGTACACGGCTGATAAGACCGACGTTGAAGAATACGTTGTTGATCTTGTCGATGTTGTAGTTGGCACCACCTTTGATTGTGTAGCCCCAGAAGTTTACAGTCTTTGAACGTTCGTTGTCGGCATACATGAACTCGCGACGCCAGTAGGCGGTGTTGTTCAATGAGCCTGAAAGCACGAAGTTAAATTTGTTGTCCATGATGGAGTATTCACCCTGTGCGTACACACCTTCCTGTGCGGCATAACCGTTGTAGTGCTTGTATACATAATCGCCAAGGCCGAGTTTTTCATATTTCCACATCGGGTCGGCGGCTTTGGGGTTGAGGTCGGCAGAAATGCCTTTACGGGTAGAGTAGTCTACAAAGTATTCGCCACCGTAGAGATCGACGAGTTCGTTGTAGTGCTGTGATGCGTAGTAACGCATGTCGATACCGGCTGTGAGGTTGATCTTATTGTTGTTGCCCTGCAGCCATTCTTTTTTGTATGATGATACGAGACCGTACCACTGGTGTTTGTTGACACCGTTTGACATGGCGAGCATAGAACCCTGGGTCGACTTTTCGTTGATGTCGTAGATGGCACCGTAGTTGAATGTGCCGTCGGAACGACGATATTTCATGCTCAAGACGCCGTCGGTTGCTCCATACCAGTCGCTGTAGGCGTAGGTTGTGCCATCCATTGTCAGACCTGAACCCTGTCCGCTGTAACCGCCTGCATCGCAGAGTGAAACATATACGGCAGAAGATAGAGAGGATGAGTCGTCAATTTTCCAGATGTGATTGAGCGACATCATGGGTTTGTGTGAGTGGTTCTTGTTTTGTGTCTTTACGTTGCCGAAGTTGTCGTAACCGTAGGTGGGATTGTAGCGATACATGTCTTCTTCGCCCATGTAGCGGCGTCCATAGTCCTGATATCCCATAATCGACAGACCTGAACGCTGGTTGGGACGGCGGATGTGATCCTGTACACCACCGAAGGCTGTAAATGAAAGCTGGTGGGCGTCGTTGATGCGTTTTGATACGTTTACGAAGTAGGTGTATGAGTTGAACGGTGTACCCTGAATATATCCGTCACCCCAGCGGCGAGAACCGAGTACGGTTACTGCCCATCCGTTTTTCATAAGGCCGGTAGAGAGTTTTACACCATAGTTGTTGAGGCCGTCGTTGCCCATGCCATACCATACAGAACCACCACGTTCAACGTCGATAGTGCGTGTAGTGATGTTGATGGTACCACCAACCGATGGGGTTGATACGATAGATGCACCCAGACCGCGCTGTACCTGAATGTTGGCGGTCACGTCGGCAATACCTGCCCAGTTTGACCAGTAGATACCACCCCATTCCATGTCGTTGGTGGGTACACCGTTGATCATGACAGCTACGTTCTCGCTCTTGAAGCCGCGGACGTTGGTCTTGGCGTCGCCGAAGCCACCACCCGATTTGGTAGTCCATACGCCCGGAGTAGTTTTCAATACTTCAGGAAGCTCCTGGTTGCCGAGTTTGATGTCAAGTGTCTGTGCGGTTACTGTCGATACAGCTACCGGGGTCAGGCGGGTCTTTACAGCAGACTGTTCGATCACCACGTCTTTAAGCATCTGGGCTTCGATTTCCAGTGCGATAGCACCTAAAGCTGCAGCTGCAGCCACAGATGCGGGCTTGTAGCCGATGTAGGAGATCTGAAGCTGTTTGCCCTTGGGAGCATTGAGGGTAAAATTACCGTCGATGTCGGTGATGGTACCGATTGTCGTGCCCGGAAGGGTCACTGAAGCGCCGATGATGGGTTCGCCCTGTTCATCGACCACTGTACCGGAAACCTTGATGTCACCGGGTGCCGCGAATGCGGCGGCGCATGTCAGCCAGATTGCACTGGCCAAGAGAAGAAGTCTCTTCATCATAAACAGTAAGGTTTTGTTGAATAATTGGTTATATTTGTAAGAATTGTTTGCTTTTGGAAATAGTGTTGTCGCC
This sequence comes from uncultured Muribaculum sp., assembly GCA_964578325.1. GTDB lineage: Bacteria > Bacteroidota > Bacteroidia > Bacteroidales > Muribaculaceae > Muribaculum. Next base: position 4,968 of record CAZOCO010000108.1, read on the forward strand.
AACTCGAAGTAATTTGTGTAAAAACTGTCAAAATCAGGCGATTGCCTTCGTTGACAAATTTTCACAAAAATAGACATTTTGTATCATTTACACTATAAAATCATATTACAAATTGGTTACAAATTGTGGGTGTCAATTCCTTGATGAATTGGTGCTGAAAATTGAGTCTTGACTGTTGCGATGGTGTGGGTTGGCAATTTTTTTATTAAAATTTGAAAAATGCATTAGAAAATTCTTATCTTTGCGGTATAAAATGAGTTAACCGTCGTTATCGTAAATCTACGGATGAAAGTGAAGATACATAGAGAAGGGGTTAATATCCTGATTGTTTTGCTGCTGATGTTGCTGGCGGTGAATTCTCTCGTGTGGTTTTTCATGCGTCCGCTGACGTTGCCATATATCTTTACCGGAGTGTCGGTGGTGATATATTTGTTGGTGCTCAATTTTTTTCGATCGCCCAAACGCCAGTTTGTAGGTTTGCGCGCTCCGGGCGTAGTAGTCGCATCGGCCGACGGCAAAGTCGTGGCTCTTGAGGAGACATATGAAGACGAAGTGCTTCATTGCCGGTGTATACAGCTATCTGTATTCATGAGCGTATTTAACGTGCATGCCAACTGGTCGCCTGTTGATGGTACAGTGAAACAAGTGCGTCATTACAGCGGACGCTATATGTCGGCTTTTCTGCCAAAATCGAGTAAGGAAAACGAGCATACATCTATAGCTATAGAATCGACATCCGGTTCTACGGTAGTAATGCGTCAGGTAGCAGGTGCGTTGGCACGCCGTATCGTCACATACGCTGTCGATGGCGATGACGCTTCGATCGACGATCATATCGGCTTTATTAAGTTTGGCTCGCGTATTGATCTGTTTCTTCCGCTTGATACAAAAGTATTGGTGAAATTGGGAGATAAGACTATCGGAGGTATTACCCAGGTGGCCGTTCTTCCCGAAAAATAATAATCGCAGATGTCACTACTTTCAAGAATACGTGCTTCGGTGCCTAATGCTATTACATGTACTTCGTTGATACTCGGATGCGTGTCAATAGTTTTTTCGTTTCATTTTTCAGAATGTTATGGTTCACTTAAAGGCTACCAGGTGGCATTTTTGTTGATCGGTCTTGCTGCGGTGTGCGATTTTCTCGACGGTGCGGCAGCCAGAGCGCTTAAGGCATATTCTGAATTGGGAAAGCAGTTGGATTCGCTGTCAGACCTTGTTAGTTTCGGAGTGGCTCCGTCGATGTTGGTATATAACATGTTTGTAGAGCATCAGATTGTCAATGTACCATATTGGGCGACATTCGTAGCGTTCCTTATTCCGGTATTCGGTGAGTTGCGCCTGGCTCGGTTCAATATCGATACCCGTCAGTCGACATCGTTCCGAGGAATGCCGATACCGGCAAGTGCTATATTTTGGATTGGTGCGGTGGCGTTTTCTGAAGAAATCATGTATGCGGGTTTTCTGCCTCTTTCGCTTCTGGTTGTTGCCGTCTCACTATTGATGGTGGCCGATGGTTTTAAGATGTTCTCGCTTAAATTCAAGAACTTCCGGTTTGCCGACAATTGGCCAAGGTTCTTGCTGATAGCGGCTGCGATTGTACTTGTCGCGTTGCTCGGTGTCCCCGGTCTGGCTGTGACAATTCTGCTGTATGTAGTGCTGTCGGCATGTGTCGGTGATTTGTCTGGCCGTTGAACACAACTTTTTCTGCTTTTTTGAGTTATCATATTAGGACGCACTCTCGTCCGGAATCATCATATTATTACTTGTCTGCATGAGTTTTTTACTGACTTGTTTATTCATATATCTGCTTTTTCTGCTGTTGCGTCCTTTATTCGGATGGGCAATGCGTAAATTCCTTAATTACCAGGCGCGACGTATTTTCGGCCAGGCATGGACTGGTAGTCAGTCGGCGGGACGACGGGAAGATAGAAGAAGAAATACAAGGGCGCGGAATACGCCAAAGCGTAAGAAGGTGTTTGAGCGTGGATATGGTGAGTATGTCGAATTTGAAGATATTAATGAAGTCCGTGTCGACTCAACCGGAGAGGTGAAATATACCCGCGAGGAGCAGGTGTCTGATGCCGAATGGGTCGAAATAAAATAAATATTTATATGGCAGATTATTATATGAGCAGTCTGTTTGATTTTCTCGACCGGCTGCGCGTTAACAATAACCGCGAGTGGTTTAACGCTCATAAAAACGAGTATCTCGAATTGCGTCAGCTATGGCTGGCCGATCTGCAGCGGCTTATCAATGCTATGGCCGAGTGGCAGCCCGAAATGCGGTCGATGACAGCCGACAGACTGGCCTACCGTATATATCGCGACACCCGCTTCTCGATGGATAAGACTCCTTATAAAGATTATTTTTCGGCGCTGATGTCGCCGTATGGTCGCAATCATCATCGGGCCGCATACTATCTCCACATGGGTGGTGAGGATACCGGTCTTCACGCCGGTCTGTGGTGCCCCGATACCGATGTATTGAAAAAAATGCGCCACGCTATTGTCGATAATATCGAGGAGTTTGAGGAAATCTTAACAGATCCACGGTTTAGCCGCGACTGGCCGCAGTGGTGGGGTACACCACTCAAGACAGCTCCTAAAGGTTGGCCTAAAGACCATCCGCAGATAGAACTGTTGCGTCTGCGCGAGTACGGTCGCAGCCATCTTGTCGGCGAGGACTTTTTTCTTGATCCCGAATGGCCGGAAAATGCAGCAGATCTATTTCGTGAGGCAAAGCCCTTGGTCGACTTTCTTAATTATTCTATGGATGAGTAATGCCGGTATTCTGGCATATGACGCGTCCTAAATAAGCGTTACAAAAAATGCTTATTAATTAGACAAAGTTA
>CAZOCO010000109.1:0-5560 GCA_964578325.1 uncultured Muribaculum sp.
GCCGGAAAACGCGAACAGCTACAACGTGAACTCGGACTGCGTACATCCAAGCGTACCACACTCGAAGATCTCGGCCGACGTCGCGCACTCGGCAACTTCCAGGAGCTCAACATCATCGTCAAGGGCGACGTAGACGGCTCGATAGAGGCTCTTTCAGACTCGTTGATAAAACTATCCACCGACGAGGTCAACGTAAATGTCCTCCACAAGGCCGTAGGTGCTATTTCTGAAAGCGATGTCACTCTCGCCGCCGCTTCCGACGCCATCATCATCGGCTTCCAGGTGCGCCCGTCACAAGCTGCCCGCCGTGCCGCCGAACACGAAGGTGTCGAGATACGACTCTATTCGGTAATCTACCAGGCTATCGAGGAAGTCAAAGACGCCATGGCCGGCATGCTTGCCCCCGAGTTCAAGGAAGAAATCGTCGGTACGGCAGAAGTGCTCCAGACCTACAAGATATCCAAGGTCGGCACAATCGCCGGAGCTATCGTTCGCGAAGGCAAAATCAAGCGCTCGTGCAAAGTTCGCCTCATACGCGACGGCATCGTACGCTATACCGGAGAGCTCGGTTCGCTCAAGCGCTTCAAAGACGATGTGAAAGAAGTGCTTTCTGGCTACGACTGCGGTATCTCGATTGCCGGATACAACGATCTCCAGGAAGGCGATATGATCGAAGCTTTCGAAGAAGTCGAAGTAAAGAAAACTCTCTGACACATCCCGCCGCGATGAACATCGCGTATCTGAACATAGGAACAAATCAGGGCCACCGCCAGTCAAACATCGACAAGGCGGTGGCCTTGTTGCATTCCGACATACCGCACGGTCAGATAACCCTGTCAGCTCCGGTATGCTCAAAGCCCTGGGGATTTACATCTGCCAACGACTTTCTTAATATCGGTGTCAGACTGGATACCACATTATCTCCGGTGCAACTGCTCGATGCACTTCAGGCAATAGAAAAGAAAATTTCAGCCGACCCCCACCGCGATTCCCTTGGAAAGTATATCGACCGGACCATCGACATCGACATCATCGCAATGACCCGCGACGACGGCACACATTATATAATAAATACACACCGCCTCACGCTTCCTCACCCTCACATGTTGCAGCGAGAATTTGTCATGAGACCCATGGCTCAACTGGCCCCAGGCTGGAGGCATCCGCTCACCGATGATACTCCGGCCGACACCCTTCGGCACCTCATGACGCAGACATAACCCACGTGATCCAGCCAATAGTTAAACTATGTTAAATATAGACCACTCGGTTGTAAATATTTGTATATTTGCCTCGGAAGATATTCACAGGAAGCGTGGTGGATATTCATAAAAACCAAAGCGATAATACCAACTTTAAAAACACATTTTATATGAAAAAACAATTACTCTTTCTTGCTTCGGCTGCATTTGCGCTGACAGCTGTAGCCAACACTCCTATCTACATCAAGCACCACAACCAGATGGTGCCTAACTTCGACAATGGCAAAGACCTTCGTTCGGGCAACGCTCTGTGGTACGAACCTTCTGGAGCCGGAGACATTAGCGAAAAAGACCTTGAAATCAAGTGTGTGGCCAATGGCGACGGTGCCGCTGTCGGCAACTACGGCTTCCAGTTTGAAACCCGTTCCTGGAAAATAGACACTCCGGAAGCTGAATGCGTAAAACCGGGCGAAAATATCATAGCCTTTGAATACAAGACCAACACCATATCGACATTCTGCCAGACATACACTATCGACCTTGGCGCAGGTGGCGTATTGAACGGCGCAGGTTGTGGCACCGGCGGTCGTGTTCTCTCGGTAAGCGACCAGTACCAGACAGCCTACGTTCTCATCGAGACTCCTGCTTCATGGGCACAGGCCGGAGCAATGAATGCCACCAGCGAATGTTGGGTATGGATACGCTTCAGCGATATCAACCACGAAGCCAACCCCGACTTCGAGGTCTATGTAAAGAACTTCCGTCTGCTCACCCCCGACGAAGCAAAAGCTGATATCGAGGCAAACTTCAACCCTGCCAACGATATCTACACATCGTTTACTCCGACCAACGACGGTTTCGCAAAAGACATCACCGACGAAGGCCAGGTACTCTACATGCTCCAGGCTTCACAAGACGACTCGTTTAACCCCGTGATGCACTCAACCGGCATGCTGTATGCTCTTCCTGAAAGCCACGATATCTTCGCATTCGACTATCAGACAACAGGTGAATTCGGACTGAATCTGTATATGTGGTGCCCCGGCATGAATGCAGTAGGCATGCAGACCATCGAAGAAAAATATGAACTCGACGGCGAAGAATGGGGCACAATCAAATTCCCCTGCAAGGATGCTATCCAGCAGTACGCATTTGCACAGCAGGTTGCTTCAGGCCACTATCTGTGGCTGCAGTGTCCTCCTACACAGCGCGATGCAGCTGAAGGCCAGATCTTCTACATGGAAAATCCCCGCTGGACATCAGAGAAAAACCTTTCAGGTATCGAAAACATCACCGCCGACAATGCAGAAGGTGAAGTATCATACTACAACCTCCAGGGCATTAAAGTCAACAATCCCGCCAACGGCCTTTACATCAAGAAACAGGGCAACACCACTACAAAAGTACTTGTGAAATAACCAAAATTCACTTAATACCTCCGAGGGGCGCACACAAGCGCCCCTTTTTTATTCCTACGGCAGACACATCTTCCGGCTTAATAACGTGAGTCCGGTATAAGAAACGACAGCACTCCAATACCCGCAGTGGTGGCGTTGGTTTGTGCCACAGGGGAGGTAAGGAGGTAGGGGTTGTAATCGGTTTCTTTTGTATCAGTTCTTTTTGTCGCGGGGACGATACCAACGGCGACGTTTCTTTTTCACTGCTGACGATGATTCAGATGCCTCACCTTCGCCACAATGCCTTGTCGAAGAATTACGTTTCTTATATCCGCCCTTGCTACCACGACTTTTGACAGTCTTTTTATAGACCGGTCCTTGACCCAACGACTCCGGAATAGATTCCTTAAGGACATCATATCCAAGGAAATTCTCGATAAAACGGAATTTAGGCTGATCGCGCTCCGACACCAGAGTCACGGCTTTACCTTCGGTACCGGCTCTGGCCGTACGACCGATACGGTGCACATAGTCCTCGGCTTCGCGCGGCACATCATAATTGACAACCATTGTAATATCGTCGATATCGATACCGCGCGCCACGATGTCGGTAGCCACAAGGATATCTATACGGCCGGCACGAAAATCTGTCATCACATTCTCACGCTGCACCTGATCGAGATCTGAATGCATCTCTCCGGCATGCCAATGAGCGCGCCGCAATTCGCGGGCCAGCTCCTTGACTTTAATTTTTGAAGCGGCAAACACGATGACACGTTTGTTGTAACCGCTCTTAAACAGTTCAAGCAGTATGGCGTTCTTCTGTGTCTCATAGCATATAAATGCCGACTGCGCGATTTTTTCGGTCGGCCGGGATATCGCGATTTTCACCTCGGCCGGATCGTTGAGAATCGTTTTGGCCAGAGTCTGTATCTTATCGGGCATTGTGGCAGAGAACATCATCGTCTGGCGCCGTTCAGGAAGCTGCTTCACGATCTGCATTATGTCGCCGTAAAAGCCCATATCGAGCATACGGTCGGCCTCATCAAGTATAAACCACGACACATGCGACAGATCGACATAACCCATCTGCAGATGCGCCCGCAAACGTCCGGGTGTAGCAATCACGACATCAACGCCCTGCTTCAAGCCGTTTTGCTGACGCGAAAATTCCTTTCCGTCGCTACCTCCATGTATAGCCAGCGAAGTCACTGGTAAAAAATAAGAGAAACCCTCCATCTGACGGTCGATCTGTTGTGCCAGTTCATGAGTGGGCACCATAATGACACAGTTGATATGATCGGTAGGGTAGTTGCCAGAAGTCAGGCGGTCGATCACGGGGAGCAGATATGCGGCGGTCTTTCCGGTGCCGGTCTGTGCAACCGCCATTATGTCGCGGCCCTCAAGAGCCACAGGTATAGTCTGTTCCTGAACGGGTGTACATTCGGTGAAATGCATGGTTGCGATAGCATCAAGCACCTCATAGTCCAGGTCGAGTTCGTCAAATCTCATAATACAATTGTTATTTCAATACAAAGTTACACAAAATCAACCATATACACAAGCTGCGGCATATTGCGCCCGTCCCGCTAATAAATATTTATCACATAAAAAACACATATCAACATTTTACATCCGATATAATTTGGATAATTTAAACTTACCATGTAAATTTGTCGTCATAACCCGCATAGACTGATGTGGCATGCACTGGCAACTGATTTATTCAAAGTAAAGCTGATCTCATAAACGGTGCCTACCTATATCAATCATGCGGGTTTTATAAAAAAAAATAAGCATTATATAATAAAAAATAGTTTCCAAAATGAGTCGCATCGCACACAACCTAATTCAACTCATCGGCAACACTCCGTTGCTTGAAGTCGCAAATATCGAGGCCGACAAAAATCTCAAGGCCCGTCTGTTAGTAAAAATCGAGGCTTTCAATCCAGGTGGAAGTGTCAAAGACCGCATAGCCGCAGCCATGATAGACGCGGCCGAACGCGATGGCAGACTCACACCCGGCGCCACTATAATAGAACCCACATCGGGCAACACCGGCATCGGTCTTGCATGGGTATCATCGGTAAAAGGCTATAACCTCATTCTCACCATGCCCGACACCATGAGCATGGAGCGCCGCAATATGCTTAAAGCCCTCGGAGCAAAGCTTGTACTCACGCCCGGCGCCGAAGGAATGAAGGGAGCGATAGCCAAAGCAGAAGAGCTACGACAGTCAACTCCAGGCTCAATAATACTCCAGCAGTTCGAGAATCCGGCAAACCCGGCCACACATGAAGCTACCACCGCCAAGGAAATTTACCGCGACACCGATGGTGAAGTCGACATTTTCGTAGCGTCGGTAGGCACAGGCGGCACCGTATCCGGAACGTCGGAAGGCCTCAAAAAGCTCAAACCAGAAATCGTGACATATGCAGTAGAGCCTGCCACATCTCCCGTTCTGTCGGGGGGCAAACCGGGTGCACACAAAATTCAAGGCATAGGAGCCGGATTTATTCCCGCAAACTATCATGCCGGTGCGGTAGACCATGTACTCACCGTCACCGACCAGGAGGCAGTAGCAGCCTCCCGAATGCTCGCACACCGTGAAGGACTAATGGTAGGCATATCGTCAGGAGCCGCATTCCACGCAGCCCTTACTCTGGCCGAAAAACCGGAAAACGCAGGTAAGACAATCGTAGCACTTCTGCCCGACACGGGCGAACGCTATCTGTCGACAATTCTCTACGATTTCGAAGGATATCCCGCTTAACACATGTAAAACATATAACCATACTTGATTCTTAACCAAATTTATTTTTAACCACCATGAAGCGTATCTTTCGTTTTTCATTTATCGCCGCGACAGTAGGGCTGCTGTGCAGTTCGTGCGGCAGTAAAAAATCAGAGTCGCAGGCCGACATGCGCGACTCTACATATACCAATGTCAACCACCCCGAC
>CAZOCO010000109.1:5570-7815 GCA_964578325.1 uncultured Muribaculum sp.
CTGGAGCCGCAACGCCGTGATCTACGAGGTGAATCTGCGCCAGTTTACCGACAGCGGCACAGTCACAGCCTTTGCCGATCATCTGCCACGTCTCAAAGAACTTGGCGTAGACATACTGTGGTTCATGCCCGTACATCCCATTTCGGTCGACGGACGCAAAGGCACACTGGGCAGCTACTATGCCGTGCAGGATTACAAAGCCTTCAACCCCGAATTCGGCACTATCGACCAGTTTAAAGAAACCGTAGCAAAGGCCCACGACCTCGGCATGAAAGTCATAATCGACTGGGTTCCCAACCACTCCGGCCGCGACAACGCATGGGTAGCGGAACATCCCGACTGGTATGCCAAAGATGCCGACGGCAATATGTATGGCCCCTACGACTGGACTGACGTATATAAATTCGACTACTCCAACCCTGAAATGCGCGCAGCTATGATCGATGCCCTGAAATTCTGGGTTGCAGACCTCGACATCGACGGATTCCGCTGCGATGTTGCCGGCGAAGTTCCGGTAGACTTCTGGGAAGAAGCCCGTCCGGCTCTCGACAGCATCAAACCGGTGTTCATGCTGGCTGAAGCCTCGCAACCGTCGCTCCACAACAACGCATTTGACATGGGTTACAACTGGCCGTTGTCTGAAGTACTGAAAGCCATCAGCGCTACAGCCGGACAGTACACCTTCAAAGACGCTCAAGGCAATATACGCCAATTTCCCGAAACCCATGCCATGGCCATCGACTCGTTGCTAAACACCCAAGCGGCCGACTACCCCAAAGACACTTATCTGATGAACATGATTACCAACCACGACTACAATTCGTGGGAAGGTACAGAGTTTGACCGCTACGGCAATCTGGTCCCAGCTCTGGCAGTACTCACTTACACCATTCCCGGCATGCCCCTGCTCTATACCGGACAAGAAACCGGCATGAACCGTGCATTTGAGTTCTTTGAAAAAGACAAAGCTCCCGAGTGGGAACCACGCAACGATTATTTCACGTTCTATCAGAAACTCAATCATCTGAAACACACCCAACCCGCTCTGTCGGCTGGCGTAGAGGGAGCACCGATGACCGTGTACAGCATGACAAGCCCAGAGCTTTATGTCTATTCACGAGAAAAAGACGGTCATAGCGTGACTGTCATGCTTAACCTCTCTGCCACCGAACAACCCGTAGAGTTTACAGATGCAACTCCCGATGTAACCGGAATGAGAGACTACTTCTCTGCCGAAGACGCCTCAATTCCGGCAGTCCTTACTCCCGGCCAATACCTGGTATTCGTGAAATAACAACTACATATACCATTATACCGAAAGCCCGGAAAAATCCGGGCTTTCGTCGTTTCTTATTCTTATGTTAACGTGAGTTCGATATAAAAATCCCCACCAAATAGAGCTAAGCCGATTATTTCATCGGACTGCTCATAAAAACACCATTCGCGATAAAACCGCGAGTCACATCCGCTTCATGGTGCTACCTTTGCGCCATCATAAGAGCACAACTGTACCACATCCCACAATTCCACCTTCGCGAGCGCCGTTACGTCCGTCCCGACTACGCCCGCGCCATCCGCCTGTGGTACGACCGGCATCGTCGCCAGTGGTGGCTTCCTGCGCTCACCCCTGCCGATCTGCGTCTCATCTCCGCGTGGGGACAGCGCCGGTGCGACCGCCTCACACAAATCCACGATGCTCAAACCGGGCGCCATGCATGGCGTTCCTTCCACCCAACTACACAATGCATTACGTAATATAAATTGCTTTCACGGATACACACGCCCGTAGGGCTGCACCATGGTGCAGCCTCCCTCCCCCCGCATAACCAAAGGATGTTCCATGGAAACATCCCTACCATCTGACACACAGCAATTTGTGCCCACAAACGCGGTAGGGACGCCATGCATGGCGTCCGAAATAAACACATAGTATACAGTTGATTGTCCTAATCTCCCTAAAGGCCCTGGAGCCTTTAATACCACGATAGACTTAATCCTTCATAACTCTGCCATAAAACTTAATTTCAACTCTGACTTCACACTTAATTTCACCCCACAACAGGCTCAAAGCGAACATTGAAATTCTTTCTTTTACAAAACATCCGCTATTTTCTCGACACCCTCACTGCTTTTCTACTGTGATTATGTCGAGCTCACGTTATGTTACGATATAACCGTCAGGGTTTAGGCCAATGTCACTAACTTAACGTTCCCAGCCTATCCCAACAAAAATGGAGCCGTCCTT
>CAZOCO010000110.1:0-5088 GCA_964578325.1 uncultured Muribaculum sp.
TTCGAACCCCCGACCCTCTGCTTGTAAGGCAGATGCTCTGAACCAGCTGCGCTAACCGCCCGTGATTCTCCGTTAAAGCGATGCAAAGTTACGCGCTTTTTCCGAAAAACCAAAATTTTTCAGCAAAAATTTATTTCTTACGCATTTTTTTACCGTCGGAAGAATATGTGCCGCCAATAGGAACAGTTTTATTTTTTCTCTAACAGCAGAGTCTGGGTATTAAATTGTGCTGCTGTGTCGAAAAGTTGCAACATGTTGTCCCACTCTGATGATGGCAATCGTCTTTGTGAAAATTCATACGACACGGTAAGATGTATTTTGTTACCGTCGGCCACCGCTTTAGATATAAAATGTCCGGCGGTGTTTGTGTAGTTGCAGTTGAGCTTTTCCAACGATGCGGCTGAAGCGGTATATCCTTGAGGCAATTGGATCGTGATGTCATATATGTTTGTGCGGGCAAACGACAGCATGATATCATCGTCGGGCAGGCGTTTTCGGGCGGAAGGTGCAATCTCGGATTGTTCGCCTATCAGGTTGCCTACGTTGAGTATTATATTTTGTCCGGCATTTTTGATCAACCCGTCCATAACATAGTCTATAGAATATGAAATAGATGCCGAGTCCGGACATATACCTATACCACCGTTGATGATTTCGTAGGATTTAAATTCTTTAGGTTCGGCTCCGTGATATATCGCTGTGGACTTGCGCAGTTTTTCCGACTGCTTGTCGGCTTCGTCGGCGTTGCGCTTCATACGTTGTTTTTTGTGTTTTGATTTCTCTTTACGTAGCATCTGTGGGTCGGCCACTATGCCGTCGCGGTTAAGATAATCAAGATATGCATTAAGTATGTTGTCCGATGTGAGAATGTCGCCTACTTTCTCCTTTGAGACTCCGAATGCGTCGATACGACGGGTGATGTCTATGTCAGAACCGTCGATTACTGCCTCGATTGTGGTGACCATCCTGTTTTGATAGGGTGTGTTTTCCGGTATTACAAACCAGCGATCTTCGGCTTTACGATCTTTCTTTGACAGATTTTTGTCGTGAATAAACATCGCTTGTTGTCCTTGGTGAGAGAAGAGTATTTCAGATGATGTATTATAACCTCTGAAGGCATTGGAGTAGTACTGGCCCGTTTCGGGCATATATACGAAAAACCATATGTTGTCGCCATTGATAGTCTGATCTAATGAACCGTCATTGCGCGAAACTGTGATACCTTTTCTGCGGTTTTTTATTCCTGCAAGTTTTAATGCGGAGTCAAATTCTCTGACAAATGTACCGGGATAGTATCGGTATTTACCGGTCATGTAGCTGAAAGTTAGTAGATTGTATATATAGTCGGTAGCTTGTGCTTCAGTCCATTCCCCGCTTTTAAGCTTGTTTTTTACCGCTTTCATAGGGTTACCCTTAACATCGCGTAGCTGTAGTTTCACCGATTCGGTGATATCTCCATAGTTTTCAAGAGCGTCAATATAGTCTTTTATAACTGTGGCTTCGGCATCAGGATTTGGTTGTACACCGTCCTTACGGGCATACCGAGGAGGTTTTTGGTCAAAACGGCGGTTGTAGATGAGCATTTCAATGTAGGGCGATTGGATATGCGAGTTGTAGAGTATTTCAGGTTCAGCATCAAGAGCTCCGGTTGTTGCGCCTTTAATGACGTAGTCTTTGTCGTCGCCTTGTGTTACATTGAGGTCAGGTGCACCGTTGTGCTGGCGGTATATCGTGGTGAGATCGTCGTCTATCTTACAGTCGATAGTATACGATAATACCGGATAATCCTGTCTGAAAACGATATATGTCGGTTCTGGCTGTATGTTTTTTAGTGCTGTGTGGGTGAATAGTACGATGTCGAGTTTATCGCCTATTTCCAGTCCCGGGACAGCGAGTTTTTGTCGGTCGGCTTTATCTTCTTTTTTCTGTGTGGAAGCTATGACGTAGTCGTCGGTCGGTACTTCTACTATGCGGCCGTCCGGTTTTATGATACGTACGCCCAACACATAGGTACGGTCATCTTTCGTCTGCCAGTACCAGTCGCTCTCTTTTTGTTTTACGGGCATATCGTATTCTGAAAATTTTTCGAGAGCAGCCTTATCGTTAATCTGTATAAGTGAACGCTCATAATCGTCCATGTTAAGTAGTGCGACGCGTTTAATGGGGATGAGCGACGCATTTCGGTCAAAACCCACTCCGGTTTTCTTTTTCGCGAAAATGTATTTGTGCATCGCAAGTATGACAGCCGATTCGTCTTTATATTTATCGGGAATTGCCGGCGGATTGGAAAATTCCGGCAAGGAATCTGCCCATATATCGGCGCGTACACCGGCGGCGTATTCCTTGTAGTCGGATATTTTGTCTGCACTGACGGACGGTGTGATTAACATGGCGATAATCAGTAATGAGATCAGTCTTTTGGCTGTGTACATAATATTATTATGGCTGTTAATTGGGTGTATTATTCAAAAGAGATTTCTATCTGGTTTTTACAGGCATTGTTCCATGAGGAGATTGTCTTATTCCATAGATCGATGTCGTCGGAAAATAGCATAGGATCGTTGATTTCTATGACTTTAATCAACTCAATAGTATTAGGTTCCGGATTTGAGAATATGCCATAGAATGATGCTTGTGGAGTTGTGGCTGTAAAGTTGTCGGGAAGATATGTTACTTTGGCCCCGTCGGGCAATTTTACTCTTGACATACGCACTATGCGTCCTCGCGAGGGAATACGGTAGGGAGAGCGGCGGTCGTGATTGTCAATACGCTCAAAATACATACCGTTTTTTGAGTTGAGGTCGAGATAGATTATGGGTGAGGCGTCGGTTACAGCTTCCGAATTGACTATATGGGCCTCAATTACAGCCGTTCCGTCCGGAACATTGCGGTCAATTACAAGTTCTTCATCGGATATGACACTTCGGCGCCCCGGAACGAGATCGATAGCCATGTGTTCGGCGGCATACTTATCTCCTTTCTGGGAGTAACGGGTCAGATATATTTCTTTCAGATCGCCGGCAAGAGTTCGTGTGGCTGTTCCTGACAATGTCTTGTTTTCTGCCGATAGTATATAGTCGTAGCATATGGAGTCGAGAGCTGTAGCTGTTGCCGAGAGTCGAGGCACTATTATGTGGCGCCATCCTTTGCCAGACTGCGGTATCGTAATGGCATCTTTTCCCTGTATGCTGTTCGGAACATGGGTAGACGGGATATACTCGTTGGTGGCATCAAGATAAAGTGTGTCTCCACTTTCTACTGCGATACATATGCAGTGGTTTGTAGCTCCAAGAGTGCAGTTCTCACCGATGGAATATGGAATATTGTCTGTGCCGATTATTGCCGGAGAAGCGTCTATGCCTTCATGATTGAGAAGAGTGGCCAATAGTAGTGACATTCCTTTACAATCGCCGTTGCGCTTGCGTATTACTTCAGATGGACGATCTGGACGGTGTCCGCGTTCGCCTTCCTCATAAGCAAGATAGCGTATGTTTGACTGTACCCACGAGTATATTTTGTTCAGTCGTTCTCGCGGCGACAAGCTTTGGCCCGACTGCCCGTATATTTCTTCTGTAAGGGATCTGTCGATATCGTGGATTTCGGTGTCGGTCTGGCTCATATCGGCATGCCATCGGTATAGGTCTCCAATTGAAGCGAACCATCCTTTTATTAGTAATACGGGTTGATAGAGCAACGGATACGGGCTATGAGTTTCTTTCTCCGGTTTTTCTGTCCCCTCGAGATTATTTAAGGTATAAATATATGTGCGTGTTCCATTAGCGGCAGTCTCTTCTCTGCAGGTAATAGCGGTTGCGTCGGACGAAGTGAAATTCAGTTCTTCAACGGTGATATCCGGATATTCTGCCGGAATTACGATTTTGAGTTCTTTATGGCGTATGGGGAAATTGTCGGCAAGATAAATTCGGGTAAAAAATGCCGGGTCGGTCAGTGTGCGTTCAAAATGCGCTTTAGCTTTTTTACCTGGTCCGTCAAGATTCATCTCCAGATAACACACTCGGTTGTCATCATGAAATATATTGTCGGCTGTGGCGTTTTCATGTTTCTTCTTCCCCTTACCCCATACAGTGCCAAGTGTCAGACGGTCGTTGTAAACCACCATAGGTTTTATCTGCTCACGATAGCGTGTGGCCTCGTAGGTGTGGTCAATGATGTTTTTCACATAGGCTCCTTTGTTGCCCGTGGGGGCAACGATTTGCCATGTCTCGCTTCCGTCTACAATAAATACATTGTCATCGGTATGGGCTGACGTATTTAGGCAGGTGTAAATAATAAGTATGCTTATCGACAGCAGTCGGTTTAATGGAGAGTATATATGCATGGATTGACTTCGCGATTTGTGCAAAGATATAAAATTGGAATTGTAAAATTCTCAACAAATGTTGAAAAAAACGACAAAAACGCCACGGCTGCATTGTGGGGCAACCGCGGCGTAGAATTCTTTATGTATCAGTCGGCGATCAGTTGATAATGTCGAAGCCGGTATAGCGGCGTAGAACTTCAGGCACTACGATACCTTCGGGGGTCTGATTGTTCTCAAGCAGAGCGGCCATGATGCGCGGGAGTGCCAGCGCCGAGCCGTTGAGGGTGTGACACAGGCGTGTCTTCTTGTCTTCGGCGCGGTAGCGGCATTTGAGGCGATTGGCCTGATAGGTCTCGAAGTTGGATACCGACGATACTTCGAGCCAGCGTTTCTGGGCGGCCGAGAATACTTCAAAGTCAAATGTGATGGCCGATGTAAACGACATGTCTCCGCCACACAGACGCAGTATGTGCCATGGCAGTCCGAGCTTGTCGAGAAGTCCCTGCACGTGGTCTTTCATCTCTTCAAGAGCGGCATATGAGTTTTCTGGTTTCTCTATACGCACGATTTCCACTTTGTCGAACTGGTGCAGACGGTTGAGGCCGCGCACATCTTTGCCATAAGAGCCGGCTTCACGGCGGAAGCATGCCGAGTAGGCGCAGTTTTTGATAGGCAGAGCATCTCCGGGGATAATGACGTCGCGATAGAGGTTGGTCACGGGTACCTCGGCGGTCGGAATCAGATAGAGATTGTGTTCGTTGACGTAG
>CAZOCO010000110.1:5098-7768 GCA_964578325.1 uncultured Muribaculum sp.
TTGCCGATATATACGGGGAATCCGGCTCCGGTGATTTTTACTCCGAGGTCAAAATCGATGAGATTGTATTTCTTTGCCAGATCCCAGTGGGGTAGGGCGTCGGCGGGGAGATCGGGCATCGGTCCACCGGTCTTTTCTACTACGTTGTCTTCGGCGGTCTTGCCTTCGGGTACAGCGTCGCAGGGCAGATTGGGTATGGTGAGCAGGATGTCGCGTATTTCGGTCTCGGTGGTGGCGAGCTGTTCGGCGATAGCTTTCTGCTGGTCTTTGAGAGAGGCTACGGCAGCTTTGGCTTTTTCGGCTTCTTCGCGGTTGCCTTCTTTCATCAGACGGCCTATCTGTGCTGCCATCTTGTTGAGCTCGGCGGCAAGATTGTCGTTGTTGAGCTGTGACTGACGGCGACGGTCGTCAAGATCGATTATCTGTTTGATGGTGACAGATCCGTCGTAGCCTTTTACGGCCAGACGCTCGATCACGCGCTGCGGGTTTTCCTTGATTTGTTGAAGGGTAAGCATATAGTGTGGAGTTATTGTTCGTTGATGTAATCAGTTGAGAAGTTCGCGTACTTTGGCAGATATGGCGCGTCCTTCGGCGCGTCCGGCGAGAGCTTTTGAGGCTACACCCATCACTTTGCCCATTTCTTTGGCAGAGGTAGCGCCGACTTCTGCGATAATTTTCTGCAGTTCAGCGGTGAGTTCTGCGTCCGACAGCTGTTTAGGCAGATATTCTTCGATTACTGTAACTTGGGCGAGTTCTTCTTCTGCCAGATCGGGGCGGTTTTGCGAGGTATATATTTCAGCACTCTCTTTGCGCTGTTTCACCATTTTCATCAAGATCTTTATGGCGGTATCGTCAGAGAGGGTTCCATCTGCGCCCGGAGCGGTCTTTGCTTCTAAAAATTCTTTTTTCACACCACGCAGAGTCTCCAGTCTGACGCGGTCTTTAGCCAACATCGCTTTTTTTATGTCGGCATTTACGGTCTCAAATAAGTCCATTGTAAAAATGTTTGTTCTTTCAAACAGCAAATTTAATGATTGTCGCCCGTTTAATCAAGAAAAAACGCCGAATCTAAAAGAATCTGCGTATGAGAAGTGTCCTTGTGAAGTGTCCAATGGTAAATTGTGAGGTGGTGTTTTTTACGCGTAAAACCAAGAGGCTGCGACATATATATTACGTCACAGCCTCCGGTTAAAGAGTATTAGGATTGTATCAGTAGCCGATCTGCTTGAGTACGATGTCGATGTCGGCATCCGTCAGATTGTTCTGACGCAGAATGGCGGGAAGATTAGCATAGTTTGCGTCGTACTCGTCCATTATTTCTGCAAAGCGCTCGGGGTGATAGCTGATGTGGCGTCCGGCCGATTCGAGGCGTCCGAGGCTCTCATAGAGCGGTAGGGCGGCAAAACGGTCTTTCAGATCAACAAGTGCACGGTAAAGTCGGCGGTTCTTGCCGATAAAGCCATTGTCGGCCAGCATGCGTTCGGGATAGGTGATGACGATGGTGGCTGTGTCGTCAGACTTCATGGCGGGGAGATCTACGTTGAGGGCCACGTTGTTGCCATCGTAGGTATATGTGGCTTCGTTGCCGTTGACTGTGACTTTTTCGGGTACGGCGTAGCCGTTGACTTTAAGTGCCAGACGACGTAGTTCCGGCATGTCTGAATAGCTGCCTTTACGTGGATCTACTTTGACGGTAAGAGTGTTGCCGTCGAGCTTGCTGGAAATGTGAGTCTTGGCAAATTCGGTGCGGTAGTTTTTGTCGTTACCGTTGTCTTCATATAGTGTGAAATCGCCGCTTTCGCCGGGGAATACATTCAGTGTGACGAGATTATCGTTTGAACGCAGGTTGTCAATATCATAGCTCATGGGAATAATCGAACCGGCCTTGATGAAGACAGGCATTTCGTCGAGTGCATATGAGCGTTCTACTGTCTGACCGCCTTTGAGGGTAGTGCCGGTAGACCATTCGTACCAGTCGCCTTCGGGAAGCCAGATCTTTGCTGTGCCGAGCGGGCCGTTCATTGGGGCAGTGATAGGCATTACAAGTATCTGGTCGCCAAACATGTATTCATTCTTCATGTCGTAGGCTTCGGCAGCTTCAGGATAGTCGTAGTACATTGGGCGGCATATCGACAGACCGGTTTCATGAGTCTTGCGTCCCATGGTGTAGATATATGGGGCCAGGTCGTAGCGGCTGCGGATGGTGTTGCGCATGATTTCTGCGTAGCGGGGCTCATAGTTCCAGGGCTCTTTTTTCAGACGGGTGTCTTTGGTTGAGTGTACGCGCAGTATCGGCGAGAATGTACCGTATTGTAGCCAGCGTATATACATTTCCGGATCCATCTTGAAGTCGCCGTCGGTAGGCAGGTGTCCGCCGATATCGTGACTCCAGTAGCCGTAGAGTACATTTGAAGCTGTGTTGTTGAAGTAGGGCAGGTAGTCGAGAGTGTTCCAGGTAGTGAATGTGTCGCCTGAAAAACCAATCTGATAGCGGTGGTTGCCCAGGCCGCCCCAGCGGTGATACAGTATCGGACGAAGGTCGCCGTTACGCTCCATATCGGAGAAGAATGTATAGTTGAGCCACCATGTGTTGCTCAACGAAGGAATCTTTTTGTCGTAGGGCCACTGCTGCCAGTCGAGCCACCAGAAGTCTACACCATCTTTTTGCAT
>CAZOCO010000111.1:0-7680 GCA_964578325.1 uncultured Muribaculum sp.
CCGGCCCGTGTCGCCCGTCAGGCGGGTCGGGCGCGTGGAAGCGTAGGTATGAAGGCTGGCGTGGTATTAAAGACTTCAGGGCAATCAGCTGTATATAAGGGCGTTATTTCGGACAGCATACATGCTGTCCCTACCGCAGGAATGGTGTAATCGGTTGTTGATGATGGAGTTATTCCGGACGCCAAACATGGCGTCCCTACCGCCGGGGTGGCCGTTTGTGCCGCTGGGGTGGTGAGGAGATAGGGGTTGTGGGTTGCGGGGCGGTGTTGGAGTTCCTCAAGGAAGCGGTGGAAGGAGTGGGTGCGGTTGAGGCGTGCGCGACGGCGTGGCGGCGGCACCGGGGAGCCATGGATGATGAGGTAGCAGAGCGGAGAGAAGTCCATCCACGGGAGGATGAGGCGGAGTTCCTGATGGAAGATGTCGTCGGCGAGTCCGGCATGGAGGCGCATGGCGGAGCGGTGGGCGTCGAGGATGAGGGCGGTGTCGCATGTCATGCCGAGCAGACACATTGGATTGTGGTGTGAGCGGATGTGGACGCGACGCAGATCCATGCCGATGGAGCGGCAGAAGGCTTTGGTGTCGCGTGGGTTGGCGCAGAGTATGGCGATCTCGCCGTAGTGCGGGAGTATCTTGGAGTTGAGGAAGTGAAGGTAAAGGATTGCGAGATGGCGGGAGGTGTCGTCGGGGATCGCGTCAGGGGAGGTGTGGATGGCGCGGTTGATCAGACGGCGGTCGCACCGGCGCTGCTCCCACGCGGAGATGAGACGCAGATCGCCCGGTGTGAGCGCGGGGAGCCACCACTGGCGACGATGCCGGTCGTACCACAGACGGAATGCGCGGGCGTAGTCGGGACGGACGTAACGGCGCTCGCGCAGGTGGAATCGGGGGATGTGGTACAATCGTGCTTTCATGATGGCGCAAAGGTAGCGCCACATGACGACACATAGATAGTGTTTTTATCGGGAAGCACCCGACGAAATAATCGACTTCTTTTGTATTAGCTCTATTTGGTGGGAATTTTTATATCGAACTCACGTTAAATAGTCTCATATAAGCTTTCCTGGCTTTACCACACAAATATACGTTCGTCGGTATATGAATCGCCATCAGATGATATACTTGTAAACTTTAGTTTTGTCGGGAAACCGCTATTGTTGAGTGTCCACGAAAAATTAGTAGTTTCGGTATATTCCGGTTCATTCCAAATCGATTTAACAGGAAGCAATTTCGTTGCTTTTCCAAGCATACCTGCATAGTAAATGAGACCTAAAAACTCATCCTCATCCATAATCATGTAATCCCAAGTCAACAACCCTCCTTTGTTTTCCATCGGCGCGGTGCCATATTCTATAGTAAGCTTCTGACCATAGTTACCGGTTATACGGGCAACAGCCCCATTGTCATAAGTAAAGGTCATGGTTTCCGATCCCTCTGAACTGGTACCTTTTAAGCGACTTAATTGATCATCATCATTGTATTCCATCCACATTTTTATAATACCTTCTTCGTCAACATACTCAAGATATCTTACATATCCAGATTCATTAAGATACAGATTTGCCACATAAGAGTAATCATCCTGATTTATATTAATAATAACATCTGGAGCAGCAGCGCGACTCATGCATGGATAGGAAAAAGTAGCAGTGGTATATCCGTTAGTTATTTTGGACACAAGGCCATCAGAATTTGTTGTAATCTGCATGTTGCCTACTTGCTTTGGCAATCCATTAACGAATACATTTGCCGGGTTAACCGTAACAGGTCCACTGGGCGTGGGCTCATCTGAAGAGTCATTGCTACATGATGAAAAATTTAATCCGACCAGCACTAATGCAGCGGACAACGCACTACGAAAAATAAATTTTCTCATTATTGGTTTGTTTCGTTGCCTGCGTGATACCCGGGAGCAGACAGTTATGAAAACAAAAACGTGGGTACCTTACCATTGCTCGTCCCACCAATTGAGGCTCTGGCATGTGCCCATCTTCATAGGAAGAGCAATGTGCAGAGCCCACGTGTATATGCAGATATACACCAATAGCATGTGTCTCTCAACACAAAGCCATTGGAATGATACCATACATATCCATGACCATCTACCATTGCCGCTGCCTTGATGAAGATTTGAAACTGCCAGATTTCAATTGGTCAAAACAGAAACGCTGATAAACGTTTTTTCAAAATGTCATTACATCCCACCCACATTACCATCTCTTGGGCTCTGTAAGTATTATGTATTACAAAGTTAGCTATAATTTTTAAAACTGCCAATTCCGGCATTGGCAAAAAATGACCGCCTATGCCGCCTACTCTCAACTTGATTACCTTGATGAGGTGTATTTTTCGGTATATCTATGTAAATTTCAGCGTGTATAGGATTTTTTTTAATTGTTTTTTAACTGAAAGTTGGGAGATTGGGAAATAAGTGCTAACTTTGCAACGGGTAAGTCCTACACGACCAGCTCCTCGGGAACTCCGCCAGGCCTTGACCGGAGCAACGGTACCGAGTCGTAGCGGTGCGATGTAGTCAGCTTACCTTTTTTTGTTTCCGAATGTTACGAAATAACATAGTCGGCCGGACTCCAAAATGGAATCCGGCCGATATGATTTAAAGTCTGTATTCTGAATTAGAAGTTGTAGTAGAAGCCAAACTGGATGTTGTTGCCATCAAGCATCAGACCACCTTTGCTGTTGTAACCGGCAAGTTTAGCCTGATTGTTGGCACCCTGATAACCGAGCAGACCGACATGAGCTACAAAGCTGAAATGCTTGTCGAAGTTGAGGGAGATACCCGGACGCAGACCTACCTGATATGTTACTGCAGTTTTTGATGATTCATCGCCATATGATGTCCATCCTGCACCGAGACCGACTGTGCCGTCGACAAACAGATTGACGAAATTACTTTCGCTCTTGAAGAAAGTATAACGCGCATATGGGTTGAACTCAAACAAGTTGACTGAAGTCTTTGCACCGCAGATGTGGGTGTAGTCATATCCGATTTGTGTACCGATTGCCCATGAATCCGACAGATTGTAGCCGACTTCAGGCAAAATTGTAAACTGGTTGGTAGCAGGGTTATTGTTGCTGCTTTCGTGTCAGAAACCTACCTGACCACCTACATAAATGTCGCTTTGAGCTGTGGCGCAGAGAGATGCAACTGCCATCGCTGCGCAAAGAATTACTTTCTTCATGTTTTTAAAATTTTAAAGGGTTATAAAAAAGAGAGTTATTAATTGTTGTATTTTACATATTTTCTACGCATATACCATTGAGCTGCCCATGCCAGCAGAGTATATGCTACGGCTTGTATCCAGAGTCCGGTGTATTCCATATGGAGTTGCGACAAGTCTGCGCCATTAGCGTTCATCCTGACGTAGCCCATTACTCCAAATGTGGCAGGGACACAGTCGCTTAATGCTTTCCACGGAGCAGACATTGCAAACCGCGGCCACGTCAGGCCCGACAGAAACAGGAATATTACTGATGTCACTACCCACACCACGAATATCGATTCGCGCTCGGAGATGAATACCTGTAGAGTGAATCCCAGCATTATCGAGGCTATTATCATCGGCAGCACAAATACAAATATCTGCAGCGGTGAGCCTTCCATCGGAAACGAGAACATCATCGGCACGTAGTGGAGGATGTAGATTGCCGGCAGAATAGCCATGACGATGTAGCATAGTGCGCGTCCGGACAGAGTGGCAGCAACCGGTCCGGGCAACGATGACGGACCCAACAGGCGACGCTCACGGCGATTGCCTCCGGCAAGTCCTACTGCAAGGATTATACTTTGCTGTAGAATCAATACCAGCACACCGGGCATAATGAATGAGTCAAATCCTCCGGTGATATTGCCAAGCTGCACCGACTCGACCGGCATAGGATCGTCAGGCATGACAGTAGACGCAATGGGTAAGACCTCATCGATGTCTTCCGCCTGAATTTCCGCACCGATAGCCTGCGATACATTGGTAGCGGCCATGAGAAGACTGCGATAACGTAGCAGAAGGCTCATTTCTGTGTATATGACAGCGTGTGCTGTTTCCTGTCGACCGATAGATTTCTGAAAACCTTCGGGTATTTCAAGTATTCCGTAGCATTCGTGCGAATCCATGGCGCGGCGGGCTTCGTCGAGATCGGCAGCATAGCCTATGATGCGGGCTTCCTGTGTTGCATCAAGCATTCTTGCAAGTTGGCGCGAACGAGCTGTCCGGTCGTGATCGACAACCACTACCGTCACGTCGCGCACGAGTTCGGGGTTGTAGATGATGGAATATACCAGAGGATAGAACAGTGGTAGCAACACCAGAAACACAAGTACTCCCTGGTCGCGTACAACAAGGCGCATTTCGTTGACAAATGCATTTACAAAAGCCTTGACAGCACTGATTTTATGTAGGTTATTAATATCCATGATTTAAATTACGGAATGTAGACAGGTCGGCGAAATTCACGGCCGATACGTGGAATCAGCAGTGCTGCGACAACGAAGTAGATGAGATAGGCAGCATACCACCACCGGCTGTACCAAGGATCGATACCGTTGAGAGCCTGGTCGATATATATAAGGAAATTATAGCGTATGGGCATAAGCCAGGAGAAAATGCCTACTGCCGGATACATGCTCTGAACGGGGAATGAGAATGCCGCTACAGAGAAACTCAATATGCCAGACAGGGCCGAGAGCGACAGCGCGAGGCGCAAATTAGGCAGTATACCGAATATGATTACAGCCATGGCCTGACATGCCGGAACAAATAATATTTCCGACACCATAAACCACCACCACGAACCATTCATAGGGTATCCTTCCCAGCAATATAGCCACGATACCATGAATATCACTACAGCCCAATAGATGAGAGTCTGCGGTAAAAGTTTCTGTATGACGGCGCGGTATGGATTTCCACCGGCCATAGTCATAAGTCGCACACTGCTGCCACGTTTGATTTCCTCGCCAAGAGCCATACATGTGGTAAGCAATATCATCAGCTGCACTACACATGGCAGGAACGAGTTGCAGAGGTATACGGCATAGTTTAGTGTCGGATTGTGAAGTGCCCGGGTGTCAATTGAAACCGGTTGTATCAGCGGCATGGCTTGTTCGGAATTTCCACCTGCTGCATCGACAACCTGCAGCACAACACCGGCCTTCGACAGAAGAGCCGTTGTCTTGAATGTCTTGAACAGAATTGACGCCGGCACAAAGTATGTCATATTGGTATAGAACGTCACCGTAGGAGACTTTGCCGCCAGAAGATCGCGTTCAAAGTTTTCAGGAATCAGGAAGAATCCGAATATACGGCCGTCCTGTACCGCATGACGAGCCTCCGTAAAGGAATTAAACTCATCCGAAAGGTCTATTGTCTGCATTGCGGCAAGATCCATCGTCACCTGACGCGACAGAGACGAACCGTCTTTGTCGACCATCGCCGCCGGCACACCGTATGGCAGGCCTTCCTTCATCAGCGATGTCATGAACAACATCACAAACAATGGAGTACCCAGCATAGCCACCCAGTAGAGCGGACGACGTAGCAGCGAGTGCAGACTATTTAGAAAAATTTTCATTCCTTAATACGCAGTTGATTTGTATATGTTATTGTACGAGAACAGCCGACATACCCGGGCGGAAATTCTTTATGGGCTGGGCCGGACGGGCTTTTACCTGAAATGTGCGGGCGTCGAAATCTCCGGTCGACTTGGTGGCCTGCCAGTTGGCATATGTACCAAGATCTCGGATATAGTATACTGTCATGGTCTCTTCTACATCGAGAGCCGGAATACGCACTTTGATTTCTGTGCCTTCAGTAATATCTTTGAGCATAGTCTCGCGCATATTGAATACTACCCAGGTATCGTCTTTCTGAAGCGACATGATAGGCGCGCCCAATGCCACAAGTTCACTTTCGTTGGGATAAATCACCGTGATCGTACCGTCGCACGGTGCCGTTAGATACTGGTCTTCAAGCAGAGCATCCACTTCCTGCACGCTACCCTTGGCAACCTGTACCATGGCTTCGGCGGCTTGACGGTCTTCGCTTTGTGCGCCGGCTACAGCCAGATCATACTGGCTCTTTGCGGCTGCTTCTGCAGCCTTTGCAGCTTCGGCGGCAGCTTTTGCTTCATCGCGTTTCTGCTCCGAAATCACCCCCTTGGCATATAGGTTTGACATACGTTCGTAGGTCTTTGCGGCAATACCCGAGGCGGCTTTTGCCTGTGTCCATAGGTCGTGTGCCGCCGAGACTATCTGCGGGCGTGTGCCGGCATCGACTTTGCGGTTTGTCGCACCTGCGGCATTTTCCATCGCCTTGGCTTGCAGCAATCGGGCATCAACAAGCGACGAGTGTATATGTACAAGGGTGTCGCCGGCTTTGACGCGGGCTCCTTCTTCTACATATAGCTCGGCTACACGACCCGGAAGTTTACCCGAAATACGTATCTCTGTAGCATCTCCCATACCTTGAACCGTGTCGGGAGCTTGTTTAAGAAACAGAAAGCCAACTACTGCCACTGCCGCAATCGCTAATATTACAAGCACTAATGTCAGTATCAGTGATTTTTCTTTTGCCGGCTGTGCGGCTGAATTTATATTATCGCTCATTGTAGTGATGATTTTTTTGTTCGGAAATTATTGTTGTTATAGTCCCATTACTTTTGACAGATAGGCGTCGCAGAGGCGGATAGCTATTTCAGCGTCTATGAGTTCGGAATTAGCTTTCAACCACGCTGTCTGTGCGGCGGTCACATCGTCGGCGGTAAGTACGCCCTCATGAAATCCGGTCTCCGCGTTGTTCAGATTTTCCTGTGCGCTGCGCAGATTGGCTTCCGTCATGTCGTAGGTCTTGAATGCTTCCTGATAGGAGTAGCGTGCCTGACTTACCTGCAGGTCTACTTTCTCTTCCATATCGGCCAGCAACAGTCGCTGTGCGGCAGTATTGGCGCGGGCTGCACGCAACTTGTTGTAGTTTCCACCCCAGTGCCATATCGGTACTGTCAGAGTCACTCCGACTGAAAATCCTCCGCCAAATTTCTTCTCGAATCCGTGGTTGACGTTAGGATTGGAGAAAGAATATGCACCCATGGCAGCGAGCTTGGGTAGCATGGCCGACATTTCTAGTTTCTCGCGGCCTTCAAGCATCGAGATACTCTGCCGGAGTGCCGTCAGGTCGTGGCGGCGCGTATAGACTTCGTTCATGCTTGAGTCGAATGCGTCGGGAATTGACGCGGGCGATGTGTGTGTCACCTCATCGGCCAAAGTCATCGGAGAGTCAACAGGGATACCGCAGACTTGGGCGAGTGCCATGCGCGATAGCGCCAGACCGTTTTCTACTTTCGTCAGAGCCAGAGAGGCTTCGTTGTATTTCACTTCTACGGTGAGAAGATCTGATCGGGTAGCCACCCCTTCGTCAAGCATCGTCTTTACATTAGTACGCAGCGAGTCGACAAGTCCGACAAAACTTTTCGCCAGTTTCTGCTTTTCAACAAGAGAGACTACCAGCCAGTATGCCTCGTCTACGTTGTAGATCACATCCTGCACCGCCTGCTCATGGAGCGATTGAGCCATCTGTTCGCCATAGTGGGCGATCTTGTTGAGCGCACGTATCTGTCCGCCCATATATATAGGCTGGGTAAGAGTCACGGCACCTGCAATCACATTGTGAGTGT
>CAZOCO010000112.1:0-7614 GCA_964578325.1 uncultured Muribaculum sp.
GGCCGAAATGGATATTTCGGGCAACCTGTGCGGCGGTGAAGGTTGTTCATTCTGCAAGCATACGGGCTGGGTGGAAATTCTCGGCTGCGGTATGGTTGACCCCAATGTGCTTGACGCTTGCGGCATTGACTCTAATGTTTATTCCGGATTCGCACTTGGTATGGGTATCGAGCGTATCACCAATCTTAAATATCAGGTAAAGGATCTCCGTATGTTCTCGGAGAACGATATCCGATTCCTCGACGAGTTTAAAGGTGCTCATTGATCGTGACCGAACGCCAGCGATACGACGCTGTGATACGATGGTTTGAGGACACTATGCCTGCGCCTGAAACCGAGCTTCACTACAACAGTCCTTATGAACTGCTGGTGGCCGTCGTGCTTTCGGCGCAATGCACCGACAAGAGGGTGAATATGGTCACTCCGGCTTTGTTTGAGGCGTTTCCTACGGTATATGATATGGCCGCAGCTACTGCCGACGATATTTTTCCATACATAAAAAGCGTGTCGTATCCCAACAACAAAGCCCGTTCGCTCGCCGGAGCCGCACGTATGATTGTAGAGGAATTCGGTGGAGAGCTCCCATCTGACATTGATAAATTGCTCACGATTCCCGGGGTAGGACGCAAGACTGCCAATGTGCTCCTGTCGGTATTGTGGAATAAGGCTGCCATGGCGGTAGATACCCATGTGTTCCGTGTAAGCGAGCGCATAGGACTCACCCGGGGCAGCCGGTCGCCGCTCGAAACCGAGCGCACTCTCGTCAGGAATATTCCCGACGAAATTATTCCGAAAGCCCACCACTGGCTCATACTCCATGGCCGGTATGTATGCAAAGCCCGGAAACCCGATTGTATGAACTGCGGCCTCACACGAGTATGTAGTTACTTCCAATCCAATACCTCAAAATGATATGGATGCACAGACATTTTTGTTTGTCATAGAGATGATCGGAACAATTGCTGCCGCTATATCTGGTATACGCATGGCGGCGGCCCGTAATTTCGATTGGTTCGGTGCCTACAGCGTCGGATTGGTTACGGCAATCGGAGGTGGAACGCTGCGTGATATGCTACTCGGTATTCCTGTATTCTGGATGCAGTCGTGGTGGTACATTCTGGTGACGCTGTTTTCACTCGGCACGGTGATATTGTTTAAGCACATATTGGTGCATACCCGCATATTGTTTGTGTTTGACACTGTAGGTCTCGCATTGTTTGTCGTGATCGGCATTCAGAAATCGCTCGCCGTAGACTATGCTATGTGGGTTGCCATTACGATGGGTATCGTTACGGGTGCCACCGGTGGTGTGGCGCGCGACATATTGCTGAACCACGAGCCGTTGCTGTTTAAAAAAGATTTCTATGCCACCGCTTGCCTTATGGGTGGTCTGATATATTGGATCGTGATGCTGTGTGGGGCGTCGATGCCTGTGTGCGGCATGACGTGTGCCGCTACAGTGATTATTGCCCGACTGCTTGCCGTACACTATTCATGGCATCTTCCTCAACTTCACGCTGATTCTTCCGACAATGATGAATAATACGTCTATCCTGCAATTCATAAAATATGCCGTAGTGGGAGTGATAAATACCCTTGTCACTCTCGTAGTGATTTTCCTCTGTAAAAATCTGTTCGACCTCAACCCTCTTGTAGCCAATGCGATAGGCTATGTGGCCGGTTTGATCAACTCTTTTATATGGAATAAGCGTTGGGTATTTCGTTCTTCCGGCCGGTATATGGCCGAGGCTGTGAAGTTTGGCTGTGGTTTTCTGCTGTGCTACGTGCTGCAGTTGCTTGCGGTGTGGTTGCTATACTATCATTCTCCACTTGAGACATTTGAAATGTCACTTGGTGCATACACCTTGTCGGGCTACGGGGTGTCTACCCTTATCGGTAATGTCGTGTATACTCTGGTTAATTTTGTATATAACCGGGTTGTCACATTCAAGTCTTGACAACATCATTTAAGAGTTTTTATGCGTGCCGCTGGTAGCGGCAGTGGACTTTTCTGTGGAAAATTGTGTAACTTTGTAAGTTAACACGATTCTTTATGCCAGACAATTCAAAATATATCACTATAAAAGGCGCCAGGGTCAATAACCTGAAAAATATTGATCTTGAAGTGCCTCGCGGACAGCTTGTCGTAGTCACTGGGGTCAGTGGTTCAGGCAAGTCATCGCTTGCATTCGACACTCTGTATGCCGAAGGGCAGCGACGCTATGTAGAAAGTCTTTCGGCCTATGCCCGGCAATTTATGGGTAAAATGGCAAAACCGGATGTAGACTATATACGCGGCCTGTCGCCATCAATTGCTATTGAGCAGAAAGTCAACACCCGCAATCCGCGTTCGACTGTAGGCACTTCCACCGAGATATACGATTACATGCGTTTGCTTTTCGGCCGTATCGGCCGCACATATTCGCCTGTATCCGGTGTTGAAGTCAAGCGTCACACGGTAGAAGATGTGCTGGCGGTGGCAAACAGCTATGCCGAAGGTACGCGTGTAGCTGTAGTCGCTCCGCTCTATATCCCGGAAGGACGTACGGTAGGCACGCAGCTCGGTATTTTGCTTAAAGGTGGCTATTCCCGCCTGATGCACGACGACGAGTTTATTCTGATTGAAGATCTGCTTGCCGATGAAGATCAATTATCAAAGCTTAATCCAGATACCACAAAACTACTCATCGACAGGCTCGCGGTAGCCCACGAGGGTGACGAGGCAAGCCGATTGGCCGAAGCCGTTGAAACGGCATTTTTCGAGGGTCATGATGAAATGCAGCTGGTAGTCTGGGCGGACGGAAAAGTCATTTATCATGATTTTTCAAAACGCTTTGAGGCTGATGGAATGATGTTCCGGCAGCCCAACGACCTAATGTTTAATTTCAACAATCCTTACGGCGCATGTGAGCGTTGTGAGGGGTTCGGCCGGATACTCGGCATAGATCCTGATCTGGTCGTGCCGAACAAGTCGCTTTCAATTTACGACGATGCTGTGGCATGTTGGCGTGGGGAGAAAATGGGTCAGTGGAAGACGTCGCTGATGCGTTTC
The DNA here is from genome assembly GCA_964578325.1 of uncultured Muribaculum sp. GTDB lineage: Bacteria > Bacteroidota > Bacteroidia > Bacteroidales > Muribaculaceae > Muribaculum. The sequence continues at coordinate 3,053 of CAZOCO010000112.1, forward strand.
GCGTCGAAGATAGATTTCCCGATACATAAGCCTTATTGCCAGCTTGATCAGCGTGAACTCGATGTGTTGTGGCACGGTAAAGGCTACTGGCGCGGTATCGACGGTTTTTTCCGTATGGTCGATGAGAATCAGTATAAGATACAGTATCGTGTGCTCAAGGCCCGCTATCGCGGTAAGACGGTGTGTCCTGATTGCCACGGCTCAAGGCTAAAGCCTGATGCGTCGTATGTGCGTGTCGGTGGTGCTACTCTGCCTGAACTTGTGCGTATGCCTGTCGATCGGCTGGCGCAGTGGTTTGATGATTTGTCGCTTGACGACCACGATCAGGCAGTAAGTGCCCGCTTGCTGAAAGAGATACGCAACCGTCTGGGATATCTGTACGATGTAGGACTTGGATATCTTACTCTCGACCGAATGTCGTCGACACTGTCGGGCGGTGAGAGCCAGCGTATCAATCTTGCCACGTCGCTTGGCAGTAATCTCGTCGGATCGACTTATATACTCGACGAGCCGAGTATCGGTCTGCATTCGCGCGACACTACGCGACTGCTTGGTGTGCTTAAGCGCCTGCGCGATCTCGGAAATACAGTAGTCATTGTCGAGCACGATGAAGAGATAATGCGCGAAGCCGACTGGCTTATCGATATCGGCCCAGATGCCGGTCGCCATGGCGGTCAGGTCATGTATTCCGGGCCCTTGTCGGCTATCCCGGCAGAATCTTCATCATATACCGTAGGCTATCTGAATGGACAGCGCTCGATTCCCGTGCCGGTATCACGGCGCAAATGGCGCGATTCTATCGATGTGATCGGTGCGTCGGAGCACAATCTGAAATCTATCGATGTGAAATTTCCTCTTGGAGTGATGACAGTGGTCACCGGTGTCAGCGGTTCGGGAAAGTCTACGCTTGTGCGCGATGTATTGTATCGGGCACTGCTGCGTCGGCTTGGCGAGCCGGGCGATGCCCCCGGAGCGCATCTGGATCTACGTGGCGACTTGAAACGGGTGAGTGCGGTTGAGTTTGTCGACCAGAATCCGATTGGGAAGTCGTCAAGATCAAATGCCGCTACATATCTTAAGGCGTTTGATGAAATACGCAAGCTCTATGCCGATCAGCAGTTGTCAAAGCAAATGGGCTTTACTCCCGGATATTTTTCGTTTAATGCCGAAGGTGGGCGTTGTGAGGAGTGCAAGGGTGAAGGTACTATTACCGTCGAGATGCAGTTTATGGCCGACATCGTCATTCCATGCGAGCATTGCCACGGCAAGCGTTATAAACGTGAGGTGCTTGAGGTGATGTATCGTGGTAAAAATATCAGCGATGTACTCGATATGTCGGTTAATGAGGCTGTCGAATTTTTTGAACAGGGTAGCGGTAGCACCGAACGTCGCATCGTATCACGGCTGAAGCCACTGCAGGATGTCGGACTGGGGTATATAAAGCTCGGACAATCTTCGTCAACTCTGTCGGGTGGAGAAAACCAGCGTGTAAAACTGGCTTATTTCCTCGGACAGGAAAAGCCGCAGCCTACGGTATTTATTTTTGATGAGCCTACCACCGGTCTGCATCTCCACGATATCGCTACGCTGATGGACTCGTTCGACCGTCTTATAGCCCAGGGGCATACGGTTATCATTATCGAACACAACCTTGATGTGATAAAATGTGCTGATCATATTATTGACATAGGCCCGGAAGGCGGTGACGCTGGTGGTGAAGTTGTGGCTACCGGTACGCCCGAACAGATTGTCGCAGCCGACAGAGGCTATACGGCCCGATATCTTGCAGAGAAACTTTCGAAGTGAAAATCCATAAAGAAAGGCGGCACCGGTAAGTGTCGCCTTTCGTATCTCTATAGATGTAGAATTTTTACTTCACTACGATTTTTTCGGTTTCGTTGCCGCGGCGCACGATATACATGCCCGATGTAGAAGCGTCTTTTACCTGTTTGCCGTCGATTGTATAGTAGCTTGCGGGTTGATTGTTGTCAGATGTCACATTGACAATGCCTGAAGTTCCGTCCCACTTGCCGGTAAATGTCACTTCGATAGGTATTGCGGAATTTTCCTTATCTGAAGGATCCATAATCCACTTTACATGTATGTTCATGTTGAGTTCGCGGGCTGCATTTTCTGTTCCTTCGAGAGTGACATCGGCGATAATTTGACCTTCGGCCAGGCTTAAGTCTTCTGCTGCACCAAGATAATATGTTTCAGATGTGCCGGGAGTCTGGGTAGTGATGACTCCGGGAACGAAAATGTCGCCGATGCTGTTTGCCGGATCACCGTCGAGAGAGAAGTTTTTGAGCGAGAAATCGCATGTGCCGACACCTGTGGCAGCTATGTTTACAGATTGATTGGGTACGTCCATCGGATCTCCACCAAGGCTGATGCTTACAGTACCTACGTATGTACCGCCTTTTACTTTTACGTTTTCTGCAGAAGCAGTATACGCTCCGATTACTGCAGCGAGCATAAGTGCTGCGACTTTAATTGCTTTCATGTTTTGTTCTTTTTTGGCAAATTTATGTACTTTTCCTATTTTCAGGCAACAAAGTTAGTTAAAATTTTTTGCATTTCCAAAACTCCGTTTCTGTAGTAAAAAAACATCGGGATCCGGTGTCGCCGAATCCCGATGCATATGCGGTTGGAAGTATGATTATTTCACTATCTTTTCTACTTTGTTGCCACGGCGCACGATGTAGAGTCCGGGCGCGGTAGGCTCTTTTACTTCAACTCCATTGATGAGGTAGTAGTGTGGAGTTGCATCCGTGTTGTCTGCGCCGATGTTGTCGATACCGGTTACTGTCTCGAAGTTGTTGGTGCGGAATTCTACTTCGATAGGAACTATTGATGTTTCATCGGTGGGATCCATTATCCACTTCACATGGATGAATGCCACCAGATTCTTATTGTCGTCTTCGTATCCTTCGAGGTCGACATCGCAAATAATCTGTCCGGCGGCAAGGCTTAATCCCTTGGTTGAGCCGGTGTATTTCTTCCAGTTCTTGCCGTTGATCGATGCGGTAGTGATTTTCACATCCTTGACAAGAATGTCGCCGAGGCTGTTATTCTGATCGCCGTCGAGGGTGAAGTTTTCCAGAGCGAAGTCGCATGTGTCGTCGCCTGTCGAGGTGATTACAACTTTCTGGTCGGAGAGTTCCATTGGGTCGCCACCCATATATATCTTGATAATACCTTCGTAGAGTACTCCGCTCTTGGCCGGTTCGGCAAACTGGATAACGTAGGTGTGCGATGTCTCGCCGTCGTTGTCGGCATCGACATTAGATACTTTAATGGTTGCTGTGTAGTCGGTGTCGTTGTATGTCACTGATTCGATTTTTGCCGAGCGACCGAGTACGGTGGCATCGATAGTATTGTCGGTCGAGTAGGGAGTAGCTACAGTGTAGTTGTATTTGTCGGATGCGAAACCATCGATCTCGGTGCCATTGATTTTCAGCGATGACAGACGCGAATAGTAAATGAGCTTCACATTGTCTAGATCCAATTCATCATCTTTTTTTACAGAGCTTGCATCCCCAAAATAGTCATTTGCAGCAAAAATAACGTTTGCCATTTCCGGATTTTTGCCTGAAACCAGATAGGGAATTTCCAGAGTAGCGGTACTCCATTCTGATGAAGGAGTTGTGATTTTATACTCAAGATATGAAAGCAATTCGAAATTGGCTGAATAGGTTGGAGTGTCACCAGTGGCACAAGTCATACCTAAAACATTACGGTCGCGATTTATCATCGTGGTTTTTGTCGGAGAGCCTGTAGTCGCAATATTTCCAGGAACGTTGTTTTGTGTTGTTGTTCCGATCCACGAATAATATATAACAGTGGCTGGTTGCGTAGAACCACTCCCATTTATTCTTTTATAATCGAACTGAATGGCATCAGGATTATAGGTGAAATCAATTCCACCGAATGTGCCTCCATCTTTGTTTTTTATGGGATATATGCCTTGTGAAGTGGACCAAGTTGTTCCTAATGATATATATCCAGGAATATTATTTCCAACCATACTTACATTTTTCAATTGTACAGCTTTAGTTGAATTGTCCACAGTTATTTCAGATCCAACTTTTACCGACATAGTAGAGACATTTGATATACACCAGTTTGTAGGGGTCGTTCCAACAACCGTTGTATTGTTTTTGGAAGTCCAGGGGATACAATCTGTCCATGTCTCAAAATCAGCATTTGGGAGCTGCTGTGCGTTAGCGGCAAAAATGCCAAATACAGTCGCAAGAACTGCAACTGAAGAACGTGATATAAACATAGTTTTTTGTTTTGATGTTCTCTGTATATACTTTTCCATTGAAATATGCATCACGCAATATTCGCGACAAAGTTATGAATTTTTGTCGAGTTTTCCTAATTTTTAACAATTTACTTATCGGCTCATCGGCTCATCATGCAAATAAATACCCCCACACCAACAAAGGATGTTCCATGGAACCTCCCTACTACACAGCGCATTATGTCCACCCCCGCGGTAGGGACGCCAAGTTTGGCGTCCGCCTCACACAAACCCCCGATGCTCTAACCGGACATCA